>NZ_JBBCQO010000004.1:0-461188 GCF_037149875.1 Pantoea sp. USHLN256 | reverse complement strand
CTGACGCGAGAAGATCAGCGCCGACGGGCCGTCAACGCGCTCGATGGCGTACTTCCACGCCACCGCCGACTCAACCTGGTCGCACGGGCGCCACAGGCTCATGTTTGGCGTTACGCGCAGGCTGGCCATCTGCTCAACCGGCTGGTGCGTCGGGCCATCTTCACCCAGGCCAATCGAGTCGTGGGTGTAGACCATGATCTGACGGATTTTCATCAGCGCGGCCATACGGGCGGCGTTGCGCGCGTACTCGACGAACATCAGGAACGTCGCGGTGTACGGCAGGAAGCCGCCGTGCAGCGCCAGGCCGTTGGCAATCGCGGTCATACCGAACTCGCGCACGCCGTAGTGAATGTAGTTGCCCGCCGCGTCTTCGTTGATCGGCTTCGAGCCGGACCACATGGTGAGGTTGCTTGGCGCCAGGTCAGCCGAGCCGCCCAGATATTCCGGCAGGATTTTACCGAAGGCTTCGATGGCGTTCTGCGAGGCTTTACGGCTGGCGATTTTCGCCGGATTGGCCTGCAGCTGCTCGATAAACGTCTGCGACTCGCTGGCCCAGTTAGCCGGCAGTTCGTTGTTCACGCGGCGTGTGAACTCGGCAGCCAGCTCCGGGTGCGCGGCGGCGTAGGCGGCAAACTTTTTGTCCCACGCGGACTCCTTCGCCTGGCCGGCTTCTTTGGCGTCCCACTGCGCGTAGATGTCTGAGGGGATTTCAAACGGACCGTGGTTCCAATTCAGTGATTTGCGGGTCAGCGCGATTTCGTCGGCGCCCAGCGGCGCGCCGTGCGAGTCGTGCGTGCCGGCTTTGTTCGGCGAGCCGAAGCCAATCACGGTTTTGCACATCAGCAGCGAAGGCTTGTCGGAAACCGCTTTGGCTTCTTCAACGGCTTTCCTGATGGCGTCCGCATCGTGACCGTCCACGCCGCGCACCACGTGCCAGCCGTAGGCTTCGAAACGTTTGGCGGTGTCGTCGGTGAACCAGCCGTCGACGTGACCGTCGATGGAGATGCCGTTGTCGTCATAGAAGGCGACCAGTTTGCCCAGCTTCAGGGTGCCGGCGATGGAGCACACTTCGTGTGAAATACCTTCCATCATGCAGCCGTCGCCCATAAACACGTAGGTGTTATGGTCTACGATGTCATGGCCCGGACGGTTGAACTGCGCCGCCAGCGTGCGCTCGGCAATGGCGAAGCCAACGGCGTTAGCGATGCCCTGGCCCAGCGGGCCGGTGGTGGTTTCCACGCCTGCGGTGTAGCCGTATTCCGGGTGGCCTGGCGTTTTCGAGTGCAGCTGACGAAAATTTTTTAATTCACTGAGCGGCAAATCGTAGCCGCTAAGGTGCAGCAGGCTGTAAATCAGCATTGAGCCGTGACCGTTCGACAGCACAAAGCGGTCGCGGTTGGCCCAGTTTGGATTACGCGGATTGTGTTGCAAAAAGTCGAGCCACAGCACTTCGGCGATATCCGCCATGCCCATCGGGGCACCCGGATGTCCCGAATTGGCTTGTTGTACGCCATCCATACTTAACGCACGAATGGCGTTGGCTCTTTCCCGGCGTGTAGACATAAGGTTCTCCAGAGGGGCGAGGTCGGCGCTTATTTAGCGTGGGACACTTGCTCGTAATAACCGATTTTCTCAACTTTGGCGGTTGAACCGCCGCCTTCGAATTCCGATGCGAGCCAGGCATTCACAATGTTCTTCGCCAGTTCAGGCCCGATAACGCGCGCGCCCATGGTCATGATCTGCGCGTTGTTGCTCTTGCGGGCACGCTCGGCGGAGAAGGTATCGTGGCACTGCGCGGCACGCACGCCTTCCACCTTGTTAGCGACAATCGCCACGCCGATGCCGGTACCGCACAACAGGATGCCGCGCTCAAACTCATTTTTCTGTATGGCCGTGGCCAGCGCAAATGCCACGTCCGGGTACATTGGACGGTCGTTTTGTGCGTCATTGGTGTAGTCCGTCACCACATACTCTTTCTCTTCCAGCAGCTTTTTAATCACATTTTTCAATTCGATAGCCGCATCATCGGCGCCAATTGCGATTGTTTTCATCATGGTACTCCAGCAGGGTATGCATTGACGCCTGCTCATTTGTTCCGCAGGCGAGAAGATGTTCAGCTACAGACTGCCATAAATACAATCATATGTTCAATGGCTGTTCATATGAATAACCCTGATTGTCGCCGATAAATCCCGCGTAAAAACCCCGTCCGCGCGCTGCTGCCCGCGCTTATCAGGGTAAAACTCCGATAATGTAGCCAAAATCAAATCTCATGAGCGCGCTCACACTTTCACGTGTTGCAGTTGAGGTGTGCACATTTATCCGTGTACTGTTCATATGTTCGCATGACTATACCAATGTACAAGAAGACCCATCGAGGACTCGAACATGTGTCATTTACACCGTACCTCTCAGTACTCCTGCAGCCAGCGCCCCTTTGGCGTTTGGTCAACACCACCAAAAGAAATGATCACTCACGCACGTCGTGGAGGTGCGTTATGAAACAACCAACAATGACGGCGGTGGAGCAATCCACCATCAGAAAAATCTCCTGGCGTTTAGTGCCGTTCGTGGCGCTGATGTTCTTTATTAACTTCCTCGATCGCACCGCGATTTCGTTTGCCGGCCCCAACGGCATGACGCAAGACCTCGGCCTCACCGCACTGCAGTTCGGCCTGGCGTCGGGCATCTTCTTTATTGGTTATATCCTGCTGGAAGTGCCGAGCAACCTGGCGCTGCATAAGTTCGGCGCGCGTCGTTGGCTGGCGCGCATCATGATCAGCTGGGGCATTGTCTCGCTGCTGTTCACCTGGGTGAGCAGTGTGGAAGGTCTGTATACGCTGCGTTTGCTGTTGGGTATCGCCGAAGCCGGCTTCTTCCCTGGCGCGATTCTCTATCTCAGCATGTGGGTGCCGGGGCGTCATCGCAGCAAAATCCTGTCGCTGTTCTATCTTGCCCAACCGCTGACGGTGGTGTTCGGTGCGCCATTAGCCGCCTCACTGATTCAGCAGCATGGTCTGTTTGGCATGGAAGGCTGGCGCGTGATGTTTATGGGCGTCTCAATTCCAGCGATTCTGATTGGTATCGCCGCGCTGTTCTGGCTGGTGGATTCACCGCGTCAGGCCAAGTGGCTAACCGCTGAAGAGAAAACCTGGCTGACCGCTGAGCTTGAAGCCGAGCATCAGCAGAAGCAGGGCCATCAAAAACACAGCTTACGCTCAGTGATGGGTAATGGCCGCGTCTGGATGCTGTGCCTGATTTACTTCGGCTTTATCTATGGCCTGTATGCACTGGCGTTCTTCTTGCCGACCATCATCGCCGGCTTCCAACAGCAGTTCGGCACCACCTTCAACGTGATGCAAAAAGGGCTGATTACCGGCGTGCCATACCTGATCGCCGCCGTGGTGATGTTCTTCTGGTCGAAAGATGCCACCCGTCGCGGCTGCAAAACCTGGCACATTGCGATTCCGGCACTGGCAGGCGGCATCAGCGTACCGCTGGCGCTGTATATGGATTCGCCGTTCACCACCATCATGGTGATTGCGATTACCGCCAGCTCGATCTTCGCCGCACTGCCGAACTTCTGGACCTTACCGACGCAATTCCTGACCGGCGCCTCTGCTGCCGCAGCCATTGCCTTAATCAATACCTTAGGAAACGTAGCGGGCTTCTCCGCGGGCTACATTACCGGCGCGCTGCATGACGCCACCAACAGCTACGCCTTGCCGATGTTCGTGGTGGGTGGATTCATGCTGCTGTCAGCCTTCCTCATGCTGTTACTTAACCGCCATCGCTCGCCGTCTCAGCCGACCTCTTTAGCTCAGGAGCATTAATATGACTTACCTGTTTAACCAACCTTCAGCCTTTGCCGCTGAGCTCATCGAAGGTTTTGTCGCCGCCAACGCTGACAAAGTCCGTCAGGTTGCTGGCGGCGTGGTGCGCAGCACGCGCAGCGAGCCGAATACCGTCGCGGTGATTGTGGGCGGCGGCTCCGGCCACTATCCGGCCTTCGCCGGGTTGGTTGGACAAGGTCTGGCACACGGCGCGGCGATGGGCAATTTATTCGCTTCACCGTCGGCGCAGCAGATTTACAACGTGGCACGAGCGGCGCATAACGGCGCGGGCGTGCTGCTGATGTTCGGCAACTACGCCGGTGATGTGCTGCACTTCGGCCAGGCGTGCGAACGCCTGCGCGCGGAAGGTATCCCTTGTGAAGTGCTGGCGGTGACCGACGATATCTCCAGCGCAGGCAAAGATGAGCTGGAGAAACGTCGCGGTGTGGCGGGCGATCTGTGCGTATTTAAAGCCGCCTGCGCCGCCGCCGAAGCGGGCCACGATTTATCACAGGTTCTGCAATTGGCGCAGCATGCCAATCAACGCACCCGCACCTTTGGCGTGGCATTTTCCGGCTGCAGCCTGCCGGGCGCGTCGCATCCGCTGTTCGAAGTGGAAAAAGGGCGCATGGCGCTCGGTCTCGGCATTCACGGCGAGCCGGGGATTAAAGAGACAGACATGCCAAGCGCCGATGAGCTGGCAGAGATCTTTGTTGAGCGTCTGCTGAATGAACTGCCGGACGACATCCAGCAGGCCGAAGGTCAGCGCGTGGCGGTGATCCTCAACGGTTTGGGCTCGGTAAAATATGAAGAGCTGTTTGTCGTCTATCGCCGCGTGGCGCAGCTGCTCGACGCAGCCAAACTGCAGGTGGTTGAGCCGGATGTCGGCGAGTTCGTCACCAGCTTTAATATGGCTGGAGCTTCGCTGACGCTGATGTGGCTGGACGATCAGCTGGAAACCCTGTGGCGCGCGCCAACCAATACGCCAGCCTATCGCAAAGGGAGCGTATTGGTTGCTGAGCCGCTGAGCGCCGCCGAGCTGGAAGAGAGCAGTGAAGAGGCGTTGCCAACTGCAACGGTTGAGTCGCAGGAGAGCGCAAAGCGCGTGCTGCAGTTACTCGAATCCGTGGCGGAAATGTTACAGCGTAACGCTGAGCGTCTCGGCGATATTGATGCAGTGGCCGGTGACGGCGATCACGGTATTGGCATGGAACGCGGCGTATTGGGTGCGGTTGAGAAAGCGCGTGACGTCGCCGCGCGCGGTGCCGGTGCCGGCAGTTTGCTGTGCCGTGCGGCAGATGCGTGGGCCGATAAAGCCGGCGGCACCTCCGGCGCGTTGTGGGGCGTGGCGCTCACCGCGCTCGGTACCGCGCTCGGCGATCGTCAGACGCCAGACGCACAGCGTGTGGCAACCGGCGTGCGTGAAGCCAAAGAGGGCATTATGCATTTTGGCAAGGCGCGGGTTGGCGATAAAACCATGGTCGATGTGTTGGTGCCGTTCAGCGACAGCCTGAATGAAGCGGTCGCCGCAGGTGCTTCGTTAACCGACGCCTGGCTAGCCGCGGCAAAGGTGGCAGACAAGGCAGCGCAGGATACCGCGCAGCTGGTGCCGAAGATGGGACGCGCGCGTCCGCTGGCAGAGAAAAGCGTGGGTACGCCAGATGCCGGAGCGATTTCGCTGGCGTTAATCGTCAATACCGTTGGCGATCTGCTAAAAGAACACAGTGCCTCGGAACAAGGAGCTTGAAGCATGTCTCAGCCAAAAATCTGGCTCGGCGTCAGTTTAAAAATGTATTTCGGCTATCAGCAAACGTTGCAGTGGTGCCGTGATGTGGCTGCCGTAGCGGAACATCCGGCAGTGAAAAGCGGCGAAGTAGGTCTGTTTGTGTTACCGGCTTATCCCGCGATTCCCGCCGTAGCGGAGATCTTTGCCAACACGCCGATTCGCTTTGGCGGCCAGGATGTGTGTCAGGCAGAGAACGGCGCCTGGACCGGTGAAGTCAGCGCCAGCATGCTGCAAGAGTTAGGTTGTTCGCTGGCCGAGATTGGTCACGCCGAGCGTCGTCGTCATTTTCATGAAGACAAAGTGCAGATCGCCGCCAAAGTGGCGATGTCGCTGCGCCACGGCATAACGCCGGTGCTGTGTATTGGTGAAGAGCAGCAGGCGGAACCGCAGCAGGCGATCGCGCTGTGTGAACAGCAGCTGGCTGAAGCGCTGGCCGAGGCCGCACAGCAGGGATTAAAAGGTGAGGTGTTCTTTGCCTACGAACCGCAATGGGCGATTGGCGCGCCACAACCGGCGCCAGACAGCTACATCCGCGCGGTATGCGCCGGATTGCAGCAGCTGGCCACGCCGGCGGGCATCACCCTGAAAGTCATTTACGGCGGCAGCGCCGGGCCGGGACTGATTCAGCGCCTTGGCAGCGACGTCAACGGCTTGTTCCTTGGCCGTTTCGCCCACGATCCTAACGCGTTGGCACACATCATTGAGGAAGCCAGCGAACTGGCTCAGGAGCGCCGTTAATGAGCCGTATCGGACTCAGCACTTACGCCTTTTTCTGGCGTATGTCATCAAAAGTGCCCAACCCGCTGACGCTGGAGCAGATGCTGCAGCAGACCGCCGATCTCGATGTGTCGGTGTTTCAAATCTGCGACTATCCGGCGATTGAGAGCTGGTCAGACGCACAGCTGCTGACATTGCGGCAGCAGGCCGATGCGCTGGGCATCACGCTGGAACTGGGAACGCGCGGCCTCGGCACTGCGCATCTGCAGCGTTATCTGCATATGGCGCACATCCTTGATGCACAGGTCGTGCGCTCGATGTTTTATACCGCCGACCATCGCCCGTCGCTGGATGAAGCCGCTGAACTGATTGCCGCCGTGTTGCCGGATTTCGCCCGCCAGCAGGTGCGTCTCTGTCTGGAGACCTATGAGCAGGTGAACAGCGGCGCGATGATGTCGGTGATCAACCGGTTCCTGTCGCCGTGGCTGGCGGTGTGTCTCGATCCCGCTAACTGTGTCGCCGGACTGGAGTTACCTGAGCAGGTGATCGCCAACACCGCCGCGCGCGTCGGCAATCTGCACATCAAAGACTTTGCCTTTACGCGCCGTGATGGCTGGGTTGGCTTTACGTTTGCCGGCTGCCCGATGGGCGAAGGCTTGCTGGATTACGACCGGATGATCGCCAGCGTGCGCCCGGCGGATAAAGGCATTAACCAAATCGTCGAACACTGGTTGCCATGGCAGGACGATGCCGCGGTAACCTGCGAGCGAGAAGCCGAATGGACTCGCCGCACCGTTGAATTCTTACGTAGTAAACAAGATCAGGAGTAATAACATGAGCGTGCAACTGAAAACCATCACCGTGATTGGCGCGGGCGGCAAAATGGGTATGCGTATTTCTGCCAACTTCCAGAAAAGCGATTACCAGGTATTTTACTGTGAGAACTCGCCGAAGGCACAAGAGCAGGTGAGCGCCCAGGGCCGCGAACTCTCTGATGCCGCCTCCGTGGTGCCGTTGAGTGATGTGGTGATTCTGGCGGTGCCTGATATCGTGCTGGGCAAAGTCTCTGAAGGCGTGGTTCCACAGATGAAACCGGGCGCGATTCTGCTGACGCTGGACCCGGCAGCGGCGTACGCTAATCTGATCGCCCATCGTGATAGCATCGAATACGCGGTAGCGCATCCTTGCCATCCGTCAGTGTTCCTTGAGCGTTACACCAAAGAGGAGCATGCCGATGCGTTCGGCGGCATTGCAGCCGTTCAGCATGTCGCGGCTTCTTATGAAAGCGGTTCTGATGAGCAGAAAGCCGAGCTGAGTAAGGTGATCAGCGTGATGTACGGCCCGGTTGAGCAAGTACATTGGGTAACCGTAACGCAACTGGCGTATCTGGAGCCGACGCTGGTAGAGACCGTCGCCTGCATGGTCGGCGCATTTATGAAAGAAGCGCTGGATGAAACCGTAAAACACAGCGGCGTACCGGAAGAGGCGGCCAAAGCGATGCTGTACGGCCATATTCAGATCGCGCTGGCGGTGGCGTTCCGCGCCACCAACCCGTTCTCAGATGCCTGCATGATCGCCATGGAGTACGGTCGCGAAAAGATTGTGAAACCAGACTGGAAGCAAATCTTCGATCAGAAAGAGCTGGATATCGTGATTGCCCGAATGCTGAAAATCGACGCGATCAAGCGCTAAGCGTGACGCGTCCTACGACTCGCGGCGCTGCTGTCTGGCGAAGCGAGTCGTATCAATGATATAACTCCCTGCCAAAGTCTACTTGCAGCACGCACATTCTGTAGCGGCGCGATTTATCGCGCAATAAATTGCGCCGCTACGGAATGTGCGGTTGCACAATCGAAAATCTGAGCATTCAGATATCACAAAACAAGACAGGTTACGGATGGAAAAAAACACGCTTTCTCAGGACTCCGAGCTGCTGACGGAAATTGCCGTCGCCTATTATCAGGACGAAATCACCCAGGAGGAGATTGCGCGTAAGTTTGGGATTTCTCGTATCAAAGTCGGCCGATTACTGAAGCGCGCTCGTGAAGAGGGCATCGTCGAAATTAACGTGCGTTATCATCCGGTATTCAGTACGCGTCTTGAACAACAGCTACAAAATCGCTTCCCGCAGCTGCAGCGTGCGCTGATTGCGCTCGATCAGCCGGATCAGGACGAGCAGCGACGTCAGGTCGCCGCGCTGGTGTCGTCACATCTGGCGCAGTCGCTAAAAGACGACGCGATTGTCGCCGTGGGGCAAGGACGTAATGTCGCCGCTGTCGCCGATTATCCCGGCCAGGTCCCGACGCGCAACTGCCTGTTCATCAGCGGTATTGGCGGCACCCATCGTCCGGGCGATGCCATCAACGCAGATCACATCAGCCGCCGCATGGCGAAGAAGTTTGGCGGCATCAGCGAAACGCTGTATGCGCCCGCCTATGTTGAGAATCGGGCACTGCGTGATGCCTTTATGCAAAACGGCACCATCAAAGAGACGCTGGACCGCGCACGCAAAGCGGATGTGGCGCTGGTGGGGATCGGCGACATGAACGAAAACAGCTACATGGTTAAACTCGGCTGGTTTACGCCGCACGAAATCATCGATGCCAGCGTCAATCAGGGCGTCACCGGCGATGTCGCTGGCTATGACTTCTTCAATTCGCAGGGGCAGCACGTCGATACGGTGATGAACGACCGTGTTATTGGCCTCAGTATTGAAGAGTTACGCAAAATTCCCTGCGTGATTGCGATTGCCGCCGAAAATACCAAAGCGATGGCGATCCTCGGCGCGCTGCGTACCGGCGCGATTGATATTATTGCGACAACCGCGCAGAACATCCGCACGATTTTGAGTTTGTCGCAGTAGCGGCAAATTTCTGTTCATTTTGGTTTAGGTGAGGCGCCATCGCGCTTTGCCTGCCAGCAAACAGGCTTATTCCGCAACGCGCAGTGTCATAACCTAACGGTCTTGTTCACCTTATGTGCAGGATATATCCTGTATTTTTCCCTGTTGAGAATCCCTGCCTGATGAATAACGTCCGCTTACTGTCGGTTGAACATCTCTCGCTGCACACTCACGATCAGCGCCTGCTGGTGGACAACGTCTCTTTCCATCTCGATCGGCAGGAGATCCTGGCGTTGGTCGGTGAGTCGGGTTCCGGTAAAACCTTAACCTCGCTGGCCCTGATGAACTTACTGCCTGCCGGCGTGGAGCAGAGTGCCGGTCGCGTGGTGTTCAATGGCGAGCCGCTCGACGCACGTAAAACCCAGGCACTGCGCGGTTGCCGCATCGCTACGGTGTTTCAGGAGCCGATGACCAGCATGAATCCTACGCTGCGCATCGGTGAGCAGATCGCCGAAGTGCTGGTGCGCCATCGCCAGTTCAGCTGGAAACAGGCGCAGCAGGAAGCGATTGCGCTGTTGGATCGCGTTGGTATCGTCAATCCGGCGCAGCGTGCGCGCCAGTATATTCATCAGCTGTCGGGCGGGATGCGGCAACGCGTGATGATTGCCAGCGCCATCAGCGGTCAGCCGCAATTGTTGATTGCCGATGAGCCGACCACCGCGCTGGATGTCACGATTCAGGCGCAGATTCTGGCGCTGTTGCAGGAGCTACAGCAGGAGATGGGCATGGGGATCCTGTTGATCACCCACGATCTTTCGGTGGTGGCGCGCTACGCCGATCGCGTATGCGTGATGCAGCAAGGGCAACTGGTTGAGCAGGGCGCGGTGCTCAGCACGCTGGGCGCACCGACCCATGCTTACACACGCAAATTGATTGCTGCCTCGGCGGTGCACATTCCGGACGCCATCAAACCGCAGGAACAGCCGCCGCTGCTGGTATTACGCGATATCTGCAAAAGTTATCCGCTACCGCGCCGTCTGCCGTTGTGGCCGGCCAAACGCCAAACCGTGTTGCATCCGGCCAATCTGTCGATTGCGCAGGGAGAAATTGTCGGGCTGATTGGCGAATCCGGCTCTGGCAAAACCACGCTGGGCAGCGCGGCGATAGGCCTGATTGCGGCAGACGGCGGCGAGGTGCATTTCGAAGGTCGCCATCTGCAAGGCCGTCAGCTGCACACCTTAAGGCGTCACACGCAGATCATTTTTCAGGATCCCTACGCCAGCCTCAATCCTAAGATCACGGTCGGCGAGCAGATTGCCGAACCGCTGCGCGTTTGGCAGCTGCGCAAAGGCGCTGCGGTGGATGAGCGGGTAAAAGAGCTGCTGGCGTTAGTGGGATTGAAAGCGGAACATGCCGGACGTTTACCGGGCGCATTCTCCGGCGGTCAGCGTCAGCGTATTGCGATTGCGCGCGCGCTGGCAATGGAGCCAAAGCTGCTGGTGGCCGATGAAGCAGTGGCCGCACTGGATTTGTCGGTGCGTGGGCAGATTTTGGCGCTGTTTAATACGTTGCGCCACAAGCTGGGATTATCGGTGCTGTTTATCAGCCACGATCTCAGCGCGGTGCGACAACTGTGCGATCGCGTGGTGGTGATGTATCACGGCAAGATTGTTGAGTCAGGCGCCACGGCCAGCGTGATTAACCATCCGCAGGACAACTATACCCGCCAACTGCTTGCCGCCGCGCCTGACATTCAGCAAGCGTTAGCGCAACGTTCAGCTGCCGTGTAACAGCGGCAGTTCGTGGTGTTCGGCCCATTCGTGCCAGGAACCGACGTAGATCGAAACATGCGGATAGCCCGCCAGTTTCAATGCTGCCAACACCGTGGCGGCGCGGGCACCGCGATGGCAATAAACCTGCAGTTTGGCACTTTTACTCAGTCCTGCCGCTGCGGCACGTGCGGCAATGTCCGCTGCGGGTAAGAAATGGCCGTTAGCAATGACATCCTCCCAAAACAACAGGGCAGAGTGAGGAATGCGTCCGGCGCGCTGACAGCAGGCGTGGACAAAACTGCCATCAAATTCGCTGGGGCGACGGGCATCGACGTTGATCACCGTCACGCCATCGGCGGCTAACACCGCTTCCCGGCTACACACCATCTCGGCATTCCACGCCAGCACCTGGGCTGCGGGAGGATGGGCCACCGAACGACTCAAACCCAGGCCTGGATGAAGCTCGAATCCCGCCGCTGTCCACGCATCCACGCCGCCATCCAGAATTAGCGCATCGTCGCGCTGCAGCAGCCACGCAAACCACGCCCCGCGCGGCGATCGCATGCCCACCTGCTGTTCAAAAAATACCGGCGTGGCGCCGGGCCAGGCGGTAAACATCGGTTGCAGCGCGGTGGCGGCTTCGGCTGCCATCACTGCTAACCCTTGCGCGCTGCAATCCTCAATAAAATAGTCGTAGACGTTACAGTGCTGCGCGTCGGGCAAGGTGGCGCGTTGCCAGTCGGCAAACTCGCGCACGTCGATCAGCAGAAACGCTTCGCCGCGCGCCTGGCGCTGCTGGAGGGTGTGCACATCAATGATCATGCAGAACTCCCGAGAACAGTGACTGCAGCGATCCCAGCTCATCGTGTTCGGCGGCCTGTAACACGCGGGCGGCGAGGGCGATATCAAATACGTTCAGGCCAAAGGAGGAGAAATAGACGCTGTCATCCCTCTCCGGACGCCAGTTATCGAGTAGCAGTGCAGCGAGGTCAGCCGCCACCTCCTGCTCACGGAACTCTCCAGCGCGGAACATCTGAAACAGACTTTTAGCGCTGCGCTGGGCGAAGTCGCCCCAGGCATCGACCACCACTTTGCTGCTGGCTTTGATCGCGGCGAAACTGACTTCGTGGTAGCCCACCTGCACAATAATCCTGCCGGGGCGTACCGCCGCCGCATCGACAATCGGCTGCGCGGCGCTGGTACAGGTCAGCACCGCATCATAAGGCTGCGCTAAGGCGAGCGGCAGATCGGTTTCGATTTGCACTTCGCGAAATGCGCTGAGTTTATAAGGCGATCGATTCCACACGCCAATTTGCTCCAGCTGCGGAAACAGCTGTTGCAACATGCGCAGATGGGCCTGCGCATGCAGACCGGCACCGAGCACCAGCACGCGTTTCACCGGACGCGGTGCCGCGAGCTGGAGCGCCAGCGCGCTCACCGCCGCCGTACGCGCGGCGGTTAACGCACCGCTGGCCAGCAGACCCCGCGGAATGCCGCTGTGCGCATCGTTGATTAACGTTAAGGCCAGCGCCGCAGGCAGTGCATCCGGTCGCTGTGGACGATGTGCTGTCCACTTTACGCCCGCAGCGTTGTAGCTGCCGCCGACGCGCGCCGGTAAGGCATAGGCTTTACCCAACGGCGTACCGAGGTCGATGTGATTTTCGGCGGGCATCTGCGCCTCGCCAAGGCGCATCAGGCGAACCACCGCTTTGACATCGTCCAGCGCCAGCGCAACATCGTCGCCACCCAGTTGTGCAACGGTGGCTTCATCCAGCACCCGCAACATGGCGTCCATTACTGCTCCAGCAGACGGTCGGCGAACGGATAGAGCGCCGGAGAACCGCCACAGTGCACGAAGGTGACGCGCGATCCTTGTGGGATGCGCCCAAGTTCCACCAGCGAGAACAGGCCGTGCATGGCTTTACCGGTATACACCGGGTCCAGCAATACGCCTTCCAGCTGAGCAAGTTTGTAGATAGCGTCGATACCGCCGTCCGACGGCACGCCGTACGCCTGACCCACGTAGCTATCTTCAATCCAGATGTCGTCCGGCTGCCACCGTTGCGGCCACTGCAGCAGATCGGCACAATCCTGCGCCATGCTGGCGATGCGCGGCTGGAACCAGTCGGCTTTGGCGCTGACGCTTACACCAATCACTTGGGTCTCAGGCCAATAGTTGCGCGTACCGACATGCAGTCCCGCCAGCGTGCCGCCGGAACCGGTAGGAGCGACGATGAAGTCGGGCGCGGGCGTCTGGCTCGGTGCCAGCTGCGCCGCCATCTCTTCCACTGCCCGCACATAACCCAACGCGCCGAGTGGCGTAGCGCCACCCAGCGGAATAATCATTGGGGTTTCACCCTGGGCGATCGCCGCATCAGCATGCGCCTGCATCGCACCTTCAATCTGCGTGAAGTAGCCGTCGGGGTCGAGGAACTGCACCTCGGCCCCAAACAGCTTGTCCAATAGCAAATTACCTTGCCAGCTGGCGGGCGGATTGCCCCGCAGCACCAGCACCGGACGCATGCCAAACTTGCGCGCCGCGGCGGCCACCATGCGGGCGTGGTTCGACTGATGCCCGCCGGTGGTGATCACCACATTGACGCCTGTTTTGCAGGCCTCCGCCATCAGGTACTCCAGCTTGCGGACTTTATTGCCGCCGCCGCCGAAGCCACTGTAGTCATCGCGTTTGATCGTCAGCGTAATCCCAAGTGCCTCACTGAGCCGCGGCAGCGGCTCGTGAGGCGTGGGGAAGAAGCCGAGCGGAACGCGTTCAAACTCTTCAACTGATTTCATTTTTTATAGCCTTGTATTTTTATGTACTGCGGTGTTTCCCTGGTGTGGCGCGACCCGGCCAATGGCCGAATCATTGAATGCGGTGAGCCATAGGCTCATGGATTGCTGGAAGCGTTCCAGTCCTGCCAGCGTAACAAACTCATTGACGGCATGTGCGTTGCCACCGTGGCCTAATCCGCCGATCAGAAAGGCGGGCGCGACGGCGGCGAAGGCATAGGCGGGCGCGCAGCCCGGTGCCCACGGCCAGATTTGCGGAGCGGCACCCAGCGTTTGATAGCTGGCGATCAGTGCATCCACGCCGCTGGCGTGGCGGCTAAAACGCATGCCGGGGTAGCGGTCGAACAGCTGCAGTTCGCTACCGGCTAAATCCGGCTGCGCCAGGCGCTGCTGAGCGGTAGCGAGCATCGCGTCCTGATCGAAGCCCGGCGGAATGCGAAAAGCTAATTCGGCGCTGGCGCGAAACGGAATCACACCGCGTCCGCCTGGCGGATCGCTGTGCAATTCGGCCAGCGTCAATACCGCGCTGCCGAGTAGCGTTTGCAGGCAGCTCAGGGTGTCGCCTTCGATCATCAGGCGCTGGCTGCGACGAAAACGCAGTTCGTCATGGATGCTGAACCGCTCGGCTAAGCTCGCCAGCAGCGGATTCGCTTCATCATCGGGCGTGCTGCACGCCAGCACGCCGCTGTGTTCGGCCGGTGCGATGGCCTGCAATGCCTGCACCAGGCGCCACGCGGGATTGGCGATCCAGCCGGCATTGCTGGCATGAATCGCTGAAGACGGTCCGCCCCAGTCGCCGCCGGTTACGCTCAGACGCCCGGAAGCCAGTCCGGTAAAGCCGAGGTAAACCCGCGGTGCGCCGCCGCCGTATTCGCACAGTGACGGGAACAGCACCGCTTCGGCGGGGGCGATCGGGCAAGGCTGCTGCGCCAGATAACGCCGTAGCGCGCCGCTGCCTATCTCTTCTTCACCCTCAAGCAGGATTTCGATGTTGAAATCGAGTTGCTGATTCTGCTGCAGCTCACGCAGCAGGATCAGCAGCGCGGCAACCGGACCTTTATTGTTCTCGGCGCCGCGCCCGACAAACACCGCGCCGAGGTCATCCCAGTGACAAACGCCGCCGACAAACGGTGACACATCCCAACCGGCATCATCCGCAGGCATCACGTCGTACATGTTGTACAGCACCACGGTTTTGTCGCTGCCGTTATCGATGCGTACATGCACCAGCGGTGGAGCGTCGTCGTTTTGCGACGCCACCGGATAAACGATCGTGGCGTGCAACTGCTCCACCATCCACTGTTCCAGCCAGGCGGCTAAGCCGCGCTGTGCGGCGAGCTGACCGGCCACGCTCGGCCAGCGCGTCAGTTCACTCAGCAGATCTAAGGTGGCAGCAAGGCGACTCATAAACGAATCCTCGGGTTTAGCACCAAATAGAGCAGGTCGATCAGCAGGTTAATCGCCACAAACACCACCGCGGCGAGTAACACGATGGCCTGCACCAGCGGGAAGTCGCGGTTTTGAATCGCCTGAATCGCCAGACGACCAATGCCCGGCCAGGCAAAAATAATTTCTGTCACCAACGCACCGCCGAGCAGCGAGGCGAAATACATGCCTTGCACGGTGATCACCGGAATCAGCGCGTTGCGTAAACCATGTCGCACCACGATGCGCCAGGCGCTGAGCCCTTTGGCGCGCGCGGTGCGGATATAATCCTGTTGCAATACGTCCAGCAGGCTGGCGCGCGTCAGGCGAGCCACGGCGCTCATGTAAAAGGCGCCAAGGCTCAGCGCGGGCATCACCAGCGCGGCGAAGGTGCCGTAACCGCTGGAGGGCAGCCACTGTAATTTCAGGCTAAACAGCAAAATCAGCAGCAATCCCAGCCAAAACACCGGAATCGCCTGGCCGGAAAATGCGAGCAGGCGGCAGACCAAATCCCACAGGCTGTGCGGGCGCAGGGCGCTGATAATTCCCAGCAGTAAACCCAGCAGTGAACTCCATGCCAGCGCACTCACCGCCAGTAGCGCGGTGGCAGGTAAGCGTTCGGCAATCAAAGCCAGCACCGGCTGGCTGTAACGCAGCGATTCACCAAAGTCGCCGTGCAGCACGCCGCCGAGATAGTGGCTGTACTGCCAAATCAGCGGACGATCAAAGCCCATGCTGTGGCGAAAGGTATCAATCTCCTGCTGGCTAGAGCCGGGCGGCATCATCAGCGCCGCCGGATCGCCCGTCATATGCAGGCTAAAGAAAATCAGCAGCGAAACGCCGAGCAGCACTAACACCGATTGACCAAGGCGATTGAGCAGAATGTTCAGCATCTTAATCCAGCCTTGTGTGCGTACGGCGTAACAGCGCATCGCCGAGCAGGTTGCAGCCAATCACCAGCGCAGCAATCACCAGGCCGGGATAGAGCACCAGCCACTGCGACAACAGCATATACGAGCGGCCTTCGCCGATCAGATTACCCAGCGTCGGCGTCGGCGGCTGAATACCCATGCCAAGAAAGCCCACCGACGCTTCCAGCACAATCAGGCGCGGGATATCCAGCGTCAGCAACACCACCAGCGGCGTCAGCAGATTGGGCAGGATATGGCGCAGCAGCACGCGCAGCGGCGAGAAGCCCATGGCGCGCACCGCCTGGATGTACTCGAGCTCGCGAATTTCTAAGGTTTTGGCGCGCGCCACGCGGGCATAAATCGCCCAGCTGGTGCAGCCCATAATCACAATGATGTTGGTGAGCGATGCGCCCATCAGCGCAATCACCAACAGAATTAACAGAATAAACGGCACCGCCAGCTGGATGTCGATCAAGCGCATGATCAGCGCATCAACCCAACCGCCGGCATAGCCTGCAATCATCCCCAGCGCCACGCCAATCACCGCGCCAATCGCGGCGGCGACTAATACCACCAGCAGCGACAATCGGGTGCCAGAGAGAATACGCGATAACAGGTCACGGCCAAGTTGGTCGGTACCGAGCCAGTGAGTGGCTTGCGCGCCGGAACTGCCCGGCGGCAAGAACATCTCATTCAGGTTATTGCTTAATGCATCGGGCAACGGCAGCCAGGGAGAGATTAGCGCCGCGACAATCACCACCATCAGCAAAAGAGAGCCAATCAGCGCATCGCCGTAAATCAGGCGGCGCGGACGGCGCTGCAGCACGGTGCCCGGCGAGATCATTTCAGCCTCAGATCAAACAGCGGGATGCGGGCATCGACGCGGCCTTTGAAATTGAGCGAGGTGCTGTGCGCATACAAGGTATCTTCACGATACAGCGGCAGCAGCGGCTGTTGCTCCGCCACGCGTTGCTGAATCTGCTCTAACACTTTTTTGCGTTCAGCGGGATCGACAATCTGACGGCTGCGATCGAGCAACTTGTCGAGTTCGGCATCATGCACGGTGGAATAGGGCTCGCCGCTGCGCAGAATCGGGAACAGCGCCGCATCGGCATCCAGCGTCTGGGTTGAGCCCCACGCCAGCATGTACATCGGTGCCTGTTTTTGCGACGCCACCTGCTGGGTATAAACCGACCACTCCGGCACTTCCAGCTCGGCTTTCACGCCGATGGCACTTAAATCCTGCACGATGGCTTGCGCTACATCAGCGCTGGCAATGTAGCGGCGCGGTGCCTGGAAGCGCAGGGTGAAGCCGTTAGCGTAACCGGCGGCTGCCAGCAGCGATTTGGCTTTAGCCACATCCTGCGCGCTGGCTGGTACTGCCAGGTAACCAAAATCATTGGCGCCGGCCATGGTGCCGGTTGGCGTGCCGAAACCGTGCAGCAGCTGTTGGGTATACGCCTGGCGGTTCAACGCCAGCGACAATGCCTGACGCACGCGCACATCACTCAGCGGTTTCTCATCATCTTTAAGGCCGAGGTAAATGGTTAACCCGCCACCTTTCACCTGCTCCAGCTCGACGTTAGGGCGGTTTTTCAGCGCGGGCACTAAATCGGCCGGTACGCTTTCAATCAGCTGCACTTCGCCGGTCAGCAGCGCGGTGAGACGCGCAGTGGCTTCAGGAATCGGGCGCCAGGTGACGCGATCGATGGCCGGTTTGCCGCGCCAGTAGGTTTCATTGGCGACCATCACCACTTTTTCGTCCGGGATGAAGCTATCGAGCTTATACGCGCCGCTACCAATCGGTTTGCGCGCGAACTCGCTGGCACCCACTTTTTTCACATACGCAGGCGGCACGATGTAGGCCGGATAGCGGCTCATACGCGTCGGCAGCAGCGGATCCGGACCGTTGGTGTGGATCTGCAGCTGATAATCGTTGATCACCTCAACCGATTTGATGGTGCGGATATAAGAGATGGTAGGGGCGTGATTGGCAGGGTCTAAAATACGCTCAATGGAGAATTTTACGGCTTCGGCGTTGACCGGCTCGCCATCGGTAAATTTCACGCCCTGGCGCAGGGTAAATTGCCAGGTGGTGTCGTTGATTGCTTTCCACTCAGTGGCTAAGCCCGGCTGTAATGACATGTCATCAGCGCGGCGCACTAAGGTATCGAAAATATTGTCTACCAGCGTGGCAGATTCTTTGAGAAAGCCGGGATCCATCGCCGTGGCGGACGTAGGTTGGCCAATGGTCAGTTCTGCTGCCTGTACGGCTGGCATCAGAGCAAATAGCAACGCGGTGGTGGCAAACTTCACTGCAGGTAGTCTCATAACGTTTCCCAAAATTGCCAACGGCAAGGTAGTGAAAAGAGTGGATACTGCCAGAATCAAGACTGTGCTTATTTGTAATACATGATATATCCTATAATCTGTGATGTTGGCAATAAAACATTAAAAATAACTTACCATTTGCGGATTCCAGTAAAAGGCTCTTAACCTATGATCGAAATGGATAAAGCGCAGCGGATGAGTTTGACCGCGCAGGTGGAATCGTCGCTGCGTAGCGCGCTGATTGTCGGCAAGCTCAAACCTGGCGCACGGCTGGTGACGCGCGATCTGGCTGCCCAACTCGGCACCAGTATCACGCCGGTTCGTGAAGCGTTATTGCGATTGGTTTCTGCCGGTGCGCTGGATGCCACGCCCGCCGCGGCCTTTCTGGTGCCAGAAATGTCACGCCAGCGTTATGATGAAATTACGCTAATCCGTAAGCAGCTTGAAGGTTTAGCGGTGAAGGCCGCCACGCCATTTGTGGGGAAAAAACAGATTACCGAGCTGAAAAAACTCTGTGCGCGCTTTATGCAGGCCAAGCAGAGCGGTGATGCGGAAGCGGCGTTAGAAGCCAATCGTGCGTTTCGGTTTACCTTGTACAGCTACGCGCAAATGCCGACGCTGGAGGCGCTCAT
Organism: Pantoea sp. USHLN256; assembly: GCF_037149875.1. Lineage (NCBI taxonomy): Bacteria > Pseudomonadati > Pseudomonadota > Gammaproteobacteria > Enterobacterales > Erwiniaceae > Pantoea > Pantoea sp. USHLN256. The sequence goes on along the minus strand of NZ_JBBCQO010000004.1, from coordinate 442,149 downwards.
CGAACAGCTGTGGGTGCAAATTGGGCCGTGCTTTAACTATCTCTATCCCCAGCCCACCGAAGTCGTGAACGGGCATCACAACTATGATCGTTTACTGGACGCGCTACAGGCAGGCGACGCTGTTACCAGCGAAAAGATCCTGCTGAAAGCGATTGATGATGGCGCCGAGATACTCAAGCAGCACTATTTTAACCCGTAAAAAATCCCAAGAGCGCGATGACTCGCGCCGCTACCAAGGCGTGCAGATCGTTGTAGCGGCGCAATTGATTGCGCATCTGTTTAACCGCGCAGTCACCGCAATGACATAAATCCTTCATTTCCTTCCGCTAGCTTACCGCCATTCTGATTTTTGGATTGCGCATGCATGAGCCACCTTTCGCTTCATCACATCACCAAAGCCTGGGGCGAGAAAATCGCCCTGGATGATATTAGTTTTGCGGCGGCAGAAGGCAGCTTTGTGGCGCTGCTGGGTCCATCGGGTTGCGGTAAGTCGACGCTGCTACGCACCATTGCTGGACTGGAAACCGCCGATGAGGGCGCGATCCACTTCAACCATACTGACATCACGCATCTGCCGCCGTCGCAGCGCAAGCTCTCCATGGTCTTTCAATCCTACGCGCTGTTTCCGCACCTCAACGTGCGCGAGAACCTGCTGTTTGGCTTGAAAGCGCGGGGGGAGGACAAGCAGACCTATGCCGCGCGTCTGGATGAGGTGAGCAAGCTGATGGAGTTGGATCAACTGCTGGCGCGCTTGCCGTCGCAGCTCTCCGGCGGACAGCAGCAACGCGTGGCGTTGGGTAGAGCGGTCATCGCCAATAACACGCTGTGCTTAATGGATGAGCCGCTATCGAATCTTGATGCCAAGCTGCGGCAAAGCATGCGCCGTGAAATCCGCGCGCTGCAGAAGAAGCTCGGTTTAACCTTGCTGTACGTCACGCACGACCAGACCGAAGCGATGAGCATGGCCGATAGCATTATCCTGCTCAATGATGGCCGCATTGAACAGCACGGCACGCCGGACCAACTCTATAACCAACCCGCCACTATTTTCGCCGCGCAGTTTATCGGCGCGCCGCCCATGAATATTCTGCCGCTGCAACGCAACGGATCTCATCACTACCTGATGCATCTCACCGCACCGGTGGTGGAATACCGCGAAGCGACGCTGAGCCTGGGATTACGCGCTGAGGATATTCAGCTGATGGCGCCGCAACAGGCGGCACTGACTGCACGGGTGATCAGCGCTGAATATATGGGTGCCGATACCTTGCTGGTGTGCGTGCTGCCGGGCATTGAGCCGCCGTTGACGGTTAAAGTGCCGGGAATGCAGCGCTTCAGCGACGGCAGCGAAGTGGGATTGCAGTGGTCCGCCGCTCGACAATATCTGTTCCACAGCGAGAGCGGTAAGCGCTGCCTCGCCGCTGAACAACAGTTGTTTACTGCACAGAAAAAATACGCCGTTTAACCATTGTCATTTGCTGAAGGGAAAATCATGTCTGCGATTCGTTACTCACGCGTTGCCTCTGCTTTAATGCTAGCGGTTGCTGCTTCGGCCTTCGCCGCCGATCCGGTCAAGCTGCAAATGTATTATCCCATCGCGGTAGGCGGCAAAGTCAGCCACACCGTGGATGCGCTGGTGGCTGATTTCCAAAAACAGCACCCGGAGGTGAGTATCCAGCCGGTGTATACCGGTGACTATGCCACCACCGTAACCAAAGCGCTGACCGCATTTCGCGGTGGTAACGCTCCGCAAATGGCGGTGATCGGCGATATCGAAGCCTATTCATTGATAGATGCCGGGGCGATTGTTGCCGCCAGCGATCTGGCGAGCGGCGACGAGGGTAAAAAGTGGATCGATGGTTTCTATCCAGCTTTTCTGCGCCACATTGACGGCAAAGTGTGGGGCGTGCCGTTCCAGCGCTCAACCGTAGTGATGTACTGGAACAAACAGGCGTTTGAGAAAGCCGGTTTGAACGCCGATACGCCGCCGGCTAACTGGCAGCAGGTGGTGGAGTTCAGTAAGAAACTGACGATTAAAGATGCTAACGGCGTCAGCCAATGGGGCATCGAAATTCCGTCTACGCCAAACGGCTACTGGAACTTCCAGGGCTTATCCGCCACCAACGGCGGCCGTCTGGATAACGGCAAAGGCACCGCAGTGAACTTCAACACGCCGGGCAACGTAGAAACCCTGCAGTGGCTGACCGATCTCGGCCAGAAAGAACAGGTATCGCCGAAAGGCGCGATTGCGTGGGGCACCACACCGCAGGACTTTATTAGCGGTAAAACTGCCATGATGGTGACCACCACCGGTAACCTGACCAACGTGCGTGATAATGCTAAATTCCCGTTTGGCGTGGCGATGCTGCCCGAGAAAACCCAACGCGGCAGCCCAACCGGCGGCGGTAACCTGTATGTATTCAAAAACGCTTCAGCGCAACAGCAGAAGGCGGCGATGGAATTTATTCGCTGGGTGACATCGCCTGAGCAAGCCGCGCGCTGGAGTATCGCCACCGGTTATGTGGCCACCTCGCCAGCTGCCTGGGACACCACGGTGATGAAGGATTACGTTAAACAGGTACCGCAGGCGCTGGTGGCGCGTGAGCAGTTGAAATATGCCCAGCCCGAGCTTTCAACCTATAATAGCGTGCAGATTCAGGATGCGTTGAATCACGCGGTTGAAGCGGCGGTCACCCAGGCGAAAACGCCGGCTGAAGCGCTGGAAGGCGCGCAGAAGCAGGCCGACCGTCTGCTCAAGTCCTACCAATAATCATGAGCACACTCCTCGCCGTCGCACCGGTTCGTCGTCCCCGGTTATGGTCGATGCAGCTGTATGGTTATCTGTTGATTTTGCCAGCGCTGAGCTTTTTGCTGCTGTTTACGCACTATCCGGCAGTGGCGACGGTGTGGGAGAGTCTGTTTAGCGCGGCACGTAACGGACATCCCGCCCATTTTGTTGGGCCGGATAACTATGTTGCGCTGCTGGATGACGACATCTTTATTCAGTCGCTGTGGAACAACCTGCTGTATGCGGCGATCACCATCCCGCTGGCGGTGACGCTGGCGTTGCTAATGGCGCTGGCAGTCAATCGACATATGCGCGCCAATGCGCTGGTGCGTAGCGCATTCTTTATTCCATCGCTGCTGCCGATGATCGCCATCGCCAATTTATGGCTGTTTTTCTATACGCCGCAGCTCGGTTTGCTGAATAAGCTGCTGGCGCTCTTTTCCCTGCCAGCGATCAACTGGCTCGGCGAACCGGAAAGTGCGCTCTATTGTCTGATGGCGGTGTCAGTGTGGCGCGAAGCGGGCTTTTTCATGATTTTCTATCTCGCCGCATTACAGCAGATCGATCCACGCCTGAGCGAAGCCGCGCAGATAGAGGGGGCGTCGCGCCGCTATTTCTTCCGCCGCGTGCAGTGGCCGCTGTTGATGCCCACCACGCTGTTTGTACTGATCAACGCGTCGATGAATGCTTTTCGCATTGTCGATCAGGTGATTGCGATGACCAACGGCGGACCGAATAACAGTAGCAGCCTGCTGCTGTTTTATATCTATCGCACCGCCTTTAGCTTCTGGGACATGCCGGCTGCTGCGGCGATGACGGTGGTGCTGTTGGTGATCCTCGCCGCTATTGCGCTGATCAAATTCAACCTGCTGGACAAGCGAGCCCATTACCAATGAAGCCAAAACTTTCTGTTGGCCGCCTGTGCCTGAACAGCGCGATTGGGCTGGCGGCGCTACTGTGGTTTTTGCCAATTCTGGTGGCGCTGTGGGTAGCGATTCATCCGGCATCGGATCAGGCTAGCTTCGCGCTGCTGTCGCCGCTGACGCTGCAAAACTTCGTCAATGCCTGGCACGCCGCGCCGTTTGGCCGCTATTTTCTCAACACTACACTGCTGGTGCTGATGATTGTGGTGGTGCAGCTGATTCTGGCGACCATGGCTGCCTATGCGCTGGTGCGTTTCCGGCTCAAATTCTCCGGCGTGATCTTTGCGCTGATTCTGCTGCAGCTGATGATCAGCCCCGATGTGCTGATTCTGAATAACTACAAAACCATCGGTGCGCTGGGTTTACGCGATACGCTGACCGGCATCGCGCTGCCGTATTTCTCCTCGGCGTTTGCCATCTTTCTGCTGCGGCAAACCTTCAAAAGTATTCCGCTGGTGCTGGAAGAGGCGGCGATTGTGGAAGGCGCCAGCCGATTCTATATTCTGCGCAAAATTTATATTCCGCTGGCGAAGCCGATTTACGTGGCCTTTGCACTGGTGTCGATCAGCTTCCACTGGAATGATTTCCTCTGGCCGCTGGTGATCACCGATTCGGTTAACGTGCGGCCGCTGACTGTCGGCCTGCAGCTGTTCTCCGCGCCGGAGCAGGGCGTGCAGTGGGCGTTGATTGGTGCCGCCACGTTGATGACCACCTTGCCGCTACTGGTGCTGTTCCTGATTTTTCAGCGTCAGTTTATTCAGTCGTTTATGCGTGCCGGTATTCGCTAAGGAGTGATTTTCGTGTCTTATCCGCATCCGCTGACCGCCTTGCAGCGTGAGTTGCTCGGCGATGTCGCCGAGTTATATGCGCTGCCTCATCTGCGTGCCGCGCCGCTGAATGGCACGCTGCGCTTTGGTTTGATTGCCGATCCGCAATATGCCGACATCGACGCCGATGTTGCGAAAAATCTCTACTATCGGCAGGCGTTGCACAAGCTGCCGCAGGCCATTGAGGCGCTGAATCAGCAGCCGCTGGATTTTGTCGTCACGCTCGGTGACCTTGTCGATCGCCACTGGCACAGCTATGCGGCGATACTGCCGCTTTACGATCGCCTCGAACATCCGCATGCGGTGGTGCTGGGCAATCACGATGCGCAGACCATCACGCAGCATCTCAATGAGGCCGCCGCGCTGCCCAAAAGCTATTACGCCTTTGGTCTGCCGGGCTGGCGCTTTATTGTTTACGACGGCAACGATGTCAGTCTGTATTGCAACACGCTGAACGGTGACGACCGTGCGCAGGCGGAGGCGATGCTGGTGGATTTCAGCGCGCGACAACAGCCGCAGGCGAAACCGTGGAATGGCGCGGTAGGATCGCAGCAGCTGACGTGGATTGAGCAGCAGCTGCTGCAAGCCGCGCAGCAGGGAGAAAAAGTGGTGGTATTTGGTCACTATCCGCTGGCACCACACAACAGCCACAACTTACTCAACGGTAGTGAGCTGGCAGAACTGCTTTCTAGTTACAACATACTTTGCTGTTTTTCCGGACATGACCATCGCGGCGGCTTTGCGCGCATCGGTCAAACAGGCTTTTATACCCAGAAAGGCATGCTGGATGGGGCAGAGGATGTGCCGTTTGCCGTGGTGGAGATTGAGGGTGAATCGGTTCGCGTGAAAGGTTATGGCGGTGAAGTTAGCTGGTCGCCATGAATGGCGACCCCACAGGCATGACAGCGATGGCGAACGAAACTCGCTCAGCGCTTAACTTCTCGGCATTACGCCACATCACTATGATGCTAGCCGCTGCCGACGAATGGCGATCTCTTCGGCACGTTGCAGCAGCTGCTGCAAATCATCTTCATCGATATCCAGCAGCTCGCCACTTTTCAGCGCCTGATGCAGGTCGTCGCGCGTAATCGGCACATCAATCACGACGGGCGGTGCTTTGGCTTCCGTCGCCGCCAGCGTATGCGGGTAGCGGCGTCCGGCCAGATTATTAAACACCAACGCCAGCAGTGCCAGACACACTGAATTCAACAGCACCGGCGTAAGAATAAAGTGGTAACCCAACTGCTGCACGCCGTTGCCGCCAAGAATAGCGGTAAGCGCCACCGCGCCGCTAGGCGGGTGCAGGCATCGTAGCTGAAACATCACGGCAATCGTCAAACAAGCCGCCACGCCGCATGCCAGCGCAGGATGGGGAATATACAGCGCGGTGGTTACACCGATGACGCCCGCTACCAGATTGCCACCAACAATCGACCACGGCTGTGCCAGCGGACTATTGGGCAGGCCGAACAGCAACACCGCAGAAGCGCCCATCGGCGCGACAAACCACAGATTCACTTCGCCCAGCAGCCAGTGACTGGTAAGGCTGGTAATCATTAATCCCAATCCTGCGCCAATACTGGCGATGACCCGCTGCTTTTTGCCCACCGGTAAAGGGTGTGGCCAAAGGCGGGCCAGAAACGTGCGCACGGATGCAATCCATGTCACCGATGGCTGATGTGTCATGCGGGGGTCACTCTGTCATAAGAAAAAACGATGGAGGCGAATTGTCGCCGATCGATCCTATAGGAACAACCACATTGTTAGTGTGCTGTTATCTTAAGGTGAGAGAAATGCTGATGATTGTCGCGACGCTTAACCAACGCCTAAGGTTGCTGTATAGTCCGTTTTTTTTCGGAGGAACCATGCTGCCTAACTCATCAACCCGCCTGAATAAATACATCAGCGAGAGCGGTATCTGCTCACGCCGCGATGCCGATCGTTATATCGAACAAGGCAACGTTTTCATTAACGGCAAACGCGCGGCCGTCGGTGCGCAGGTATTTGCTGAGGATGAAGTGAAAGTGAATGGGCAGTTGATTGAACCGCGTGACGAAGAAGATTTGGTGCTGATTGCGCTGAACAAACCGGTTGGCATCATCACCACCATGGAAGAGGGTGAGCGCGATAACATCGGCGATTTCGTCAATCACAGCAAACGCGTGTTCCCGATTGGTCGCCTGGATAAAGATTCGCAGGGGCTGATCTTCCTCACCAATCACGGCGATCTGGTGAATAAGATCCTGCGTGCCGGTAATAACCACGAAAAAGAGTATGTGGTTACCGTTGATAAGCCGATCACCGATGAATTTATTGCCGGAATGGGCGCAGGCGTACCGATGCTCGGCACCGTGACGAAGAAGTGCAAAGTTAAGAAAGAGTCGACCTTTGTGTTTCGCATCATCCTGGTTCAGGGGCTGAATCGTCAGATTCGTCGGATGACCAAGCACTTCGGTTTTGAAGTCACCAAGCTTGAGCGCACGCGCATCATGAACGTCAGCCTGAAAGGCATTCCGCTCGGCGAATGGCGGGATTTGACCGATGACGAACTGATCGATCTGTTCAAACTGATTGAGGACTCATCATCCGAAGATCAAAAAACGCAGAAGACGCAGGCGAAGAAGAAACCGGCCGCAGCGGGGAAAAAACCGGCCGTCAGCGCGGCGAAATCCGGTGAGAAAGCGGGCGCGAAACCGGCTAATCGCCAGCGGTTCGCCCAGCCAGGACGTAAAAAGAAAGGGCGTTAATTCTTCATTCCCCGCGCACCCGGCGCGGGGAAACACCCTTACTTGTCGTTGCCAAATCCCTGCTTTTTCAGCGCGTCCAGCACGTGCGGGAAGTAGATCTTGTGATAATAGCCGCTGACGCTTTCGCTCCAACTCTCACCATCATCGCGTCCGATGTTCTTCCAGTGCTGCACCATCTGCTGATTGTAAGCGTCGATATGTTGCTCCAGCCCGGCAGGCTGATACTGCTCTTCATGACGGAAAGTGGCTAACGGCAGACGCGGTTTCTGATGTGCAGGTTGATCCACATGGCCAATCACCACGCCAGCCACCGGGAAGGTGTATTGCGGCAGATCGAGTAGGCTAATTAACGCCTGCGGATCGCGACGAATGCCGCCAATTGGCACAATACCCAGACCTTCCGCACGCGCCGCCGCCATAATTGAACCCAGCGCAATACCAATATCGGTCGAGCCCGAGACAATGCTTTCGATACTCTGCTGCGCAATTTGTTCGCGATCGATGGCCTGCATCGCCAGACGAGATTTATGCATATCCAGCACCAGGGTAATAAATACCGGTGCTTTGGCAATCCACGGCTGACCGCCGGCAATTTGTGAAATCTGCGCGCGTTTCGCGGCATCACGTGTGACCACCAATGAGACTTGCTGCGAGTTCACCGAAGTAGGCGCGTGATAAGCGGCCGAAATGATGCGATCCAGCACCGCATCCTCAACGGATTGATCGGTGAAACTGCGGTCGCTTTTGTGGGTGGTGAAAATATCGATTAATGAACTCATTGATCCTCCAGATTGGGAGGCGAGAGCGTAACAGAAGTCGGTGTGAGTAGATTTAACCGTTGTTGCCGTGGCTAACTACTTATTTTGCATAAGCAAAGTGCGGATAGGATTAAAAAATAGAGCCGGTGCATGTAGCACCGGCTAAGCGACTTGCGCAGCCACAACCGCCGAATGAATACTACGGTCAGGTCCGCTCAGCATCACGGTTTTACCTGAACGTAATCCACGCTGGAACTGGCTCATTCGCTCTTCGCTAATGCCGGCTCCGCACCACAGCAGGTGATGATTATGACGACTTTCCGAACCGTAGCGAATCGGCGGTGATGCCTGGTCCACATCAACACAGAATCCTTGTCCGGTCAGGCGAATCGCTTCCAGCCAAATCTCGGTTTCATCGCCTTTACTCACCACTTCCAGCAGCAGTGGCATATTTTGCTGCCGTGATGACGCGCGTTTCACACAATCGCTGTGATGCAGGATGGCATCATGAAAGCGCGCCAGACGCCGGGATGCGCCGCGACGGGTATCATCGCGCAGCCAGCGGTTCAGCGGTTTCATCAACACCTCGATAAAATCGTCGCTGCTGTAATCGCCCGCCAGATTGCGCACGGTGCGCGCCAGTTCACGGTCGGAGCCGATTTCCAGCTGGCGTAATACATCACCGCGACGCGCCATCCAGGCTGAGGAGGTGTATTCCAGTCCGCAATGGCGTCCCTGATAGATCTGCCACAGCGTGGCACCACCGGCGGTTAACGCCATCATGGCCAGAACTTCATCAACCTGATGACGGCTCCAGTCCTGATTGACGTGGTTTTCAGAAATTAATCCACAGCGTAACCAGCGACGCAAATTCGCGCGATTAGCACCGGTAATGGCGCATACGGTTTCAGTTGAATAAAAGTACATAACGAGCCCTCAGATTGAGGGTGAATTGCCGTGGGCGTTAACCCAGGATGAGCAACCATCCTGAACCTTATCTGTATGGATTACCAGTAATCTTTAAGCAGATCTTAACAATATTCGAACAAGCGAAGCGTGAAACAGCGCCGGAAGCCATGCGGTACAAGGCTTCCGGCTGAGCTTATTTTTTATCCAGCCAAACCTGTGACAAATTGCCTTCAATTCCGTCAGCGGTAACGGAGTGATCGTGCACTTTGCGGTTATAAATGGTGATGAATTGCGGCGAGATCAGATTAATGTCCGGCAAATCCTGCTCGACGATTTTCTGGAACTGGCGGAACTCAGCCACGCGTTGCTGCGGATCATTTTCGGTTTGCGCCGCTTCCAGCAGGTGGTCCACTTCTGGATTGTGATAATCCGAGGCATTGGAGAACGGCACGCCTTTGCGGAAGTTTTTCGACCAGTAGATGCGCTGCACGCCAACGGTCGGATCATACAGATTGCTGTGACCGTTCACGGTAAACGAGAAGTCACGATCGGTATAAATGCGGCGTACAAAGCTGGAGAGGTCCTGCGCGCGCAGCGTCACTTTGATGCCAATCTTCGCCAGCGCCGAGCGGGTGTACTCCGCCGTTTTGCGCAAATCCTCCGCTATCGGATTGTAATCCAGCGTTACGCTAAAGCGCGTGCCATCGCTGCCTTTGGGGAAACCGGCGGCGTCGAGCAGCGCATTGGCTTTATTGATATCGAAGGCATATGGCGAAGGCGACGGGTCGTTATATTCTTTGATGCCGGGCGCAATCGGTGACGCTGTCACCTGTCCCAGACCGAAATAGGCAACCTGCAAAATCACATTGCGATTAAGCGCATGTGCCACCGCCTGACGCACGCGCAGATCTTTAAAATGCGCATCGTCGAGATTGAACTGAATCGAGCTGACGTTATAGGAGTAGCTGTTGCCTTTGGTTTCAAAACCGAGTTGTGGCAAGGCTTTCAAGCGCGCCACATCGTTCATTGCCACCGGCGTGCGATAACCTAAATCCGCTTCACCGGTTTCGAAGGCCACCGAGCGGGCAGCGGGATCGGGAATGAACTTCACCACCAGCTGATCGAGATACGGGCGATTTTTATCCCAATAGTTGGGATTACGCTTGTAGAGGATATAGCTGCCACGCACCCATTTATCGAAGATATAAGGACCGGTGCCGATCGGCGCGTTGTTATGCGGGTTGGTCAGCGCATCGGTGCCGTCATAGATATGCTTCGGAATAATCGGCGATTCCGCGGCGGCAAATGCCTTAATCAGATAGGGTGCTGGTTTCGACAGCACGATCACCGCCGTCAGCGTATCGGGCGTTTCGATGGCGGTGACGTTGGCAAAGGTGCTGGATGCACGCGGATGAACCTTCTTCAGCAGCTCAATCGAATAGGCGACATCGGCGGAGGTGAAATCCTGGCCGTCGTGCCATTTCACGCCGGGACGCAAGTGGAAGGTGTAGCGCGTGCCGTCAGGGCTGATCTCCCAGCGGGTCGCCAGCTGCGGCTGCGGTTTGAGGTCAAAATCATAGCTCAGCAGGCCTTCGGTGACTTTGGCACTGACGCTGAGCGCCGGGGTGGCCACCGTGGTCAGCGCAATCAGCGCCGGCGGTTCGTAGTTGAGCACCAGATTTAAGGTACCACCCGATTGCGGATCGGCGGCGTGCGCCGTTGCGGTTAACGTCATTCCCAGCGTAAGCGCCAGCAGTGAGCGGTGAAAATTTAATAACATGGTGTTACTCCGTTTTAGGGTGATAGCCATACAGTTCCGCTGCGGCAGCCGGCGTGATGAGTTGATTCACCACGTCGTGCTGCAAGCGCTGCGCGTCACGTTGCGAGCTGTGACCTAAACCGCCGCCGCCTGGCGTTTCGACAATCAGATGGCTGCCCGGCGGGATCACCTGACGTCCTTTACCCGACAGCGTTTCGCCGGTGGAGAGCGTGACGCGACCGGGCGCACCGGCCTGACCGCCTTCGGCACCCTGCGCCGGGAAGTGAATGCGATCCCAGGCCGCGCCGAGCTCCATTGGCAAATCCTGCCCGTGCGACAGCTCGATTATCTGGCCCAGTCCGCCACGCTGCGCGCCCGCGCCGCCGGAATCCTGGCGATACTCTTTGCGCCAGAACACCACCGGACTGATCGATTCAAGGATCTCCAGCGAGACGTTGCGCACGCCGCTGGGGAAAGAGGTGGTTGAGAGGCCATCCAGCGCCGGGCGCGCGCCGGTACCGCCGGTGGAGAAGCTGGTAATGGAAAAACGCGGCTGCTTCAGGCTGCTGTTGGCTTCGTACTGCGGCAAAATATGGCCGCCCGATAGCTGAATGTTCCACAGGCAGGAGGCACCTTCGGCGGGGACTTCACCGGGACGTGCCTGGCGCAGGCAGTTAAACACCACATCCGGCAGCATCTGGCCGATGATATGCCGCGAGGTGACGGCTGCAGGATAGGGCGCATTGAGGATCGAGCCTTCCGGCGCATCAATGGTGATCACCCCGAGCGAGCCGGCATTGTTGGGAATATCCGCGCCAATCAGGCAGCGGATACCAAACGAGGTGTAGGCGTCGGTATAGGCTTTCACCACATTAATGCCGCGCGCAACAAACCCGGCGCTGCCGGCAAAGTCCACGTGGATGCCTTGTTCGCTCAGCGTGAGTTTGGCCTGCAGCTTCAGCGGCTCATCGTAGCCATCAACCCACAATTCACTGTGCCAGCTGCCAGCCGGCCAGCTACGCACCGCATCGAGCATCGCCTGGCGTGAACGCTGCAGAATGTATTCGCCGACTTCCAGCAAATCGGGCAGATCAAACTCATCCAGCACGCTCAGCAGGCGACGCGCGCCGACATCATTACAGGCCACCAGCGCGAGGAAATCGCCTTCCACCTGCGCCGGTTCACGCACGTTGGCTTTGACGATGTTGAGCACCGTTTGGTCGAGCTGCCCAGCGTGAATGAATTTGATGATCGGCAGGAATAATCCCTCATGCCAGATTTGCTGGCCGTCCGGGCCGGGGCCAAGACCGCCAATATCAATCACATGCAGCGTAGAGGCGAACAGCGCCACCGGGCGATCGCGGTAAAACACCGGCGTCACCATGGTGATGTCATAAAGATGGCCAGTGCCTTTCCACGGATCGTTAGTCAGCAGCACGTCGCCGGGCTGCAGCGTCGCAATGGGAAACACCTTGAGGAAATGTTTAACCGACTCTGCCATCGAGTTGACGTGGCCCGGCGTTCCCGTTACCGCCTGCGCCACCATACGACCATCGGGCAGAAACACGCCAGCAGAGAGATCGCCCGCTTCACGGGTTGCAGTACCGAAAGCGGTGCGGATGAGCGCCTGCGCTTGCTCCTCCACCACTGAAATCAGGCGATTCCAGATCACCTGATGTTGAATCACGTTATTGCTCATGCTGGGCTCCCACGGAAGAAAGACGTTGCAGCAACAGATGTCCGGCGGCGGTGCGCTGCACGCTGAACTGTTCATCAACCCAGGTGGTGGTTTCTGCATCCACCACTAACAGGGGACCGTCGGTAACGTTGGTCAGCTCGACGCGCTGTTGGACCGGCACCTGAATACGCTGCTGCTGCAGGAAAGAGTAAAGTTCACGCTGCGGCGCGACATCCGGCAGCGTGCTAAGCGCACTGTGTGGCGTCACCACTGAAACCGGCGTAGAGGCGGTGACGGTCCAGCTGATCGCTTCAACCGCCACGTGATCGAGGCTGCGGCCATACAGTTGCTGATAGGTAAGGGTAAAGCGCTGATGCAGGGCGGCGAGCTGTTGCGCATTCAGCGTGTCGCCTTCGAGGTCAATCGGCACCTCATGGCCCTGACCGGCATAGCGCAGGTAGACGCTGCGCTGCACGTTAATCGGCGCCTGGCGATCCGCCTGTTGCACCACCTGACGCGCCTGATCGCTCAGCGCATCCAGCAGCGCATTCACTGCATTAAAATCGAGATTATCCAGTCGTTGATAGAAGCTGCGCACCGCCTGATAGGACACTGGCGCCCACAGGAAACCCAGCGCTGAGCCGACGCCAGCGGCGTGCGGAATGATCACCCGGTCGATACCGAGCTTGGTGGCCAGCCGTGCGGCGTGCAGCGGGGCGGCGCCACCAAAGGCGACGAGCGTATAGTTATCGACGGTTTTACCCGATTCACTGGCGTGGACGCGGGCGGCGTTGGCCATGTTTTCGGCGATGATTTCGGTCACCGCCAGCGCGGCATCATCGGGCTGCAGCTTTAGCGGTTCGCCGACCTGCGCGGCAAGAGCATGCTGCGCCAAATCGACATTGAGCTCTACTTTGCCACCGGCAAAACTGGCCGGATCCAGCAGGCCGAGCTGCGCGTTGGCATCGGTAATGGTCACCCACTCGCCGCCGAGGTTATAGCTCACCGGACCGGGCGCAGAGCCGGCGCTATCCGGACCGACCTGTAATCGTCCGAGATTATCGATGCGCGCAATCGATCCACCACCGGCACCAATCTCCACCAGATCAATCACCGGGATACGAATCGGCAGCCCGGAACCTTTTTGATGACGATGCACGCGGCCAAACTCGAAGCTGCGGGAAATCTGTGGCTGGAAGTTATCGATAAAACAGATTTTGGCGGTGGTGCCGCCCATATCAAACGACAGCACTTTTTTCAGATCCAGCTGCTGCGCAATATTGCTGGCGAGGATCGCGCCGCCCGCCGGGCCCGATTCAACCAGGCGCACCGGCTCGCTGATGCCGTTATCCAGCGTAGTGATACCGCCACCCGAGGTCATCAAAAAGGGCGGTACGCGCAAACCGTGTTGGCTGAGCTGTTGCTGCAGGCGGCGCAGGTAACCGGCAACCAGCGGCTGCACGTAGGCATTCGCCGAGACGGTGGAGAGACGCTCATACTCACGAATTTCGGGGCAAATATCGCTGGAGAGTGACAATGTCACCTCGGGCAACAGCTCATGCAGGATCTGCGCAGTGCGCTGCTCATGTTCTGGGTTAACAAAGCTTTGTAAAAAGCCGATGGCGATACTCTCAATGCCCTGCGCGGCAATCTCTTTAGCCAGCGCGTGCACCTGCGCTTCGTTGAGGGGAATGCGCACTTGACCTTGCGCGTCGATGCGCTCTTCCACCGTGAAGCGCCAGTGACGCTCCACCAGCGGACGCGGCTTTTGCAGAAACACATCGTATTGGGCAAAACGGTCTTCCTGACCAATCTCCACCAGATCGCGAAAGCCTGCGGTGGTGATCAGCGCGGTGCGTGCGCCTTTGCGCTCAATCAGCGCGTTGGTGGCTAAGGTGGTACCCAGAATCAACGAGTCGATGTCTGAAAACTGCAGTTGTGCCTGCTGCAGTACATCGTTAATACCGGCAATCACCGCGCGCTCTGGCGCCTCGGCGCTGGTCAGCACTTTGGCCGAATATTGCGTTTCATTTTGCAGCATCACGATGTCTGTGAAGGTGCCGCCCACATCCACCGCCACGCGATTCCCCGGTTGTTTTTGTCTATCCGACATACCGCCGCCTTTATATTTGATAATAAGTTCAGGGCGTTATTTACCGGTATCAAAAAGGCGCTGACTACTGAGTATTTCGGGTTTACACATGCTTAAAACGGAAATAGCGCGATTAATCCTGGATAGCCTTAATTCGGCAAAGCTAAGCCATATAAATTATTAAGTCGCCAAAACCGCGGCTGTTAGTTTTCCCTTTTCCGCATGACTCCGTTTCAAGGATGTTGGCTATGCCGCGAGAACGCCATTGGCTACTCTCCTTTTTCATCAAAACCACGCTGCAGCTGTTACCGACGCTCATCGGTATATTGCTGATCATGTTTATTATTCTGAAAGCGATTCCGGGCGATGCGGTGGATGTAATGGCCGGTGAGTCCGGCGGGGCCAGCGCGGCCAGCATGGCGCTGATGCGCGAGCAATATGGTCTCAATCTTCCGGCATGGCAGCAGTTTATTCACTGGATCAGTCATATTGCGCAAGGCAATCTCGGCTTCTCTCCGCGTTTTAATACGCCAGTAACGACCTTAATTCTCTCGCGTTTACCCGCCACCTTATTATTAATGCTGGCAGCGCAGGCGCTGGCCCTGATAGGCGGCATTATTTGCGGTGTCATTATGGCGCTATTTGTTGGCCGCTGGCCCGATCGTGGGTTATCGCTGTTTTCTTTACTGCTCTATTCACTGCCGGGATTCTGGATTGGTTTGATGCTGCTGGTTTTATTTTCGGTGCATCTCGGCTGGTTACCCAGCAGCGGGAATATGACCATTGGCGCAAATTATCACGGCTGGGATAAGTTCAAGGATCTCCTCAGCCATGCGTTATTACCGGTATTTTCACTGGCGAGTTTTTTCCTCGCGATTTATGCGCGTTTAACCCGCGCGGCGATGCTGGAGATCGCCCATCAGGACTTCGTGCGCACCGCGCATGCGAAGGGTATCTCTCCGCTACGCGTAACGGTGGTGCACGTGCTGCGTTGCGCACTGATTCCTGTGGTGACGGTGAGCGGCATGCATATCGCCACCTTGCTGAGCGGCGCGGCGGTAGTGGAAACCGTGTTCTCCTGGCCGGGCCTGGGACGGCTGGCGCTGGATGCGGTGATGGCGCGCGACGTCAATATTCTGCTCGGCATTCTGCTGTTTTCTTCGCTGCTGGTTCTGCTGGCTAACTTTATTGTCGACCTGCTGCACGCCTGGCTCGATCCCCGCATCGTGAGAAATTAGATGACCACGTTTACTACGCTTCCTGTTACCCCGCGCGGCAAGCATCGCGCGCTGCGTCAGCTGCTGCGCAATCCCGCCGGGCTGGCGGGCATCATTATTCTGCTGTTGGTGCTGGCGATGGC
Source organism: Pantoea sp. USHLN256 (assembly GCF_037149875.1). Classification (NCBI taxonomy): domain Bacteria; kingdom Pseudomonadati; phylum Pseudomonadota; class Gammaproteobacteria; order Enterobacterales; family Erwiniaceae; genus Pantoea; species Pantoea sp. USHLN256. Next base: position 426,308 of record NZ_JBBCQO010000004.1, on the reverse strand, counting down.
GCTGGCGGCGCCCTGGCTCTATCCCGGCGATCCGCTGGATATGATCGCCACACCGCTATTACTGCCGGGCGCCGATGCCGCCTGGCCTTTGGGTAGCGACGCGATGGGGCGCGATCTGGCCGCCGGCATTTTTCACGGCGCGCGCGTGTCGTTGCTGATTGGAGTGGGCGCAACCTTGCTGGGCCTGCTGGCGGGCACCTTAATCGGCAGCCTGAGCGGCTATTACGGTGGCGTGCTGGATAATATTTTGATGCGCATCACCACGCTGTTTCAAACCATGCCGGCGTTTCTGTTAGTGATTATTGTGCTGGCCGTCGCCACGCCGACGGTTACGCTTATCACCCTCAGCATTGGCCTGACAACCTGGCCAACGATTGCCCGCCTGGTGCGCGCGGAGTTTCGCAGCCTACGTGAATCGGACTTTGTACTGGCCGCACGCTGTCAGGGATTTTCGCCGCTCTACATCATTTGGCGCGAAATGTTGCCGAACGCGCTGCCGGCCATCATCGTCACGTCGTCGGTGATGGTGGCGTCCGCGATCTTAATGGAGGCTGCGCTGTCATTTCTTGGCTTAGGCGATCCTAACGTGGTGAGCTGGGGCTTTTTAATAGGCAGCGGTCGCGAAATGCTGCGCACCGCGTGGTATCTCACCGCCGAGCCAGGCGTGGCGCTGGTGATCACCTTGCTGGGGCTGAATCTGTTGGGCGATGCGCTTAATGATGCCTTTAACCCGCGACTGAGTGAGCAATGATGAAACCGATGCTTTCCGTAGAGAATTTGCAGATTCAGTTTGGCGCGCATCCGGCAGTCAACGACATCAGCTTTACGCTGGCGCAGGGCGAAATGCTGGCGCTGGTCGGTGAGTCGGGCAGCGGTAAGTCTGCGACGGCGCTGGCAATTATGGGCTTACTGGCGCCGCAGGCGCGCACCGCCGGACGGATTATTTTTGCTGGCGACGATGTGCTCAGCCTGCCGCCGCGTCAGCTGCGCGCGCTGCGTGGCAACCAGATCTCAATGATTTTTCAGGAGCCGATGACTTCGCTCAATCCGGTGTATAGCATCGGGGCGCAGATTGCGGAGTCGATGATGGCTCATCAAAAGCTGTCGCGACAGCAGGCGCGGGCGAGGGCGATTGAGCTGCTGGAGCTGGTCAATATTCCCGACCCGGCGCGCCGGGTGGATGATTTCCCGCATCAGCTCTCCGGTGGCCAGCGACAGCGCGTGATGATCGCCATGGCGGTGGCGTGTGAGCCGAAGCTGCTGATTGCCGATGAACCCACCACTGCGCTGGATGTCACGGTGCAGGCCAACATCATGGCGCTGATCGATCGCCTGCGCAAAACCTTGTCGCTGAGCGTGTTGATGATCTCCCACGATCTGGGTCTGGTCAGCCAGTGGGCCGATAACGTCGCGGTGATGCACAACGGCAGCATTGTCGAATATAACCAGACGCCAGCCCTGTTTGCGCAGCCGCAGCATGACTACACCAAAGGCTTACTGGCGGCATCGCTGCTGGGTGAACAAGACGTGCATTATCGCCAGCGTATGCTGACCGAGATTCGTCATGATGCCGAAGGCCGTTTCAACCTGCACCAGCCAGCGACGCTGAACTTTGCTGCGCCTGATGGGCGTGAAACCGCCGCGCCGCTGCTGGCGCTGCGTCATCTGCAGGTCAGTTACGGTCACGGCAACCGGCGCGTGCCTGCTATTCGCGACATCAGCTTTGATTTACAGCAGGGAGAAACGTTGGGATTGGTGGGGGAATCGGGCTGCGGCAAATCGACGCTGTCGCGCACCCTATTGCGCCTGCTAACCCCCGACAGCGGTGAGATTCGCCTTCAGGGCAAGGATATCGCACAGCTGCCGGAATCCGCTCTGCGCGATTTACGCCGCAGCGTGCAGATGATCTTTCAGGATCCTTACGCCTCACTCAATCCGCGGCACACCATTTTCACCATTCTTGATTCGGTGTTGCGGCTGCACGATCCGGCACCAGCGGCGCAGCGCCTGACGCGTATTCATCAGATGCTGGACCGTGTCGGCTTACCACGACAGGCGCTAGCGCGTTATGCCCATGAATTTTCCGGCGGCCAGCGCCAGCGAATTGGCATCGCTCGGGCGCTTATTGTTAAGCCAAAGTTGGTCATTTGCGATGAAGCGGTATCGGCGCTGGATGTGTCGGTGCAGGCACAAATCCTCAATCTGCTGCTGGAGATGAAGCAGGAGTTTGGTTTGAGCTATCTGTTTATTTCGCACAATCTGGCCGTGGTGCGTTACATGGCGGATCGCGTGCTGGTAATGAATCAGGGCGATATTGTCGAAGCCGGGGAGGTAGAGCAAATCTGGCATCGTCCGGTGCATCCCTATACGCGGCAATTGCTTGCCGCTGTCACGCACGCCAGTACGCAGCAGGAGCATTCAGCCCGCACTCAGCCGCTTAAATTCGATGCCGCGTTAACCCTTTAGCCTGCTAATTAACGCGGCTGGCTGGCTATTATCAATTGCCAGCTAGTCTAAGGTGAAAATAGCATTATGGATAAAAAATGGCTGTGATAATTTTTATTTCACGCGCCAGCTAGCAGGCGTCATACAACATTATATTATTATTTCCAGGGATATTAAGCATGAAAAAGCATCGTCTGGCAGGCCTGTTGCTGGCTTCTGTATCACTATTATCCGCAATGGCGCACGCCGAAGATCATCCGATTCCGTCTTTGGCGGGTAAACGCATTGGTATTACCGTTGCCGGCACCGATCACTATTGGGATCTCAAGGCTTATCAGGGACAAATCGACGAGGTGAAACGCCTTGGCGGTACGCCGATTGCGCTAGACGGCGGCCGTAAAGAGTCGCAGCAAATTGCCCAAATTCAGACGCTTATCGCGCAGAAACCCGATGCAATCATTGAAACACTCGGCACCGCGTCGGTGCTGGAGCCGTGGCTGAAAAAAATCCGCGAGGCGGGCATCCCGTTATTTACTGTCGACACGGCTAGCCCATCCAGTATTAACGTCACAACGTCAGATAACTTTTATATTGGCGAGCAGCTCGCGTTAAAGCTGGTCAATGATTTACGTGGCGAAGGCAATATTCTGGTATTTAACGGTTTCTATGGCGTGCCCGTGGTTGCAATGCGCTATGACCAGTTAAAAGCCGTACTGAAATGGTATCCAAAAATTAAAATAATTCAGCCAGAACTGCGCGATGTTATCCCGAATACCGTGCAAGACGCGTATGCGCAAATCAGTCAGTTACTGAATAAATATCCGAAAGGATCGGTTCAGGCGATTTGGGCCGCGTGGGATGTGCCACAAATTGGCGCTACCCAGGCGGTGGATGCCGCGGGGCGCAACGAGATCAAAACCTATGCAGTCGACGGCAGCCCGGATGTGGTGTCGCTGGTTAAAGATGCCAAATCCAGCGCGGCGGCAGTGGTGGCGCAGCAGCCGTATGTGATTGGGCAAACGGCGGTGCAGAACGTGGCGAAATATCTCGCGGGCGATCGTTCATTGCCGCCAGCGACCTATGTTCCGGCGATTCTGGTAACCAAAGATAATGCCGGCGAGGCGCAGAAAACCCTGGGCCAGACGGATGGCAAATAATACGCCGCTGCTGCAGCTGCACCACATCAGTAAAGCCTTTGATGGCGTACCTGCGCTGCAATCGGTGTCGCTCAGCGTGCATGCCGGTGAAGTGCATGGCCTGATTGGTCACAACGGGGCCGGTAAATCGACGCTGATTAAAGTATTAGGCGGCATTCATGCCGCCGATAGCGGCAGTATTGAGCTGGATGGACAGCCGCTCACGCTCAGCACGCCAGCACAGGCGCAGCGACAGGGCATCGCCATCGTGCATCAGGAACGCTTGCTGCCCAGCTCGCTGACGGTGGCGGAAGCGTTGTGGCTTGGCAACGAACCGCGCGCCGCCGCGACCCCCTTTATCCTGCGTCGCCGCATGCGCCAGCAGGCTCAGCAGCAGCTGCAGCAGCACTTCGGTTTACAGCTCGATCCCAACGCATTGATCGCCACCTTAAGCGTGGCAGAGCAGCAGTTGGTGCAAATCTGCCGCGTGCTACAAAACGCGCCGCGCGTGGTGGTGCTGGATGAACCCACCGCCGCGCTGGCGCGCCACGAAGTGCATGCGCTGTTTCGGGTGATTGATCGTATGCGCCAGCAGGGTATCGCGCTGATTTATGTCTCGCATTATCTCGATGAGATCCAGCAGCTGTGCCAACGCGTCACGGTGCTGCGGGATGGCAAAGATGTGGCGCAGTTCAGCGCGGAACAGCTGTCGCCGTCAGCCTTGATTAGTGCCATGGTGGGCGATGCGCGCCACGAGCTTATGCCGCGTCAGCCACGTCCTGTGGGTGAGCTGCTATTGCAGGTTGATGCCTTGAGCGCCCCCGGGAGTTTCCACAAGCTGTCATTCACGGGTCGTCAGGGCGAGATCATCGGTATTACCGGTTTGCTAGGTTCGGGCGGAAAAACCCTGATACGCGCGCTGTTTGGGCTGGAGAATACCGTGAGCGGTAAAATGATACTGGGCGAGGTAGCGGGCATCCCGGCTTCACCGCATGCGGCGGTGAAACGCGGTATCGCCTTTGTCCCGGAGGATCGGCGCGCCAACGGCATCGCGCTGGACATGAGTTTGCGTGACAACGTCACCTTAACCACGGTACGACGTTTACTGCGCTGGGGCGGCGTGTCACGTCAGGCCGAAAGCGAGTTGGTGGCGAAGAATATTGAGCAATTGGCCATCCGCACCCCAGGGCAACTGGCGCCGCTGCGCCAGCTCTCTGGCGGTAATCAACAAAAAGCGGTGCTGGCAAAATGGCTAAATACCGGCGCTCGTATGTATCTGCTGGATGAGCCGACGGTGGGCGTTGATATTGCGGCCAAGGCGGCGATTTACCACACGTTGCAGCAGTTGGCCGATGAGGGGGCGCTGATCCTGGTGTTCTCTACCGATTTACTCGAACTGCAAACCCTGGCCGATCGCATTATGGTGCTGGCGCGCGGCGAACATGTCGCCACGCTGGCGGCACAGCAGACCAGCCATCAGGAGATTCTCTCCTGGGCTTCCGGCACCGGCGCATTAACGGAGCGTGCATCATGAGTGAGGTCACCCAAGCAGCAGCCGGTGAACAGCCACGGCGTACTCACGGCCAGCAGTGGCTGCAACACGTATCGCTGTTGATTATCGTGCTGGTTTTAGCGGTGTTTGCCTGGCTGTCGCCGATTTTTCTCACGGTGATGAATCTCGGCAACGTGCTACAACAAACCGCGGTGGTGGGGACGCTGGCGCTCGGCTTAACGCTGGTACTAAGCGGTGGCGGTTTGCAAGGCATCACTGGCGGCATTGATTTATCGATTGCGGCTAATCTCGGCCTAAGTGCGGCGGTGTTTGCCAGCCAGCTCAGCGTCGGGCAGCCGCTCGCTATTGCACTGCTGTTAACGCTATTAACCGGCGCGGCGGTGGGATTATTTAATGCGCTGGCGATTGTCTGGCTGGGAATCTTGCCGCTGCTGGCGACGCTTACCAGCATGAATATCGCGATCGGACTGGAGATGGTGCTGACCAGCAATGCATCGGTGTCGGCCAGCAGCGACCTGCAAAATCTGCTGTTAAGTAACGGTCCGTTAGCGGTGTCGTGGCTGGGCTGGTCATTTTTACTGCTGGCGTTTGCGGCGATCGCCTTAAGTCGTCTTACCGCATTTGGCCTGCGGTTGCAGGCGGTAGGCAGCCATCCGCAGGCCGCCAATGCCGCGGGAATTGGCGTCAAACGCTATCAGGGCTTGAGCTACGTATTATGCGGCGTTAGCGCCGCCATCGCGGCGGTGGCTTCAGTGTCGCTGTTAAGCGGCAGTTCGCCCGGCGCGAACGACAATCTGCTGATGGTGATTGCCGCCGCGCTGTTGGGTGTGGTGTTTTCCCGTCGTCTGGTACCGACACTCGCTGGCGCGCTGATCAGTGCGCTGTTCCTGAGTCTGCTTGCCAACGGTTTCCAGCTCATCAACGTCTCAAGTTACTGGATCAATGGCGTCGAAGGCGTGTTGATCCTGTTAGTGGTGGCGTTAACGGCGCTGTTACGTCGTCGTCAGTCAAGGAGGACTCAAGGTGTCTGACTCTCTGTTATCCGCAGGCGCTCATCGTCCGCGTCAGGCCGGCTTATTGCGTGCGGTGGTGGTGCTGACCTTTGTGGCGCTGCTGCTGTTATTTATTGTCGCGGCGCCCGGTTTTGCCACTGTCTCCAATATTCGCAGCGTGTTGCTAAATAACGTTGCGCCGCTGGCGATTGTTGCGCTGGCGATGACGCTGGTTACCCGCATTGGCGCGATTGATCTTTCGGTTGGGACATCGATCGATATCGCCTGTCTGGTTTTGGTGACACTGGTGCTGCATCAGGTCAGTCTGCCCGTCGCGCTGATTGCGGCGCTGTTCGCCGCGCTGCTGGTTGGCGTGTTTAACGCCTTTCTGGTTACCCAACTGGGCGTGGAGCCGTTTCTCGCCACGCTCGGCACGCTGTTTATCGGGCAAAGCGTGCAGCAACTGTCATCAAACGGCGGACAGCCGGTCTATCTGCTGAGCCAAATACTGCCCGACGGCTTTTCGGCCATCGGTCACGGCGCGCTGCTCGGCATTCCTGTGCCGCTTTGGCTGCTACTATGGGTGGCGCTCGCGCTCTATCAGCTGCTGCACCGCAGTGCCACCGGCCGATCGTTACGGGTGATGGGCGAGCAGTACAGTGTGGCGCAGTATTCGGGGGTGCCGGTTAAACGGCTTACCGCCATGGCTTTTATTGCTGCAGCGCTGATTGCCGGTATCGTCGGCTTAATCCTCGCCGCAAACGTCAAAGCCTGGGTGCCGCTGTCGGGCAATGCCTATCTGCTTAACGCCATTGGCGCCAGTTTTATTGGTGCCACCTTCGCGCCATCCCGCCGTCCCAACGTGGTGGGAACGCTACTTGGCGTGGTGCTGCTGAGTTTTATCGCCAACGGATTGCTGCTGATCGGCTGGAACTTCTACTGGCAACAGGTTGCCACCGGCGGCTTAATTTTCATTGTGTTGGCGGTCGGGGCATTACGCGCTCGGCGTCATGCCTGAGAGGAGAAGGCAATGAGCGGCGCGCCGTTTTTGCTATTTGGTTTTATGATGAACGTGCCGGGCCACCTCAGCGCTGGCCTGTGGCGACATCCGCAGGATCAGGCCCATCGATACACTGAGCTAGGTTACTGGACGGACATTGCCCAGCAGCTGGATCGCGCCGGATTTGATGCACTGTTTATTGCTGATGCCCTCGGCCAACTTGATGTTTGGCAACACAAACCGGACGCGGCGCTGCGTCTGGCGACGCAAATGCCGGTGAACGATCCGCTGTTGCTGGTTTCAGCCATGGCGGCAGTGACGCAGCATCTGGGCTTTGGCATCACCGTCTCCACCACTTATGAACAGCCATACCTGCTGGCGCGTAAGTTCACCACGCTCGATCATCTGAGCAACGGGCGTATCGCCTGGAATGTGGTGACCTCCATGCTCGATTCAGCGGCGCGCAATCTGGGACTGACGCAGCAGATTCCGCACGATGAACGCTACGATCGTGCGCAGGAGTTTCTCGATGTCACCGGCAAACTCTGGGAAGGATCATGGGAGGAGGATGCGGTACGGCGCGATAAACAAAACAGTGTTTATAGCGATCCGGCCAAAGTGCATGCCATTCAACATACTGGCCGCTGGTACCAGGTGTCGGATGCGCACCTGAGTGAACCGAGCCCGCAGCGCACGCCGGTGCTGTTTCAGGCCGGAACCTCAACTCGTGGAGCACAGTTCGCCGCTCGTAATGCGGAGGTGATCTTTCTCGGTGGCATCACGCCACAGGCGATCGCGCAGGATATCCAACGCATCCGCCAGTTAGCCGCGGCTGAAGGGCGTGAAGCGGCATCGCTGCGCTTTGTTACGGCCATTACGGTCATCACCGCGGAGAGTGATGAGGCCGCGCACGCGAAGTATCGTGATTATCAGCACTACATCAGCGAAGAGGCGGCGTTAGCGCTGTTCTCCGCCTGGACCGGCATCGACTGGTCGTTAGAAGATTTGGACACTCCGTTGGCGTTTCGTGAAACCGATGCCTGCCGTTCCGCCTTAGCCAGTTTGACGCGCATTGACGATCAGAAACGCTGGACGCTACGTGATGCAGCGCGCTACATCGGCATTGGCGGTTTACATCCGCTGCTGATTGGCGGCCCGGCAAGCATCGCCGATCAGCTGGAGCAGTTTGCCGTGGAGTCGGGTGTGGATGGATTTAATCTTGCCTGGGCGATCAGTCCCGGTAGCTTTGAGGATTTTATCCAGCATGTGATGCCGGTGCTGCGCAGCCGGGGACGGGTGCGTGTTACGCCACCCCAGGCGGTAACGCTGCGCGAGCGCCTGTTTGGCCAGCCGCGACTCAAGGCTGACCATCCAGCGGCGCGCTTTCGCCGCCGTTAGCTCCAGGCATGACGCGGCGGTGGGGTGCCATTAAGGTAATAATTGCCGACGTGGTAATACTTCCGGAACTGGCGCTTCGGCCTGCTGGGAATTGACTTTCAGGAGCGGGGTTTGACTGAGCGACATGAGAACTCCCAATAATGGCGATATAGGGAAAATATCTTCTCATGCGCTCAGCAACCGCCATATCTCAATTGCCGCTATGCAAAGTGAAAAATGGCGTTTACACAACGCGTTACTGTGCGACTTTCACCACGGTTTTACCGAAGTTTTTGCCTTGCAACATGTCGAAAAATGCCTGCGGCGCATTTTCTAATCCGTCGATCATATGTTCGCGATAGTGGATTTTTTGCTGCTCCACCAGCGGTGTCATCGCCTTGAGGAATTCCGGATAACGATCGCCGTAATCCTGGAAGATGATAAAGCCCTGCATGCGAATACGACGCTTAAGAATGCCGCCCATAATTTGCGGCGTGCGATCCGGGCCCGGCGGCAATTCGCGACTGCTGTAGCCAGAAACCAGGCCGCACACCGGCACGCGCGCGGCGGTATTCAGCAGCGGGAATACCGCATCAAACACTTTGCCGCCGACATTCTCGAAGTAGATATCGATACCGTCCGGGCAGGCCGCCGCCAGCTGTTGTGCAAAATCGTCACGATGATGATCGATGCAGGCGGAAAAACCGAGCTTCTCAATGGCGTAGCGACACTTCTCTTCACCACCCGCGACGCCCACGACATGACAGCCCTTGAGTTTACCCAACTGACCAACGGTTGCTCCCACCGGTCCGGTGGCCGCCGCGACCACCAGGGTTTCGCCTTCTTTCGGCTGGCCGATATCCATCAATCCCATATAGGCGGTGAAGCCCGGCATGCCGAGAATACCCAGCGCCCAGGAAGGATGGGGCAGATCGCCCAGTTTCGCGACGCCAGTGCCGTCTGAGACCGCATAGCTTTGCCAGCCGCTTTGCGCGAGAACCCGATCGCCTTGCTTAAAATCGGCATGTTTGGATGCAGCAACTTCGCTTACCGTGCCGCCTACCATGGGCTGATCAAGCTCAGCCGGTGCGGCGTAGGATTTGCTGTCATCCATGCGCCCACGCATGTACGGATCAAGCGATAAGTACAGCGTGCGCAGCAGGATCTCGCCATCCTTCAGTTCAGGAATCGGCTGATCAACCAGGCGAAAATTCTCTTTTACCGGTTCGCCTTCAGGGCGTGAGGCTAAAAGCCAGGCCTGGTTACGTTGATTGGATTGCGACATTTTTACCTCTATTAACGTTTTCACGTGAGGCAAGTGTAGTCCAGGAAGAGGAGAGTTTGTGGGAGTGGTAGCGACCTAATGTTGCTATATAATAACAAATAAGCCATTATTGAATAATTGTTATTATATACCAACATTCGAGGTTGTATGTTGCCTGGTATGCAAGCAATTGGCGTGAAGTGCCAGCAAAGACGAAAAGCGAAGGGCTGGACTCAAACTGACGCTGCAACACGCGCTGGTATCCATCGAACGGTTATTTCACTCATTGAGAATGGCGTGTATTCAGGTTCACTGAAAGCACTCACGTTGTATCTCAATGCGCTTGAACTCATGCTGGCTGTACAGTCCGCTGGATTACCGCAGATGGATGAATTGGAGACGCTATTCGATGATGACTGACTTTAGCCAGCTTTCTCGCCCGATTCGTCATATTGACGTATATAACGGTGGAGAATTAAGTGGCAGATTGCTGCATGAACATGGTAGTTATAATTTTAGCTACGCGAGTTCTGTTGCTCGTGCCGCTTCGATGACCATGCAACCCGCAAATCGCTTGAGTTATAATGGTAGTCGTTTATTTAATATTTTTGAAATGAATATTCCAGAAGGCTACGTACGTTATCATATTGCGGAGCGTTTACGCCGTTATGTAGGTAATGTTAGCGACATGCTGTTCCTGGCTTTACAGCAGGATACCGGTATAGGTGCGTTGTCCTACAAAAGTGATATCGCTTTACCACGTCCTGCGCCGGAAAAATTAGATGACTTGCTTCATTGGGATCATAAGGAGAGTGCGTTTCAATATCTACTGAATAAGTATTTATTGCAAACCTCGATATCGGGTGTTCAACCGAAAGTTATGATCAGTACAGAAAATCGCGGCACCGTTCTTTATCCAAATTTGATAGCCAAAACGGGGGATGAGGAGTATCCGCGCCTTGCAGAAAATGAGTTTATCTGTATGTCGTTAGCGAAGGCATGTGGATTGCCCGTAGCTGATTTTTGGCTATCTGATAGCAAAGAGCTGTTTATTATGGAGCGCTTTGATATTCAAAATGATACACGCATAGCGATGGAAGATTTTTGCGTGCTCTCTGGAAAAACGTCGGATCATAAATATAGTGGTTCGTATGAGACCGGGGCTAAAATCGTCACTTTATTCACCCGAGACCAGTCTCAAGTAGAGCTTTACTGGCGTTATGTATTGTTTAGTTGCATGGTGGGAAATGGGGATGCGCATCTAAAAAACTTCTCATTATTATATTCGGCAACGGAAAATAGCACGGTAAAATTATCGCCATTATATGATGTGGTTAATACAAATATATATCCAACTACCGATAGAGAGTTGGCTTTAAAGTTAAATAAAAGCAAAAAGTTTCCCGATAGAGATAGTCTGCTTAAATTTGGCCGAGAATTAAAGATTATCAAACCTGCATTAGTGATGGAACAGTTTGCAGATGTCATTAATGAAGACCTGAATAAGAATGAAATATACTCCGATTTTCCGGAGATGAAGGAAGCTATCGGTCATTCGCTGACACGTAGCGTAGCGACTAATAATCTGTTTTTGAAAACCGATGTAAAGCGCGCCAAAAGGCGCAAAACGGATTCCTTGCTTTGACAGGCAGATTTCAAGTGAAGAAATCGAAGTGAGCCAGCGCACAAAGCGCGACAAAACTTTACGTTGGAAATTAACATAACCCTATGAATTTTAACAGTCATAGGGCATTTGCCTAAGCGGTCTCGGGCAATATACCATACCCGTGCGTTAACTCTGCTGCGTATACCTATACGGTGTTTTAATCCCTACAGGTGACGCATGACACAACAACAATATCCATTATCCCCCGATCATCAGGCGCTTATCGCCTCCGCCATCGGCAAGTTTTTCCGCCGCATCATTCCGATGCTGGCGCTGATGCTGATCGTTAACCAGATCGACCGCGCCAATATCGGTTTTGTGAAAGCTGAACTGCAAACCGATGCGGGCATCAGTGCTGCGGCTTTCGGCTTAGGTGCCGGGCTGTTCTTCATCGGCTATGCGCTGTTTGAAGTGCCGAGCAATATGATGCTGAAGAAGCTCGGCGCACGCGTGTGGCTGACGCGCATCATGATTACATGGGGCATGGTGGTGGTGCTGACCGGTTTCGTTAGTACGCCGCTGCATTTCTATCTGCTGCGTTTTCTGCTGGGCGTGGCGGAAGCCGGCTTCTTTCCCGGCGTGCTGTTCTATTTTCGTCAATGGGTGCCCAACGCCTGGCGAGGCCGCGCCACGGCGATGGTGCTGAGCGCCACGGCCAGCGCCTTTCTGTTTTCCGGTCCGCTTACCGGCGCGATCCTGATGATGCATGATGTCGGCGGGATCGCCGGTTGGAAATGGGTAATGTTTATGGAAGGCGGCGGATCGATAGTGATCGGTTTGCTGGCCGCCTTTGTGCTGGTATCAAAACCGCAAGGGGCAAAATGGCTCAGCGAAGCGGAAAAACAGGCGCTGGCGCAGCAGTTGGCGCTTGAGGATGATGCCCGCGAAGAGCATGCTGTTAGCCACGGTCGCTGGGGATTGATCGCCGACCGCAGTTTGCTCACCTACTGCCTGATCTTCTTCACGATGACCATGACCGGTTACACACTGGTGTTCTGGTTGCCGCAAATCATTCAACGCATTCAGGGCTTCAACAGTTTCGAAACCGGGCTGCTGACCGCCATTCCCTGGCTGTTCGCCATCGTTGCGCTGTTTCTGCTGGGTAAAGCCACCGATCGCTATCGCGATAAGCTAGATAGAGGGCTCGGCATCGCCATGCTGATTGCCGCATGCGGCACCTTTATGGCTACGCTTGGCACGCCGTGGTTTGGTTTTGTGGCGATGATTGTGGCTTGCATTGGTTCCAAGGTGAGCGCGGCCTTCTTCTGGCCGATGCCGCAAAGTGAATTGCCCGCGTCGATTGCCGCACCCGGCATTGCGCTCATCAATTCGATTGGCAACCTCGGCGGCTTCTTTGCGCCCACGGTATTCGGCTACCTGGAAATGCACACCGGCAGCACCACCGGCGGCCTCTACGCCCTGACCAGCGTGTCAGTGATTACCGGCCTGTGGCTGCTGCTGCGTCGCAAACCCGTTCCCCCCGCATTCGGTCACACGGAGAGAAACCATGTTAGACAGTCCAGTCATTAAATCGATGCGCATCGTGCCGGTTGCCGGTTACGACAGCATGCTACTGAACATCGGCGGCGCCCATAATTGCTACTTCACGCGCATTATCGTGATATTGACCGATTCTGCCGGGCATACCGGCGTGGGCGAAACGCCGTGTCATGCGTCGACCTTGCAACTGCTGGAGCAGTTCCGTCCGCTGATTGAGGGCAGTTCGCTGCTGCGCCTCAATGCCACGCTGAGCCAGCTATTCAGCAGTGAAGCGCGTCTGCAACAAACCTCGCATACCAACGATATCCATATCCCGCAGATGAATCCGGAGAAGTTCTATAATGCTGCCGCAGCGATAGAAGCGGCGCTGCTCGATCTGCAAGGCAAACTGTTTAATCTGCCGGTGGCGGATCTGCTCGCCAGCGGCAAACAGCGCGATCGCATTCCGGTGCTGGGGTATTTGTTCTACATCGCCGATCGCAAGCGCACCACGATGAATTATCGCGCGGGAGACGATGAGCAAGAGGGCTGGTTCCGCCTGCGTCATCAAGCGGCGATGGATAGCGCAGCGCTGGTGCGTTTAGCCGAAGCCGCGGTTGAGCAATACGGCTTCCGCGACTTCAAACTAAAAGGCGGCGTGCAGGCCGGTGAAGTGGAAGTTGAAACGGTAGAAGCGCTGTTGGCACGCTTTCCCGATGCGCGCGTGACGGTGGATCCCAATGCCAGCTGGTCATTAGAGGACGCGATCCGCTTTGGCAAACAGCTGGCGGGTAAAGTGCCATATCTGGAAGATCCTTGCGGCGCGGAACAGGGCTATTCCGGGCGGGAAACGCTGGCTGAGTTTCGCCGCGCCACCGGCGTGCCGGTCGCCACCAACATGATCGCCAACGACTGGCGCCAGCTGCATCACGCGCTACAGCTTAATGCTATTGATATTCCGCTGGCCGATCCGCACTTCTGGACGATGCGTAACGCCAACGTAGTGGCACAGCTGTGCAACGAATGGGGGCTGACCACCGGCTGTCACTCCAATAATCACTTTGATATTTCGCTGGCGATGGTGGCGCATCTGGGTGCCGCCGCGCCGGGCGATCGTCAGACGGCTTTCGATACGCACTGGATATGGCAGGATGGCCAGCAGCTGACGCGCCAACCGCCGCAAATCCGCGATGGTTATCTGGAATTACCGCCTGGGCCAGGCTTGGGCATTGAGCTGGATATGGAGCGCCTCGAACAGGCGCACGCGCTTTATCAGGCGTTGCCGGACAAGAATCGTAACGATGCGCTGGGTATGCAGTTTTTGATTGATAACTGGCGCTACGACGCCAAACGTCCGTCATTGGTACGCTAAAGGAGCAGGATGAAGACCTTATTACCTACGGTGACGCTAATAGCGTCAATGATGGCGAGTGCGCCTTTACTGGCACAAATCTTTGTTTATGTTTCGGAAGCGGATGACGGCACCATCGCCCGCTACGCGCTCAATGAGCAAACCGGTGCGCTGCAATTACTGGGTCGTACCCATGCCGGCGGCAAAGTGATGCCGATGGCGTTGAGTGCCGATCATCGACACCTTTATGCGGCGATCCGCAGCAAGCCTTTGCAACTGGTGAGCTGGAACATCGACAGTAAAACCGGCGATCTGAGCCAAACCAGCGCCGTCACCGCTGCAGCCAGTTATCCTTATATCAGCACGGATAAACAGGGCCGCTTTTTGCTCGGCGCCTCTTACGACGGTGACGTGGTGCATGTTTATAAGCTTAACAGCGATGGCAAGGTGATTGCGCCGCCGGTTGGCAGCTTCAAAACCGGCCATGCGGCACATTCAGTGATTGTGGATGCGAGCGGCAATTCTGCTTATGTCGGCAATCTCGGCACCGATCGCGTGCTGCAGCTAACGCTAAGCGCGCAGGGTGAATTAACTGCGTTGGGTAACGGTTACGTCAAAACGGCTGCGGAAAATGGTCCGCGCCATTCAGTGCTTTCACCTGACAATCGCTATCTTTACAACATCGGCGAGATGGGCGGCATTATCACGCAATTCCGCCGCGAAGCCAGCGGAGAGCTGGTAAAAGTGGCGGAGACGCCGAATGCCGTCGCCGCGCAATATAAACTCGAACATGGCCGTGAGCGTCCGCCGGGTTATAGCGACACCACGCCACGCATCTGGTCGGCCGATATTGGCCTGACGCCGGACGGACGTTTTCTCTATGTTAGCGAGCGAACCAGCAGCACCATTACCGGCTATCGGGTCAATAGCGCCGATGGCAAACTGACGCTGATTGCTAGCTGGCAAGTGGAGAAGCAGCCGCGCAGCATGGCCATCACCGCTGATGGACGCTGGTTAATTGCCAGCGGCGAGAAGAGTAAGGTCATCGGTAGCTATGAAATTGATGCAGAAAGTGGGGCGCTGAAGCGAGTGAGCGAAGCACCTGCCGGACGCGATGCGAATTGGGTGACGATAGTCAGTTACAAATAGCCGTTCATGCCAACCTGGTCGGCATTGATGGCGACCAGGTTCGCATCATTAACCCATCAAAGCTGCTGATAATGCTCGTCAGAGACAGGTTCCAGCCACTCGTTAGAGGCGCCTTCGGCCGGCACCGCGATGGCAATGTGGGCGAACCAGCTGTCCGCTGCGGCGCCATGCCAGTGCTTCAATCCAGCAGGAATGTTAACCACGTCGCCAGCCACTAACTGACGCGCCGGTTGGTTCCAGGCCTGATACCAACCGCGTCCGCCGGTCACCAGCAAGATCTGGCCACCCCCATGATGGATATGCCAGTTGTTACGGCAACCCGGTTCAAACACCACATTACCGATCGTGACGCCTTCGGTTGTCAGCATGTTTAGATAGCTGGTACCGGTAAAATACTGTGCCAATGCGTCGTTTTTTGGCCCTTTCGGGAAAATACCATTGCCGTCAAATTGCTCGTTCATCTTTTTCTCCATAAATGCAGCGTGGATAAAGTGTAGCGGCGGGGCGATGGAATGATAATGCGCTCACAGCAGAATACACTTGTGAGCGCCATTCATTAATGCAATTTCGGTGACAACGTCACTGATTGGGGTAAACAGATTGCATCAGTCGGCCGCGACGATCGAACTTGCTGGCGATGAGCCACAGCAGTGCAGTAACAAACCAGCCAATAATCCATGACACATCATTCCCCGCGAAGATCCAGGTTAATGATCCGTGATGCAGCGGGTTATCAATAAACGGCAGCTGTACCAGCACGCCGCAGAAGTAGACAATAATGCCCGCCCAGTTCCAGCGGCCGTAGCGACCGTGCGGCTGAGAAAGCGCCGGGACATCGACCTTTCCTTTGGTGATCAAATAGAAATCCGTCAGGCTAATCGCGCTCCACGGTACGAAAAAGGCCAGCAAAAACAGCAGGAAATGGGTAAAAGATTTAAGAAATGCCGGTTCGCTAATCAACGCAATGACGCAAGAGATCGTCACCATCAGTACCACAAACAGGATACGACCCGCGCGGCTGAGCGAGGTTTTCTGCCGAAATCCTGAGACGATGGTGGTGAGCGACATAAAGCTGCCGTAGGCGTTCAGGGTAGTAAAGGTGATCTTGCCAAAACAGATCGCGAAATAGATCACCATCGCCATGGTCGCGCTGCTGCCTAAACTGACGATATAGCCGACTTCATTCCCTGAAAAAGCCTTACCCGCAATGGCTGCGACGATCACACCTAAGGTCATTGAAGCCTGAGTGCCTAAAACCGTGCCGAAGAACACGCTGCTGAACAGTTGCTTCGCTGAGACATTTTCGGGTAAATAGCGCGAATAGTCAGAGACGTACGGGCAAAATGCAATCTGCCATGAGGAGGAGAGCGATACGGCCAGTAAGAAATTGGCGACAGTGAAATGCTGGTTTTGCCATACCGCTGATAAGTCATGACTGGAGAGTAGCGTGATGAACAGATAAATAAAGGCGAGGACGCCAATCACGCTGGCCACTTTACCGAGCTTATGAATGACGCGATACCCCAGCACCGCAATCACCACAATGATGGCACTGAACAGCATCATGCCAGCCGCATTGCTGGTATTGATCAGTTTAGCCAGCGCCTGGCCGGCCAGCACCGTGCCGCTGGCAGAAAATCCGACGTACATAATACAAACCAGCACTAACGGAATCACCGCACCATAAACGCCAAACTGCATGCGGCTGGTGATCATTTGCGGTAATCCCAGGCGCGGCCCCTGGATGGCGTGCAGTGACATGATCGCTGCACCGACAATCTGCCCAACCAGTAAACCAATAATCGACCACACCACATCGCCGCCCAACACCACGGCCAGCGCGCCCGTCACAATGGCGGTGATTTGCAAGTTACCGCCAAACCACAGGGTGAACTGGCTGAACGGATGGCCGTGACGTTCGCCTGGTGGAATGTAATCAATGGACCGCGTTTCTGACAGGCGCTGTTTATCCGCGCCCGCGTAATCTGCTGCAGGTGATTCGGCTGACATAGTTTCCTCGCTGAAGCGTCTAAGAGTGGCGAATTATTGTTAGTAGGATGTGAGATCTCTTGGTGATACATGTATATACATGTATCGATACTGGCATGCAGAATGGAAACTTACAATATGCTCAGCCATTGGAAAATGTGATGACGCGGGCAAGGTTATGAAGTTTTGCGTGGTATTACGCGCAGGGAAAGTGCGTGAGTTTAATGACGCTGCTACGTGAATTCTGGAAAAAGCGCAGGGGGATTATTACTAAGATTTCACGTAGCGTTGGCGGGATTGTCGCCTGAAATTACTTGGCGCGACCCATCGTCCAGGGATTGGGTTCGGCATCATCGCTTTTATTAGCGGCGAAATCGTCCAGTGAATCCAGGTACAGCGCTTCCACTTCAGCGCGTGCCCACGGCGTGCGGCGCAAAAATTTCAGGCTTGATTTAACACTGGGATCGCTTTTAAAGCAGTTGATATTAATCAGCTTAGCCAGTGCAGCCCAGCCATAATGAGCGACCAGCGCATTGATTTGCATCTCAAGCGTTACGCCGTGCAACGGGTCTTTAGAGCGATGATCGTTCATAGAAATTCCTTAAAAATGGTGACGGGGAAGGTTACAAGAAAGCCAGGCTAGCGGCAATGGGGCGATCTTCATTGCCGGTAATTCCACC
Organism: Pantoea sp. USHLN256; assembly: GCF_037149875.1. NCBI lineage: Bacteria > Pseudomonadati > Pseudomonadota > Gammaproteobacteria > Enterobacterales > Erwiniaceae > Pantoea > Pantoea sp. USHLN256. The sequence continues at coordinate 408,267 of NZ_JBBCQO010000004.1, read as the reverse complement.
TCAATGCTGTACACTTGTGGCTGCGAATTCACTAATGGACGATACGCTATGAACGACAAGAAAATGATTTCCATCGATCAATTCAATCTCAATGAACGCGTGGCGGTAGAAGAGGTGATGCGCGGATTGGTAGACAAGTATCGCCAGCGCACCGGCAAAGAGCCGGACGCCAAAAAAGAGAAAGAGTTCACGGCAGAAGCCCGGCAACAGGTTATGACCACGAAACTGGCAAAAGAGAAAGCCATCGCGGAAAAAGCCAAAAAAACGCCGACCCGCCGCAAGAAACCGGAATCGTTGAAAGAGAGCGAAGTCAGCGATTTCAACTGGAAAGCGTCAGTGATTAAAGGTCGCCGTTAATCCGCTGCTGTTGCTGGCTCAACTCAGCAATCCGGCACCCACGTTTACCGATAACCCCAATATCGCCAGATTGAAGATAAACGAGATGACCGATTGCAACAGCGTAATTTTACGCATTTCCGTGGTGCCGGTGGCAACATCCGCTGTTTGCGACGCGACGGCGATGGTGAAGGCGAAGTAGATAAAATCCCAGTAGTCGGGATCGTCAGGCTTTTCCGGGAAGATCATCGGCGTGACGTCTTTGCTGCGGTGCAGATAGTGATGGTGGGCATAGTGCATTGCAAAGGAACTGGGCAGTAATGCCCACGACACAATCAGCGTCATCGCCGTCAGCAGTAAATGCAGCGCGCGCGGCGTTCCCGTGAGAGTGTGCAGAGATGAAAGCTCACTCAGAATCGCGACGATACTGATCATACAAGCAAAAATCACCATGCCTAACACCAAAGCGGCGCTTTGGTCCTGTATTTTGGCAATGCGCTGAATATCTTTCCCCTCGGTGCGCAACATGCGAAACCAGATAAAAAACAGATATAACCACGCCAAAGCATTCCAGCCAATTAACATGCGCTGCATCACGCCTAACTGCGCCGGAAGTGCGTAATAACAAATGACGCCAGCAATAATTGAAATCAGTAGCCGCAAACGGGCGAACAGGTGAGTGGTTAATGAAGCGCTCATGCAGGTCATCGTTCTGAAATGGTTGATGATGTTAACTGTAGCTGAAGGCGCACCTTAGGGAGTGGCGGGCGAGATTTAAATGAATGACGGCGCTCCAGCGCTATATGCCAAACCTAGCCTTACCACAAACCAATTCCCAATGAATAGTTTAAATAAATTTTCTAAAGGGTACCTTTAATACCTTAATAATTATATTTTCAAACCAAAAGTTTGCTATGGTTTGAAAAATAATCTATAAAAGCATTATGACTACCCTAAAACCATCAAAATTAAACCATCTGTTGAGCACCATTCCTGCTGGAGTGGTGCTTACCTCCGCGTGGCTGATAGAGCAGGGATACAGCCTGGAGTTGCAGAAGCAGTACCGTAAAAGCCAGTGGTTTCAGTCAATTGGAACGGGCGCGGTGATACGCAAGGGCGACAGAGTTGACTACCTTGGCGGACTCTATGCTCTACAGTCACAGCTGGGAATGGCAATCCATCCTGCTGCCAAAACGGCACTTGCTCTCCAGGGCAAATCACATTATCTGGGCCTGAATGAAAATCGCGTGATGCTTTTCGGTCCGCCTGGGGAGAAGCTGCCCAAATGGTATGAGAGTTATGACTGGAGTATGCAAATAGACTGCAAGTCGTCGGGTTTTCTACCTCCGAGCCTCGGACTGATTGAGATGGAGCATAAGTCATTCAAAGTAAAGGTATCGAGCCCGGCTCGAGCCATTATGGAATGCCTTTATCTGGCACCCGATCACCAGCCGTTGATGGAAGTCTTCGAGCTGATGGAGGGCTTAAATAATTTGCGGCCACTCACCGTGCAAAAGCTGCTTGAAAGCTGCACGTCGATAAAAGTAAAAAGGCTCTTCCTCTACATGGCAGAGAAAGCCGGTCATGACTGGTTCAGTTTTCTAAAAACCGAAAATATTAACCTGGGAAGTGGTAAAAGAGTCATCGTTCCAGGCGGTAGTTTGAGTAATAAATATCAGATAACCATTCCAAGGGAACTGGAGTCAGGCCAATGAAGGATACCTACAGAAAACAAGTCCAGCTGCTGCTGGATGTGCTGCCGGAAGTCGCTAAAGAAGCGTGCTTTGCGATGCATGGCGGCACCGCGATCAATTTGTTCTACCGTGACATGCCAAGGCTTTCGGTTGATATCGACCTTACCTAAGTACCTATTGTCGAACGTGCTGAAAGTCTGGCAGGTATAAATCAGGCATTGCAACGCGTACAGAGAAACATTCAGGTACTGAAAGGCAGCATACAAGTTCAGCACCGGGCAGATGTCTGCAAATTGCAGGTGACAGAAAATGATGTGCTGATCAAACTTGAGGTCAACATGGTTGGCAGGGGGCTGATCGCCGAGCCAGTGAAAATGCCATTGTGCGAACTGGCACAGGAGACATTTGACGCTTTCTGTTCGATCCGGGTGGTATCAAAATCCCAGCTTTACGGCGGTAAGCTCTGTGCGGCACTCGATAGACAGCATCCGCGCGATTTATTTGACGTAAAACTGATGCTTGAAAGCGAAGGCTTCAATGATGAGATAAAACGCGGTCTTATTTATGGCTTGGCCAGCAGCACGCGACCAATGCATGAAATGTTGGATCCTCATTTGCAGGATCAACGCAGTGCCTTTGAAAACCAGTTTATAGGCATGAGTAATATTCCATTTAGCTATGTAGATTATGAACATACGAGAGACGAGCTCATCAGGATAATACGCAAGAGTCTGACACCTGAAGACAAATCATTTCTTCTGCGTTTCAATCGCTTGGAACCTGACTGGACGCTTTATAACTTCCAGGATTTCCCATCAGTGAAATGGAAACTGTTTAACCTGGAAACTTTCCAGAAGAAAAAACCGGCAGAATGGCAGGCTCATATCGATAAACTGGAAGTGGCATTCAGGCTGTAAATAGCGTATTTCCTGCACCAGGCTGCAACCGCCGCACGTCGCAACGGATTCAGTTTTACAAAACAATATTTTTCTCTTAACCTGACCAACGCATGTTGATTTTGCGAGACAGAACAACACCATTGCTAACGCGCTCATGCCTGGGAAACAGTGACAATACAGAGATCTTGATGAATAGAAGTTACGATGAACTGATGAAAGACAGAATGATTGGCGAGGCTCTTCTGGCGCTTTTAGAAGATGGCATTGCGATATCGCCTGTGGCACTCATTGCAAAACTCGAGTTTATGGCGGAAACAGAAGAAGAAAGTTACAAGAAGGCGGCCTGTCAATACGCGTTGACGGAGATAAGAAGCCATAGCGTCAGGACAAACAAGTTGAGTATTGAGCGGGATTTCGGAGATGCTACGTTTAGTCATCAAAACTATGCTCGGGATGATAAAAAGCACTGATTTAAGGCTCTGCTTTAACTAATATGCCAACGCTTTTGTTAATTGTAATACCAATTCAGTGAACAGCAGGAATAGGGCAAAGGGCACACCTCGTGAGGTATCGACGCATTGCTCAACGCCTTTTATTAGCTCATCTTTTCCGCGATTTTGCCCATGGCGTCAACATAACCTCTTTTGAGCTGAATCGGCGCTTGTTCTTCATGTTGTTTCAAAAGCGCGGTGATCAGGTCAATTTGCAAAGGTTGATCGGATTTAAGCAAGCATGAGACTGCATGACCAATTACCGCATGAATGTCATCCATATTTTCTGATTTATCAAATGACATAAAAACTCCTGAGTTCATTAGCTGATAAAATTACAGCCTGTTCCAAAATAGTTAGGTGAATGAATGACTTCCCTATGCTCAAAGCCCGTCAGGGGAGTGCCCTAATAAGTTTTTTACGCAACTCGGCAACTCTCACGGTCAAATCCGCCAGTTCCTCATAAGGTGTATCCATCACTGACACCATGTCGGCGGGAACGCCGGCAGCCTCAATTTTCAATTGTTGACCCTGCGCGGTAACAGAAATCAGTACTCTGCGCTCATCGCGTCCCACATCTCGCGTTCTGCAGATCACGCCGCTCTGCTCAAGCCGTTTTAACAATTGGCTGAGTGTTCCTGAATCGAGCTGAACGCGTGCGCCTAAATCTGAAACCGTGACATTATCTTTTTCCCACAGTGCGAGCATCACCAGATATTGGGGATATGTCAGGCCAAGGGGCTTTAGTCTTGATTGATAAAGTTTAGTCATCGCAAGGGATGCGGAATAAAGTGCAAAGCACAGAAACTGATCGACGGTAACCGGTGCTTCATTTTCTGGGCCTGTACAGCACACTTCATCGTTTAACTCTTTCATATCACCACTAATTCTCGACCGGGGCAGCTCCCGTAGAAACCACGAAGATCCCCAGCACTCTGATTACGTATCACTCTTTTTACGACAGGCACAAAGGAAAAAAGACGATAAAAGCCTTCCTGTTGGCGACAAGTATATTGACATAAATTAGATTGAAGTCAATTTAAATTGGATGGGGCTTTTGGCGTGGATTAGGGTTATTAATCAGCTATTTAACATGGTTTGCTTCAATTTCATGTTGCCTGACTGAGAGGATGTCCGGCTGAAAAATCCGGATGGCGTTGAGCGTGCCACGTTCAGAGTCTGGTGGCGGCATAATGTCTCAAACGGAACGGTGTAAAACCGTGACGCGGCTGGAGCGTTTTTGCGGCAAGTGTGGGCGCGAAACCGACGTAATTTTCGCGTAGCAGCGTCAGTATCTGGCAGCGCAATGCATCAGCAATCCGGTGCGTGCCAGGTTTATCGCGACGCGCATTCGTCAGCCCGGCAGCGCCGGACTCGCGATAGCGGTTCATAAGCCACTGAACCTGACGTTCAGTAAGCTGTAACTGTGAAGCAGCATCACAACGACGCAGGCGTTTTTCGATAACAGCCTGAATCACGGAAAGACGGTGAAGTTCTTTGTTCGACATGGTCACCAGCATCAGCAGAGATCTGCCAGAAAAGGTAGTAAACGCGCCGTATCTGGGTGACATTATGAACTAGCTAAAAAGTGACATTATCAAATAGCACCTACAATCTAAGTGCGCATAATCATGATTATGTTAAATGAGATATGCCAATGCGCACTCAGGCCCAACAAACCTTATCTCCTGCCCTTAACGACGCCTGCCAACTTTCGCCGCCCTGAAAAATAGATTGAATAAATTCGGCTCGATAAGTGTTTACTCTTCATACGCCGAACCATCGCTGGGTAAAGGACAATTCAGAATTTTTGGCGTGTTATTTATGACAAAGAAGTTAACGCTCGTCTAATCTCGGCCAGCGATGCGCGCCCTGCTTCGCCAATCTCGTTGGATTTGGCGTGTTTGTATTTTTAGTCTGGATTTTGGGTAATCAAAATAACCGGGGATGTTTAAAGGCAGGTAATAATCAGAACTCTGATTCGCTGCCGCTAAATAAGGCAGCGAATCTCATCGGTAAAAAATTAACGGCTCACTTCATGTCCGATCAAACCACCAATCGCTGCGCCACCGAGCGTGCCGAAGGTGCTGCCGCCGGTTAATACCGCGCCGCCTACGGCACCGACACCGGCACCAATCGCGGTGTTTCTGCCACGATGAGACATGCCGCAAGCGGTCACCGAAAACATCACCAACATAACCATAGCAATTTTACAGCTGCGTTTTAAAAGCATACAAAGCCTCACTGCCATTATTTTATGGCATGCAACAGTGTTTATTTGATTGTTGTTAAAATACCCAATCTGTTGTGACTGGCACTGCTCGTCGGCGTGAATTTAAGGGGTTTTCAGACGCTGCGGAAGGTAAAAATTCCTATTTGAAGCTGGCACTAGCAAAGCGGCTTAAGCGGAGCCGCTTTGCTCGTCATCACCAGGTTATGCCGCCGTGCGCTTTACCCGCACCACCGTTCTCACCATCGCCAGCGTGGCGACTATCAACAGAATGGCACCAACCATCGCCATGGCTTTAAAGCCGAGATGTTTGAACATCATCAAACCGACAATGCCACCGATCAGGAAGGAGAAAATGGTGGTCAGATGCGTCCACAGCTGGCGTTTCTGCCCGGATACGTTTTTCGACGGATCGCGCCGAAACAGCGCCGCTATGACCGAAGCCAGAGAAATCCCGGCATCGGTTAAGGTGCCGGTAATATGGGTTGAGCGTACGCGGCCATTGGATAATTGCGTCGATGTTGAATTATGTATGCCCATCAGGAAGCCCAGAATGACAATAACTTCGCGATTATTGGCCGATGAATAAAAGAACATTTCAAACAGTGATAATAATATTAATGCCAGCCCTTCCACCCAGAGAATCTGGCAGAAAATAATCCGGTTGCCATTGGCCAATCCGCTAATCACCACCATTCTGGCGGTGACCGCACCACAAACAAAAGCAAACAGAATGGTAGCTAAAAAGGTGATGTCGCGGAAATTAACGTTCGACACTTCACTGGATAATTGTGAGGTATTGCCTGACATGTGTGAGGGGAAAAAACCAAATGCCCCGAGGGCGATCGCATTGAGCACTCCAGCGGCGGTGGCTAACCACATCGCCAGATTGCGATCCTCATCATGCGTGCGCGTACGTTTAAGTTTAATCAGCATCAGATACCCCATCATTCTGAAATTTGGCCGAATAGTAAACGTAGAGCAAATTGGCAATATAATGACCAGGAAACCCCTGAATAATTAACAAGAGTGTTAAAGAAACTAAAAAAAGCAATTAAGTCTCGATATATTTAAATAAATGTAAAGAGACGCAGCGTGATAATGCATTGCTTACGATGGAACGTGGCTGGCTATTTTCATCGGTGCCACTACGACGTTGACGCCCAAATCCTGCATACGGCGCAGAATCGGTACCGGCGTGCCCTGATTGACAATCACCACGTCGAATTCACTGAGATGCGCAAAGCGATGCAGCGCCCGACGTTCAAACTTTGTATCATCCATCATCAAAATGCGTTTCTGCGCCGCATCAAACATCGCACGTTTGGTTTCTACCGTCTCAGCGGACTGATGAAACACCGCGTCGTCGATAATCGCCGACATGCTGACGAAAAACACGTCGGCCCGCAGGCTGGCAATCTCTTCGCGCGTCATGCGGCCCATAAAGGCATTGCACCAGTGATAAAACTGTCCGCCCAGCCCCATTAAGGTGATATCACGGCCGTTGCGCAGCTCGTTCATTAAGGTTAGCGAGTTGGTGATCACCGTCAGCGGCGCACGTGCGGCCAGCAGCCGCGCCATCTGCAATACGGTGGTGGAATCATCAAGAAAAATGGCCTGGCCCGGCTCCAGATAGGTCGCGGCCACATCGGCAATGGCCTGCTTCTCTTCCAGCTGGCGCGTAGCACGATAAATATCACTGGATTCGACGAGGCTGGTTGGCGTGGCTGAAACCACGCCGCGAGATTTATGCAGCAGCCCACGCTCCACCATCTCATCGATATCCCGATGTGCGGTCATCAAACTGATGCCGAAGCGATCGGTAATATCTTCGATGCGAATCGCCCCTTCAGCCATTACCGCTTCAGCGATCAATTGGCGACGCGCCAGCTGGCGGGCCTGACGGCTATCGCTGGGGAGGGTTTCGGCCATAAAAACGCCAAGGGAAGAGTCCTGCGGGTTGTGCGCCATATTTCATCCGGTGTGAAGCGAAAAGCGGGTTCGGCACTTATTACAGCGTTTAAATAAGGTTTTGGCAAATGACGACAGGTAATGATGATCGCACGTACCGTAGCGGCGCAATTTATTGCGCGATGAATCGCGCCGCTACAGGACTGCGCGCTCTGTAACTTACTGCTTCAACACAAACGGCGAGGCGAAGTTGCCGGCGTTCTCTTTGGTGATCAGGATGCAGTCAAACAGCTGCTTCTCGGATGCGGCACCGGTTTTACCGGTTTTCAGGAAACTGTCCGCCTGCTCTACCGCTTTCTGCGCGAACTGTGCCACCGGCTGCATCACGGTGTAGGCCAGCGTGCCGGCTTTCACGGCGTCAACCGCATCAGGCGATCCGTCAAAGCCGCCAACTTTAATCTGATTCAGCTTGCCCGCCTCTTTCAGTGCAGCAATGGCGCCCAGCGCCATCTCGTCGTTGCCGCTGATCACGCCTTTAATGTTGGGATTGGCCTGCAGCAGCGACTGCATCTTATTGAAGCCTTGGGTACGATCCCAGTTGGCCACTTCCTGGCCGACTTTTTTCAGGGTCGGGTATTGCGTCAATACGGTATCAAAACCGTTGGCGCGGGTGGCGGCATTGTTATCCGATGGCGGGCCAACCAGCTCAACATAGTTCGCGGTATCGCCCACCTGCTTCACCCACTCCATCGCGCCGACCGCGGCGCCCTGGGCGTTATTCGAGACCAGCTGCGCTTTGGCGAGGCCGCTCTGATTAAGCTCGGCGTTAATGATAAACACGGGAATATTGGCGGCGATGGCCTTTTTCACCGATCCCACCGATCCATCGGCGTTAGCCGGGTCGAGAATAATCGCTTTGGATTTGTTGGTGATCGCCGTATCAATCAATTGGCTTTCGGTGTTGGTGTCTCCTTTGTGCGCGCTTACTTTGGCGCTGTAGCCGAGCTTTTCAGCGGCCTTTTGCGCCACCTGACCTTCTGTCAGCCAGTAAGGGTTAGAGGGATCGTTAACGATGATGGTCATTAAGCCGTTGTCGGCCCAGGTGGGTGCCGCAAAGGTGGTAATGGCCATCGCCGCAGCAGCGATGAAGAGACGTTTTGTGAACATAGTAGGTGCTCCGTTATTATTGGGGTACAGGTTTTACGGATATCCGCATGCTGCTGAAGCAGCGTGCGTGAATTAGCGAGCGCGCCGCCCGTATTGCAAGGTATTGAGCAATACCGCTAGCACGATCACGGCACCAGTGAACACCGTCTGCCAGTAAGCAGAGACGCCGATAATCACCAGGCCATCAGAGAGAAAACCAATCACGAACGCGCCAAGCAGCGTGCCGCGCACGTTACCGCGTCCACCGGTTAAGGCCGCGCCACCAATCACCACGGCGGCAATTGCCGTTAGCTCGTAGGTGGTACCCGCCGTTGGCCCTGCCGAGGTGAGCTGGGAAGAGAGCACCAGCCCAGCTAATGCGGCGCAAACGCCGGACAACACGTATACGCTGATCTTGATGCGCTTCACCGGCACGCCCGACAGATCGGCAGCACGTTCATTGCCGCCTGAAGCGTAGAGCCAGCGACCAAACGCCGAGCGGCTGAGCAGGAAGCCACAGGCCAGCGCCACCGCGCCGAGTACCAGCACGCCGACCGGGATATTGAAGATTCGGTTGAAGCCAAGCCAGTCGAAACCGGTATTGCCCAACGCTTCGCTGCCAGAGAGTTTGTTGTAAGTCAGGCCGTTGGTGATCAGCAGCGCAATACCGCGCGCCACGTACATGGTGCCGAGCGTAGCGACGAACGCCGGGACGCGGAACCAGGCAATCAGTACGCCGTTGACTAAGCTCACCAGCGCGCCCACCACCAGCGTCAAAATCGCTACCGCCCACACTGGCAGATAGAGCACCACGCCGAGCGCCTCCAGATTGATGCCCTGCATCATAAATCCGGCCATCACGCCCGCCAGACCGAGCGTTGATCCCACCGAGAGATCGATGCCGCCGTTCAGGATCACCAACAGCATGCCAATCGCCGGCAAGCCGAAGATTGCCACGTGTGACGCCATGGTAAGAAAGTTGGCGCCGGTAAAGTAGTTAGGCGACAGGAAGGAGAAAGTCGCGATAATCACCAGCAGCGCGATAAAGGCACGCCCTTCCAGTAGCAGGCGCGCCACGTTGAGCTGTTTATCGCGCTTTTTTGCTGCGGCCACCGGCGGCGAAGCCAGCGTTTGTGTTCTGTCACTCATCTGTTTTGCTCCGTTTTTCATGTCATGCCACCAGAGACTCGCCTGAAGCGGCCATAATGCGTTCTTTGCTGACTGACGCATCGAAGATGGCGGAGATGCGCCCTTTGCTCATCACCACAATGCGATGCGCAATACTCAGGCACTCGCCCACTTCCGACGTGGTATACACCACCGCCAGCCCTTTTTTGGCGTTCTCCGCCAGCAGGCGAAACACTTCCGCTTTAGCGCCGATATCGATGCCGCGACTCGGTTCATCCAGCAAAATCACCTTAGGACGGGTGGCGAGCATCTTGCCGATCACCACTTTTTGCTGATTACCACCGGAGAGCGACCCAATCGCCGCTTCGCCGCCGGCGGTTTTCACCGTGACATTGCGAATACTGTCGTTAACCAGCTGCTTTTCACGACTTCTCGACAGCACCAGGCCGCGCACAAAGTCGCCGATGCTGGCGAGCGACAGGTTCTCGCCCACCGACATGGTTTGCACCAGGCCGTCGCGTTGCCGATCTTCCGGCACCAGCGCCAGCCCGATTTGAATGCGTTGTGAAATGGTCAGTGCAGAAATATCGGTATCCTGCAGCAGAATCTGCCCGCTGTTTTGCGGCAGACGTCCGGCGATGCACTCCAGCAGCTCGGTGCGTCCGGCGCCCATCAGGCCATAAATGCAGACGATCTCGCCGGCCCGTACCGCCAGTGACAGGTTGTCCACCAGCCGGATGCCGGTTTTACTCTTCAGCGTGAGATCTTTTACCGTCAACGCCGGTTGGCCGAACTCATAACCCTGCGGCGGCGAGCCAAGATCAAAATGGTCGCCCACCATATTGCGCACGATCCATTCGAGGTCGATCTCATCGCGTTTGGCATACGCCGTCATCGCGCCGTCACGCAGCACCACCGCGCGGTCGGTAATCTCCAGCGCTTCTTCCAGATGGTGCGAGATATAGACAATCGCCACGCCCTGGCTGGTTAAATCGCGAATCACCTGGAACAGTACCGCTACTTCCGCCGCGCTCAGCGCCGACGTCGGTTCATCCATGATTAAAATCTGTGAGTTCACCGATAGCGCGCGGGCAATTTCGACAATCTGCTGCTGACCGAGACGCAGGTTTTCTACCGGCGTAAGCGGATCGATCTCCTCTTCCAGCGCCGCCATCAGGTGCGCCGTCACACGCGCCTCTTCAGCGTAATCGACGCCGCCTGGCTTCATGATTTCGCGCCCCATAAAGATGTTGTCGCGCACGTTCATATTGGGCGCGAGGTTGAGCTCTTGATGGATAATCGAGATGCCGCAGTCACGCGCTTCAGTGGCGGATCGAAACGTCTTCTCTTCGCCGTGTAGTAGAATTTCCCCGGTTGTTGGCGTAATCACACCAGACAAAATTTTCATCAGCGTCGATTTACCCGCGCCGTTTTCACCAAACAACGTGGTCACTTCGCCACGACGAATCTCGAAATTGACGCCCTTCAGCGCGTGCGTGGAGCCGTAAATTTTGCTGATGTTGCGCGCCTGCAGGATCACCTCGCCTTTTAGCAAGGCAGGATTAACATTGAACGGTTTCATTTCACCTCCATGCTTACCGGCGTCACCATCCAGTTTTTCGCGTTGAGCAGACGGAACACGCCGACTACCTGCACGGTTTTCCCCGGCAGCGCGTCGCGATCCAGCGGGTCGAGCACGGCGGTTTTCATTGCGCGATTAATGGCTGAACCGGCATTTTGATACTCGATTTGGTTAGTGAAATCGCCGAACTGAATCTTGCCGCTCGCGTCACGCAGATCGGTGCCGGTAATCGCCGGACCGGTTTGCAGTCGCACCTGCATATCCCCCGCTAATCCGTCGATTTTCAGCGGAAAAATGCCCATCTGACCCGCCAGCACTACGCCTTGCAGTTTTACCGCGAACACCGGCAGCGGCGCGCCTACGCCATATTTCTGCACTGCGTCCTGCTGATTAGCCTGTAGCGCATCGGCCAGGGTTTTCGCGTCTACGGCACGTGACTGCACATCCTGCTGAATGGTTGGGAAGGTTTTCTGGCCGTAGCTGTCGGGCGAAAAGCCCTGCTCTTGCGCGTCATCAGCGGAGCCAATTTTCACCACTTTGGTGTCGAGCGCCATCGCACTGATAACGGCGATCACCACAATGCCTATCGCCGCGTAGCGCTTAACCCGCTTACGGGCAATCTGTTGAGCCAGTATCGAGACATCGGACATAACGTGACCTCTCAAGCTATCAGCTGCGATAATCGCGCCGATAATGTTATAAATGTGATAACTTGTGTGATGAGAATTGTGCTGATGTGACTAAATTGTCAACAGCTGACGCGCAATTTTTTCAGGAGAGCGATCTGGATCGCTTAATTGATGTCGGTCGCATCACAAACCGCTATTTCTGCGCCTTGCATGGCTTTTCCACCTGATATTTCATTTTCATTTACTCGCCTATATCGCTTATTTCGTGATCGACTTCGCTTTCTTATGTGAAATTTATTCGTTTTTTAGAAAAATAATACAATCGATATGTTATCTCAGTGGGAAGTGGTGTAAGACATTATTTAGCAAAATCATCACAGACTGTTAACACCTTGCGGGGTGATTAACGGCGATGAAATGAACTCTTCTTCTCTCGGAGGTGTACGTGGATAGTGGCGATATCATTCTGGGTCTGGATTCCGGCACCTCGGTAGTGAAAGCGGTGGCGTTTGATCTGGAAGGCACGCAGCTGGCATGCGCATCGGTACGAAACAGCTATTACCGCAGTGAAGGCGGCGCAGCGCAGCAGTCGATGACGCAAACCTGGCAGGATGCGGTGACGGCGATACGCAAGTTGGGCGATCGGGTGGAAAATCTGGCGGCGCGCGTGGTCGCTGTCGCGGTGACCGCCCAGGGCGACGGCAGCTGGCTGGTGGGCGCGAATAATCAGCCGGTTGGCGATGCATGGATTTGGCTGGATGCACGCGCGGCACCGACGGTAGAGAGACTCAATCAGCAGCCGTTAGCTGCCGCACGCTTTAGCGCCACCGGCACCGGGCTCAATACCTGCCAGCAGGGATCGCAGCTGGCGCACATGGATCGCTTCTACCCCGAGCAACTGGCAAACAGCGAAGTGGCGCTGCACTGCAAAGATTGGCTGTATCTCAATCTCACCGGCATTCGCGCCACCGATCCTTCAGAGGCCAGCTTTACCTTTGGCAACTTCCGCCACCAGCGCTATGACGATCAGGTGATAGCCGCACTGGGACTTGAGCATCGTCGCACGCTGCTGCCAGAGATTATCGAGGGTACGCAAACCACGCATCCACTCACCGCCGCAGCCGCGCAGGCCACCGGTTTACGCGCCGGCACACCGATCTGCCTTGGCTATGTCGATATGGCGATGACAGCACTCGGCGCGGGCGTGCATACCGGTGAAGCCAATACCGCCTGCTCGATTGTCGGTTCCACCGGCGTGCATCTGCGCAGCGTCACCATCGATGAGGTGTGGCTTAATCCGGCGCAAACCGGCTATGTGATTCCGCTGCCGTGGCCGGGTTATGTCACTCAGGTGCAAACCAACATGGCGTCCACGCTTAATCTCGATTGGCTGTTAAACCTCGCCAGCGAGCTGCTGAACAGTTTTGGCTGCGAAATCGATCACGCGCGTTTAGTCGGACATATCGATCGCTGGCTCAACGCCGCGAAGCCCGGCAGCCTGCTCTATCACCCCTATATTTCGATTGCCGGTGAGCGTGGACCCTTTGTGAATGCCGAGGCGCGCGCCAGTTTTACCGGACTGAGTTACACCCACAACTTTGGCGATCTGGTGCGTGCGGTGATCGAAGGTATCGGCATGGCGGCCCGCGATTGCTATCAGGCAATGGGCAGCCTGCCGGGCGAAATTCGCTTAACCGGCGGTGCGGTGCGTTCACAACCGCTACGGCAGATCCTTTCGGCCTGTATTGGCGCACCGGTGCGTATCAGCCAGCGCGAAGAAGCTGGCGCGGCGGGTGCCGCCATGATGGCGGCGGTGGCGATTGGGGCTTACCCATCGATGGAGAGCTGCGTCAAAACCTGGGTGATGCCGTTACTCGATGCGCCCGAAGCGCCCTCGGCCGATTTGCAGCAGCGTTATAACCAGCTTTTCCCCACCTATCAGCAGATGCGTAACGATCTTCCTGCCGCATGGCACGCGCTAAAACAGTTTTAAGGAGTAAATCATGAGTGAACACATGCTGGATCTATTTGTGATTGGTGGCGGTATCAACGGGGCAGGTATTGCGCGCGATGCCGCTGGACGCGGTTTATCGGTGATGATGTGCGAGAAAGATGACCTCGCGCAGGGCACCTCATCGCGCTCTGGCAAGCTGGTGCACGGCGGGCTGCGTTATCTCGAGTATTACGAGTTTCGGCTGGTGCGCGAGGCGCTGATCGAGCGGGAAGTTTTGCTTAACGCGGCACCGCACATTATCTGGCCGATGCGCTTTGTTTTGCCGCACAGCCCCAGCGATCGCCCGGCGTGGCTGGTGCGCCTTGGGCTGTTTCTCTATGACCACCTTGGCGGGCGCCAGAAATTACCGGGCACGCGTTCGCTGGATTTACGCCGCGATCCGGAAGGTGCGCCGCTGCTGGATAGCTATCAAAAAGGTTTCGAATACTCCGATTGCTGGGTGGACGACGCACGTCTGGTGACGCTCAATGCGCTGGATGCCGCCGAGCGCGGTGCCACCATTCTGCCGCGCACGCGCTGTGTCGCAGCCACGCGGCATCACGGCAAGTGGGAGATCACGCTACAGGATGCCAGCGGCGCGTCACACACCGTGTTTGCCAAAGTGCTGGTGAATGCCGCTGGGCCGTGGGTGCTGGATATCGTCAATCAGGTCACCCACACCAAAAGCAACCGCAATGTGCGCCTGGTGAAAGGCTCGCACATTATCGTGCCGAAATTCTGGGAAGGTCAGCAGGCTTACCTGGTGCAGAACACGGATAAACGGGTGATATTCATTAACCCGTATGAAGGCGACAAAGCGCTGATCGGCACCACCGATATTCCGTGGCAAGGCAAAGCGGAAGCGGTTACCGCTGACGATAGCGAGCAGCAATATCTCATCGATGTCGTCAATCGCTACTTCAAGGTAAAACTGCGCGCCAGCGATGTGATCACGCGCTTCTCCGGCGTACGTCCGCTGTTTGATGATGGCAAAGGCAACCCGTCGGCCGTCACGCGTGATTATGTATTCGACCTCGACGATCAGCAAAACGCCCCGCTGCTGCATGTGTTTGGCGGCAAGATCACCACCTTCCGTAAGCTGGCCGAGCACGCGATACAGAAGCTGGCACCCTTCTTCCCTAACATGGGCGCCGACTGGACGCGCGCCGCCACCTTGCCGGGCGGCGATATGCCCAATGCCGATTTCGACAGCTTCTTAGAGCAGATAAAGACGCGCTGGCCGTGGCTGCCACAGCCGCTGCGTAAGCACTATGCGCGGTTGTACGGCACGCGCATCGATAAGTTGATCGGTCATGCCAATGCGCTGAGCGATCTGGGGCGTCACTTTGGTGGGCAACTGTTTGAGGCCGAGGTGCGCTATCTGGTGGAAAACGAGTGGGCGCAACAGCCGGAAGATGTGTTGTGGCGCCGCACCAAACATCAGTTGCACCTGGATGACGCACAGCAGCAAGCCTTCACGCAGTGGTTCAACGTGACCTTCACTGCCGCCGCGCCGCTGCGGGCACACGCTGGATAAGAGGTGAACCATGCCGTTAACGCTATCACTGAATACCAACCCGCTGGTGAACCGTTTTGCCGATCCGCAGGATTTGATCGCTACCGTGGCGCAGCAGATTCGCATCCGTGATCTGCAGCTCACGCATGAGTTCATCAATCCCGGCTGGCCTGCCGCCACCATCACCCGCATGACACGGCGTATGCAGCAGGCGCTGCGCGCTACTGGCGTGTGCGTGACCTCGGGAATGACCGGGCCGTATGGCCGCCTTAACCATTTTGGCCACCCTGATGTTGAAGTGCGCCGCTATTACGTCAACTGGTTCAAAACCTTCGCCGATATCACCGCCGAACTGGGCGGTGACGCGGTGGGGTCGCAGTTTGCCATCTTTACCCAGCAAGATTTCAACCATGTTGCACGCCGCGAAGCGCTGATTGATATCGCCATTGAGTGCTGGGCTGAGGTGGCTGAGCATGCCAAAGCCGCCGGTTTGAAATACCTGTTCTGGGAGCCAATGAGTATTGGACGCGAGTTTGGTGAAACCATTCCGGCCTGTTTAGCGCTGCAACAGCGCCTGAGCGCGCACGCTTTCGCGCTGCCAATGTGGATGATGGCGGACATCGATCACGGCGATGTGACCTCCGCCGACCCGCGCGACTTCGATCCCTACGCATGGGCGGAAGCGGTGCCGCGTTACTCGCCGATCATTCACATTAAGCAGAGCATGCTGGATAAAGGCGGACACAGACCTTTTACATTGCAGTACAATGCCGGCGGCCGCATTCAACCGCAGCCGCTGCTGGACGCGCTGGCGCGCGGCGGCGCGCAGGATAATGAAATCTGTCTTGAATTGAGCTTCAAAGAGCGCGAACCGACGGACAGCAAGGTGGTGGCAGAGATTGCCGAGAGCGTCGCCTTCTGGGCGGGGCATATTGATACCGGGGTGCATGATCTGCATTTAGCGGAGTGATGGGATGTGCGCACTGATGTGCGCGCTGTCCCTCATCCCAACCTTCTCCCGCCAGCGGGAGAAGGAGCCAATCGAGCAGGCCGCAGCAGACAGTTCCCTCTCCCGCGGCGGGAGAGGGTTAGGGTGAGGGGAAAACGCACATCACCCAACCATAACCAACCACAGGCACACATGATGAAAACGGCTTCAACCTCGACTGAACGCGACGAATCTCTGGCCCTGCGTGCCGCCTGGCTGCACTACGTCGGCGGTTTGACGCAGGCTGAGGTGGCGAAACGGCTCGGCCTGCCGTCGGTGAAAACCCATCGCATGATTGCGCGCATGGTGGCAGAAGGCGCGGTAAAAGTATCGATTGATGGCGATATCGTCGCCTGCGTGGCACTGGAAGATCGACTGCGCGCGCAGTTCGGCTTGAACTTCTGCCACGTCGCGCCCGACCTCGGCGAGGAGGGCTTGCCGGTGCGCGCATTAGGCATGGCGGGCGCGGATTACCTGCGTAACCTGCTTACGTCATCCCCCTCCACCACCCTGGGTCTCGGACATGGCCGCACCCTTTCCGCTGCCATCCATCAGCTGCCGCGCATCGACGCACCGCATATGCGTTTTGTCTCGCTGCTCGGTTGTTTAACCCGCAACTACGCACTGAATCCGCATGATGTGATGCATCGCATCGCCGAGAAAACCGGTGCGCAGGCCTACATGATGCCGGTCCCTTTTTTCGCCAACACGCAGGAAGATCGTGACGTTTTGCTGGCGCAGCGCGGCGTAAGTGAAGTGTTTGCCATGGCGGCGCAGAGTGAAGTCAAACTGGTGGGCATCGGGACGGTGGAACCTGCCGCTCAGCTGGTGGAAGCCGGCATGATTGATGAAGCCGAGATCAATGACATCTCCTCTTCCGGCGCGGTGGGTGAATTACTGGGGCATTTCTTTGATGCTAAAGGACAGATGATCCACACCAGCCTGACGGCGCGCACCCTATCGGTGGAGCTGGATCTGGCACATCGCGCTGAGATTGTAGCGCTAGCCGGCGGTGCCAGCAAAGTCGCAGCGATTCGCGCGGTGCTGGCCAGCGGATTGGTTACCGGTTTGATTACTGATGAAATGACGGCGCAGGCGCTGGTTCCGTAATTTTAACCTCAATGTTCTCTGTATAGTACATATAAGGCCTATGCGTACTATACAGAGAACAACACCTATTAATATGATGTTTCTCAAGATGGATTAGAATCTCTCATCCGATTATAATGTTCTATATGTAGTACATATAATGGCTATTTGTATTATGTATGGAGCAAATCATGACTTTTGTCGGATCCCCCCCCTCTCGATATGCTCAGGAAGCCATTGCGTTATTGGCTTCTCTGATTCGTGCTGAACGTATTGAAAAACAGATCCCTGCCGCAGAATTGGCAGAAAGAGCCGGAATTTCTCGGGGAACGTTATATCGCGTTGAGCAAGGCGATGTTAAATGCCAGATAGGCACCTATTTTGAGATTGCGGCCATTTTGGGTATTCCTCTCTTTGATACAGAGGTGAGTTTGCCATCATTGGTCAGTCATCGTAATCGTGTGGAGGAGAAGCTAAAGCTATTACCAAAACACACCAGTAAAACAAAGAGCACCAGGAAGGTGAAAGATGACTTCTGAACAGCATTTTAGAGAAGCTTACGTATGGATATGGTTGCCGGGTGAGACTCATCCGGTGGTAGCGGGAAGACTAGAAACTGAGGGAGATACTCTACTTTTCAACTATGGTCGCAGTTACCTGCAACGAGAAAATCGTATTCCGCTTAATCCGAACGAACTTCCTTTGCGTACGGGGATTATTCCTCCTTTGAATGGTCTGAAAATTGCGGGTTGTATTCGAGATAGCGCACCTGACGCTTGGGGCCGTCGTGTCATCATCAACCGTCGCATGGGACGAAAAGGTGCCAATGTTGATACCGGAATGCTTGATGAGCTGACCTACCTGATGGAGTCCGGTTCAGATCGCATCGGTGCTTTGGATTTCCAGCATTCCGCAACGGACTATATTCCAAGAGCCGCTGAAAATGTGAGCCTTCCTGAATTACTTGAGTCAGCTGATCGGGTTGAAAAAGGTGTGCCGTTGACACCAGAACTGGATCAAGCGTTGTTTCATGGCACGTCGATTGGCGGCGCACGCCCTAAAGCGTTAATCG
Source organism: Pantoea sp. USHLN256 (assembly GCF_037149875.1). NCBI lineage: Bacteria > Pseudomonadati > Pseudomonadota > Gammaproteobacteria > Enterobacterales > Erwiniaceae > Pantoea > Pantoea sp. USHLN256. The sequence continues at coordinate 389,563 of NZ_JBBCQO010000004.1, read as the reverse complement.
AAGCTGATGGAAAAAAATATATCGCTAAATTTTCAGCCAGTGCCGATATATGGAATGTGGTAAAAGGCGAATTTCTTGCAATGCGGCTTGCATATTTCGCAGGCTTAAATGTCGCGCCGGTGAAACTTGTTAAGGCTAGCGGGCGCGATGTGATCATGATTGAGCGCTTTGACCGTGAGTACCTGTCCGATGGATGGACACGCAAAGTTATGCTCTCCGCTCTGACTTTGTTTGAACTCGACGATATGCTCGCGCGTTATGCCAGTTATGAGACGTTAGCTGAAATAATTCGTCAGCGCTTCGCATCACCCAATGAGACATTGTTAGAAATGTATAAGCGGCTCTGCTTCAATATTCTCTGCGGCAACACCGATGATCATGCGCGAAATCACGCTGCGTTTTGGGATGGTAACTCCTTTAGTCTGACGCCAGCTTATGATATTTGCCCGCAGGGCCGAGCAGGTAATGAAGCTTCGCAGGCGATGCTCATCAGCGGCAATAATAATTTAAGCCGCATGACCAGTTGTCTGAGCGCGGCCCATCATTTTGCGTTGAGTCGCACTGATGCGCATGAGCAATTCATGATGATGAAAACGTCGATCGAAAGCCACTGGCGCACCGTATGTGACGAAGCGGAACTGAACCAGGTTGACCGCGCAAGTCTATGGGGCAGGCAATTTATCAATCCGTTTTCACTTGAATGACACACGAAATGATGGGTTCATAGTTAAATCAAATTCAGCGCCACACCCTGCGCGCGCAGCGCCTTTTGATAGGCGGCATCCAGTTCGGCATCGGTGATAAGCGTGTTAAACGGCTGCGTCGGGGCCAGCGCAAACGGGTGGATCTGACCAAATTTCGATGAATCAGTCAGCGCGATGGTGTGCGTCGGCTTTTCCATGATGGCATTCACCACGTCACAGCGCAGCATGTCGCGACCGGTAAAGCCGGTGACGCTATCCCAGCCATCAATGCCGATAAACGCCTTATGGAAATTCAGATGTTGAATACATAAACGCGTCAGCGGCCCCACCACCGATTCGCTGCTTTTTTGAAAAAGACCGCCGAGGATAATCACATCGCCGCCCTTTTCACGCAGCAATCCGGCGATGTAGTGGCTCACGGTGATGATGGTGATATCGCTGCGATCGCTCAGTTCGCGTGCCAGCAACGCATTGGTGCTGCCGCCTTCAATGAACACCGTTTCACCGCTGTTCACCAACGACGCAGCGTGCTCTGCCAGACGCTTCTTCACCGCAAAGCGGGTCTGCATGCGCGCGCCCACATCATCGCTTTCTGCCGCCACGGCAGAACCGTGCACGCGGCGCAGAAAGCCGCCTTTCTCCAATAGATTGAGGTCCTGACGCACGGTCACTTCCGAAACGCCGGTGTTTTGCGCCAGCTCATTGACGCTGACGCTGCCGCGTTCACTAACCAACTGGATAATTTGCTGATGACGTGCGTTCATAACACCCGCTACTGAAAGATTTTTGCCAAGCTTACCAGAAATTTAGCGCAATCCCAGACTGCGGCGCCCATTGGCATTCAGTGCATCGAGCGTGAAACGATCGCGCCACTGGGTTTCATAATCCTCCTGTGGAAAATCACCCGGCGAAGCCCCGCTGGCCAGCGCCTGTGCCACTTTGCTGGCGTAGGCGGCGTTTTTCTCACACAGCGGCGCAGCGGGAATGTACATCACATTGCCCCAGCCTTGCTGATCGTCAACCGGCGCAACCGAATGGATCACATCACAGTGCCACCACACCGAATCGCCGGCTTGCAGCGCAGGAATCGAGCATAACCCCTCAATCAACTCAGGATGCCACTGCGCGGAAACCGGCAGCACTTTACCCGGCGCAACGCCGCACAGCTCATCCTCCGGCACATCCTTCAGCAGCGGACGCAGCAGCAAATAGGCCATCGCTTCTGGCACCGGCACCACATGCAACAGGCCCTGCCCAATCTGCATATCTGACAGCGCGGTCCAGCCCTGGAAGGTGCGGAATGCCGAGCATTTGGTGGTGGTGCCAGATTGATATTCATTCACTTCGGTGCGGTGTGCGGCATCCCATGGATCGTATTGATCAAACTGATGGGTGAAGATTTTGCTGAACACCTGCTGATAAGCCGGCAGCAGCCAGCGCTCCAGCGCACCGGAATCGGTATGCGCGCCGAGCCCTTTCGAGGTGGTGCCAGGCAAACGGCGGCGAATGCGATCGGGATAGATAATGCTGACGTCTGGCTCGAACCAGCGTGTACCGCGCGACTCAAACTTCCACAGGCGATTGAGAAAGGATTGTGTCTGCGCCATGGCGTCACTTTGGCGCGCTGACATTTGCGCCTCGCTCCAGTAAATCGGATAGATTTCCGGGCGTGAAGCCTCAAGATTACCGAAGAAGTTATCACCTGGGCCTGTATAGACGTTGTCGAAATCGTTGTCATCGAGGTACTTGAGCATCGATTCATCCCACGCCAATGCCTGATCGCGGCTGAAGGTCTGTTTGACCACCACACAACCGCGCCGACGAATATGATCCTTCACCTGTTCGCTGATACGCCCGGCAGCGATATCTTCCTGGCTAACCTGCGGCCAGGCTGAACCGTATTGCGCTTCTTCTGCACGCGCTGCCGCTATTTCGCTGACGATTTTCGCTCTGACTTGTTCAAACAGCCCTTCTACATCGCCGATCTGCTCTCTGAGCACTTTTTTCATCAGGCGAACGTTTTGTTTGAAATCATCAGGTTGTTGCAATGAGGTGAACGTTGTATTCATTTGCTGCTCCGATTTGTTGGCTTGATTGCTTCATTCGAAACTTAAGTAAGCTTCATTCATAACAAATGGGCAGCACTTAACAATCACGCAACCTCAAAATATCGATGAAGGTCACATTAAAAAGATTGGATCGATTTCATATGAAAATTTTGGTTTGAGCCGGGATCAATGGGCAATTAGTGAACACAATCACAACTACGAAACAATTCATTAACCATAAATTGATCTTTCCCGCGCCAGCTTTTATACCTTGTGAAAATTATTTCACGCATTAGAAATAATTTTCAATTTCGCCCCGGCTCGTTTTTCCGCGTTTTGTTGTCACGGCTGAGCCATACACATTCAGCGTCAGTTCCGGGGAAAAAACATGAAAAAAATCACCGCACTTCTCGCCAGTTTATGCTTAGCGAGCAGTTTCACCAGCACCGTAAGCGCCGCTGATGACGCGCCTCAATTTCGCTGTAAGCCCGGCGAAACCTACTACATGAACGTGATGGTAACCGGGGTTGAATACTGGTTCCCGGTGTATGAAATGTTTAAACAGGCAGCGCATCAGCTCGGTTGTAAAACCGTTTACGGTGGAACGCCGGCTTATGACGTTAACCAACAGCTCTCCAGCTTTGAGCAGATCCTGGCGCAAAAACCCGCTGGCATTTTCCTGCATCCCATGAATCCCGATCCCTTTATTGAGCCGATTAATCGTGCCGCCGAAATGGGTATTCCGGTCGTTACCTTCGCCGCCGATTCGCCTAACAGCAAACGCGTGGCTTATATCACCTCAGACAACTTCCGCGAAGGGAAAGCTGCCGCTGATGAACTCGGCAAGGCGATGGGCAAAGGCGCCGAGTTTGCGGTGCTGGAAAACCCGGGTCAGGATAATCACGATCGCCGCGTTAGCGCCTTTATCAATGAAATGAAAACCGCCTTCCCGGATAGCAAACTGGTCGCGCGCGCCGCCACCAACCAGGATCCTTCTAAGGCCTACAACGCCGTACTCTCGATGCTGCAGGCCAATCCCAACCTGAAGGGTATCTTTATGCCGGAAGCCAGTTCGGCGATTGGTGCCGCTCAGGCGGTCGCGGAAAATGGCGGCAAAGTGAAAGTGATGACCGTCGATGTTAACGCCAAGGTGCTGGATATGATCAAAAGCGGCGAGGTGTTTGGCGCCATCAACCCGAATCAGGGCATTCAGGGTTACATGGGCTTTATGACGCTTTTCCTCGCCGCCCATCCTGAGCTGATCGATCCCATGAATGATGCCAAACGCACCGGCACCAATCCCTTCGCCTTCCCGATCCTCGATAACGGCTACGCGGTGGTGACAAAAGACAATGCCGACGATTTCCGCTGGGATGCCTATCTGAAACGCCGTGGTACCAAAGGCATCAACGAGTAAAGGTGACGATCATGACGGCACTACTGGAATTGCGCGGCATCAGTAAAAGCTTTGGCGCGGTGCGGGCTTTACAGGGCGTGGATCTCACCCTGCGCGCCGGTGAAATTCATGCGCTGGCCGGCGAGAACGGCGCGGGTAAATCGACGCTGATGAATATCATTGATGGCATTTTGCGTCCGGACGGCGGTGAAATATTGCTGGAGGGTAAGGCGGTGACCATCCGTTCGCCGCGCGAAGCGCAACAGCTGGGTATTGGTTTGGTGCATCAGGAAATTGCCTTATGCCCGGATATCAGCGTGTACGAAAACATCTGGATGGCGCACGCCGCCAGCCAGCGTGGCGTGCTGATGCCGCATAAAGTGCTGCGTGAAAAGGCCCAACAGGTGATGAACCGCCTGGCGCCGATAGCGGTAACCCGCAAGGTCGGCGAGCTCTCCCTGTCGCAGCAGCAACTGGTGGAGATTGCCAAAGCGTTGACGCTCGATTGCCGCCTGCTGATTCTGGATGAACCCACTGCCGCACTGACCGAACCGGAAGCCCAGACGCTGTTTACCATTGTGCGCCAACTGCAGGCGCAAGGGATCGCGGTGGTGTATATCAGCCATCGCATGGCGGAAATTTTTGCGCTGTGCCAGCACATCACCATCCTGCGCGATGGCCGCACCGTTCACAGTGCGACGCTGCAGAGTATGACGCCCGATGAGGTGATTACCCGGTTGGTCGGACGTGAACTGTCGCAGCTCTATCCAGATAAACGTCCGGTTAGTGCGGCGTCGCCGTTGCTGGAAGTGCGCGAACTGGGCGATGGCAAACACTTCCACGATATCCAGTTTGATCTGCGTCCCGGTGAAATCCTCGGTATTGGCGGATTGATGGGCGCCGGACGCAGTGAGATCGCCCAGGGAGTTTGTGGTTTGTTGCCAACCAAACGCGGCGTAATCCGGATTAAAGGCGAAGCGGTAACGCTGCGCAATTACGCCGCCAGCATCGCACAGCGCATGGTCTATTTATCGGAAGATCGCAAAGATGCCGGGCTGTTTTTGGCGATGCCAATCGAATGGAATATCTCGGCGCTGGATATTAATGCGGTGAGTCATCATCGGCTGCTACTCAGTCCGCGTCGCGAGCGGCAGCAGGCTGAAGCGCTGGCACAGCAGGTGAAACTGAAGCACGGCAAGTTGAGCGATCCGGTCTCTTCGCTGTCGGGCGGTAATCAGCAAAAAGTGGCGCTGGCGCGCGTGCTCTCGGTGCAACCGGAAATTGTGTTTCTCGACGAGCCAACGCGCGGTGTGGATGTCAGCGCCAAGGCGGAAATCTATAGCATTCTCGCCAAACTGGCGGCGAACGGTGTGGGTCTGGTGGTGATTTCGTCGGAGCTACCTGAGTTAATTGGCCTGTGCGATCGCATCATCGTGATTCATGAAGGGCGCATCAGCGGCGAAGTGGCCGGTGCAGCCATGACAGAACAGAACCTGATGCGGCTCGCCGCTGGCATCATTCCCGAAGCGGAGGCCGTATGACCATGAATACCACCCTGCCCACCCTGCAAAAATCCCGCTGGTCGCTGTTCGGCGGCATACATAAGCAGCGCGAAGTGGGATTGATTGTCATCATTGCGCTGATCTTCGTGGTGATGAGCTTTACCTCGCCCTACTTTCTCACCTGGGCCAACATGAAGGCGATGCTGCTGTCGTTTTCCATTGAAGGCATCGTCGTTATCGGCATGACCATTCTGCTGATTGTCGGCGGTATCGATCTCTCCGTTGGTGCGGTGGTTTGTCTATCAATGGTGGTCGCCGGACAGTTGTTCCTGAGCGGCATCGATCCCTGGCTGGCAAGCCTGGGCGGCATTGGCGCGGCGGCGCTGGTCGGTTTGCTGATGGGATTAACCGTGACCAAAATCGGCCTCAGCCACTTTATCGCGTCGCTGGCGGCGATGGTGATTGTGCGTGGCCTGTGCATGATTGTGACTCAGGGCACGCCGCTCTCACTCTTTACTCTGCCCGTGAGTTTCAAATTCATCGGCCAGGGCGCGATCTGGGGCATTCCGTTTGTCATCGTGCTGTTTTTTGTCCTGGTTGCGTTGTTTGACGTCCTGCTGCGCAAAGCCACCCTTTTTCGCAAAGTCTTTTATACCGGCAGCAACGAACGTGCCGCCGCTTACTCCGGCATTAATATCAATCGCATCAAACTGTGGGTCACGGTACTGACCTCAACGCTCGCCGGTGTAGCTGGCATCATCTATATGGCGCGGCTCGGCTCGGCCACGCCCACCTTTGGTGTCGGCATGGAGCTGAATGTTATTGCGGCGGCGGTGATTGGCGGCGCCAGCCTGAAAGGCGGCACCGGATCGATTCTCGGCGCGGTACTGGGTGTGGCGCTGCTGTCGATTGTTACCAGCTCGCTGATTTTAATTAACGTTTCCGTTTACTGGCAGGAGCTGATCAAAGGTCTCATCCTGCTAGCGGCGGTGTCCATCGATCACTTACTGAATAAATACCGTGCTGCATAAGGACTTATCGCCCATGGAATTTGCTAGTGAACATCCCGCGTTTCATAGTGCGCGTCAGATTTACCAGGTACTGGTGATGTATTACCTCGACGGTAAGAAGCAGTCAGATATCGCGGTGGAGACCGGCCTGTCGGTGGCCAGCGTCAATCGGCTGATTCGTCAGGGTAAAGAGAGCGGTATGGTGGAGATCACCATCAAATCACCGTGGCTGTCTGCGCACCAGCTGGAGAGCGATCTGGCCGCGCTCGGCCAGCTGCAACAGGTGGTGGTCGCGCCCAACGTGGCGCGCAGCGAGGATCATAGCCTGCAGATGGTTGGCGCGGCGGCGGCAGAGTATCTGCTTTCACGCCTAAAGGATGGTGATGTGATTGCCATCACCGGTGGCAAAGGCGTCAGCGCGTTAGTTGACGCCCTGCAGCCGACGCGAAAGTACGACGTGCAGGTGGTGCCTGCCCTGGGCTGCGTGCAAGGCAAACACTACACCGATGTTAATCATGTGGCATCGGAAATGGCCGCGCGGCTTGGCGGGCACGCCTGGCAGATCCACGCCCCGCTGTTTACCGATTCTGCCGACGAACGCGACATGCTGATGGGCATCAGCGCCGTCGAACAGGTGCTGGATAAAGCGCGCAATGCCACGCTGGCGGTGGTGGGATTAGGATCGATTCATAGCGACAGTTCCAGCTATTACGATCTCAACCTGGCGGCACGCCACGCTTCGGCCAGCATCGAAACCAGCGGTGCGCGCAGTGAACTGCTAGCCTGGCTGCTGGATGCCAACGGCCAGCCCGCCCCGTTTGACGCTAACCGTCGTTTAGTCGGACTGACCTTGCCCGAACTGCAGCGCATTCCCTTTTCCATGGCCGTGGTGGCCGGGCGTGACAAAGTCGACCCGATTCACTGCGCCCTGCACGGTCAGTGGCTGCAAGGGATAGTCACAGATGAATCCACTGCGGCTGGCGTACTGGAACTGGCCATCAGCCGAGGAGCGAACCATGAGTAATAGGCAAACGCGTGAACAGCGTCTGAGCGCCCTGCGCCAGCGGTCTTCCACGCCGGTGTTGATTGTCGGCGGCGGCATTAACGGCATCAGTACCTTCCGTGAACTGGCGCTGCAAGGTATTCCGGCGATTCTGGTGGAGAAAAGCGACTGGTGCCAGGCGGCCAGCGGTGCGCTGTCGCGCATGATCCACGGTGGATTGCGTTATCTGGAAACCGGTGAGTTTACGCTGGTGAAAGAGTCGGTTACCGAGCGCGATCGCCTGTTAAAAAATGCCTCGCACTATGTCTTTCCGCTGCGCACCACGGTGCCGATCGACAATCTCGCGGGGGGGTTAATCAACGCCACGCGCCGCTTTCTGCGACTCAGTGATAAACCCACGCGGCGCGGTGCCTTGCTGATTAAAACCGGGCTCAGCCTGTACGATATCTACACCCGCCAGTATGGTTCGATGCCGAAGCATCAGGTGCGTAATGAAGCCGCCACGCGCGATCGCTGGCCGGGATTCGCGCCCTGGGTGAAATACAGCGCCAGTTACTACGATGCGTGGATCAGCGCGCCGGAACGTCTGGGATTTGAGCTCATTGATGATGCTGAAAAGGCGTGTCCGGATGCGTTGGCGCTCAACTATCTGCAGCTGGTCAGCGCCGAGGGTGAAACCGTGGTGTTGCAGGATGCGCTAAGCGGCGAGCGCTTTCGCCTGCAACCGCACGTGCTGGTGAATGCCGGTGGCGCGTGGATCGATCAGCTCAATCAACGACTCTCTGCTCGCGACGACCTGCCGAAGCTGATTGGCGGCACCAAAGGATCGCATCTGATCCTCGATCACCCTGAGCTGCTGCATATGCTGGATGGCGAAATGGTCTACTTCGAAAATCAGGAAGGCCGGGTCTGCATCATGTTCCCGTGGTTCGGCAAGGTGCTGGTGGGTTCAACCGATATCCGCGTTGATGATCCTGATGCGGTGGTGTGCGAAGAGGATGAAAAGGCCTATATCCTCGACTCGCTGCGCTTCGTCTTTCCGCAGGTTGAAGTGCCTGATTCAGCCATTGTTTACACCTTCTGCGGCGTGCGTCCGCTACCTGCCAGCGATGCCAAACTCAACGGCCAAATCTCGCGTAATCACTCATTAGTGATGCTGCCGCCCGACGTCAATCGCGCCTGGAGCACGCTGTGTCTGGTGGGCGGCAAATGGACCACTTTCCGCCAGTTCGGTGAAGAAGCGGCGGATCGGGTGTTACGTCTGCTGGGGGAAAAGCGCCAGCTCTCCAGCGGCGAGGTGCCGATTGGCGGTGGCCGTGACTTCCCGCAACCTTCAGAGCAAACGCCGTGGCTGGCTCAGCTGGCGCAGCGTTTTGCCGTGCCGCTGCCGCGCGTCAGGCAGTTGGCTAAACGCTACGGTAGCCGCGCCCTGCCGCTGCTGGCGCTGATTCAGCAGCACGGCGAGCAACCGCTGCAGCATCATGCGGCGTACAGCGACCTCGAACTGCGCTATCTGATTGAGCACGAGCAGGTGTGCCAGTTGGAAGATCTGCTGGTGCGCCGCACCTCGCTGGCGATTTGCGGTGAACTCAACGCCCCGCTGGTGCAGGAAATTGCCCAGTTAATGGCGACCACGCTGGGCTGGAGCGACACCGAACGCGCGCAGCAGCTGCAACGCGGCTGCGACAATCTGGCGCGTTTACACGGCCTCACCGGTCTTTACCCCACCGTTTTTCAGGAGGAAATACCCCATGTCAGTCACCAATAAAGTGCGCATGCATCGCCTGTTGCAACACGGCAAATGTCTGGATGTGGCGATCGATCATGGCATCGCCAACGAGCCGGATTTTCTTATCGGGCTGGAGAATATAGAGGCAGTGATGGATAACCTGATCGCCGCACAGCCGGATGCGATTCAGGTGAATTACGGCCAGGCCGATTTGCTGCAGCGCGTCGCCGGGCGCAAACCGGCGCTGGTGATGCGCACCGATGTCGGCAACGCCTACAACGCCGCGCGCCATCGTGAAATGTGGGCGGTGCTGCACAATCCCGATGAGCCGATTCTCGCCGCGCTGCAGATGGACGCCGCTGCGGTGGTGGTGAATCTCTATCTGATCCCCGATGAGCCGGGTATTTTCCGCATGTGCGTCGAGAATATTGGCCGCCTGCGCCAGGCGTGCGATCGCTATGGCATGCCGCTGATGATTGAACCGCTGGTAATGGCGCCCGCCGGGCAAGGCGCGGCGTATGGATCCCTTGGCGATGTGGAGAAGATTGTGCCGCTGGTGCGCCTGGCGCGTGAGCTGGGTGCGGATATCATCAAAGCCGATCCCACCGAACACGTGGAAGATTTTCATCGCGTGGTCGAAGCGGCGCGCTGCCCCACGCTGGTACGCGGCGGCGGCAAAGGCGAGCTGGCGGGCGTGCTGGCAAAAAGCGCCGCGCTGATGGCGCAAGGTGCCAGCGGCATGGTGTATGGCCGCAACGTTTATCAGCACAATAATCCGTCACGCGTGGTGAAAGCGCTGATGGCGATTATTCATCAGGGCGCCAGCGGCCCGGACGCACTGGAAATCTATCAGCAGGGTTAAGCCTTACCTGCACCGGCGCTTAAGCGGTGCGCCGTCTTCGCGAATGGAACGGAGTCGGATATGAAGATAGTCGGTATTGATGCCGGAAACACCATGATCAAAGCGGTGCTGTTTGATCTCAGCGGGCGCGTTTTGTCCGTTGCCGAGTGCGCTGGCGAAACGCATCGGCCGCAGGAAGGTTACGCCGAACGGCCGGTCGCGGATATCTGGCATGGCGTTAGCGCTGCCGTGAGCCGCTGTTTGCAACAGGCAGGAACGCCAGCGAGTGATGTGATCGCGGTGGGCGCTGCCGGCCACGGCAACGGCTTGTACGCGCTGGATAAACAGCAGCAGCCGCTGTTTGGTATTCAGTCTATCGATCATCGCGCCAGTGAAACGGTGCAGGCGCTGGAAAGCAGCGGCGCAGACCAGCGCATTTACCAGATTTCACTGCAAAAACCCTGGCCCGCGGCCACGCCGGTTTTGATTAGCTGGATCAAGCAGCATCAGCCCGAACGCTGGGCGCAGATCGGCCATTTACTCTGCGCCAAAGACGTTATCGCCCATTTCCTCAGTGGTGCCATTAGCGCAGATTTTTCGGATGCCGCCGGCGCCGGTTTGATTGATTATCGCCAACGGGGTTACAGCCGTGAACTGCTGGCGCTGTACGGCATCGAAGATGCCCTCGCTCTGTTACCCGCACTGCGTGAATCTTGTGAGGTGGTCGGCCATGTCACCGCACGGGCAGCTCAGCTCACCGGTTTACCTGGCGGCATTCCGGTGGTGGCCGGTATTTTCGATGTGGTGGCCAGCGCGGTGGGTTCGGGCGTGGTTAACAGCGGCGAAGCATCGATTGTGGCAGGCACCTGGAGCATCAATCAGGTGGTGGTGGATAAACCTGATTATCTGCGTCCGGTGTTTATGAACTCGATTATTGAAACGGATCGCTATATGGCGATTGAAGCCAGCGCCACGTCCGCGGCCAATCTGGACTGGTTCCTGCGTGAATTCGACGACGGTCGCAGCGGTCAGGGCGCCGCGCGCAGCAGCGATATCGTGGCCCACGTACAACCGAATGCGCAGCTGCCGCTCTATCATCCTTACCTCTATTCCGGGCGCAAATCGGAACCGGCAAAAGCCGGATTTTACGGTCTTGGCGGCTGGCATACGCGTGCCGATATGCTGTTCGCGCTATTTGAAGGCGTGACCTTTGCGCATCGGGCGCATATCGATCGCTTGCGTGCGGCCGGCATTCCGTTTACCCATGCGATTTTGTCCGGCGGCGCGGCGCGCAGCTGTATCTGGCCGCAGATGTTTGCCGATGTGTTGGGCATTCCTATCCGCGTGGCAGAGTGCAAAGAGACCGGTGCGCTGGGCGCCGCCTTGTGTGCCGGGGTGGGCGTCGGCGCATGGCGTAATCTCGCCGCAGCCGCGCAGCAGGCGGTGCAGATCAATCCTGGCGAACTGCCGCCGCGTGCGGAACGTTTTGCGTTCCATGACTCGCGCTATCGGGTGTTTAAAAAGCTGGAGCTGGCAATGCGCGAGATGTGGCAGGAAGCCAGTTGATTTTACTGGCTAATATGGCCGCTGGCTGCTAATCATGTATGCCTTAACATCATTAGGGTATCCGCATGCAAATCAATCAGCTTCCTTTTGGCATCACCACCTGGGACGACATCGCACCGGAAACGCATCCCGGCGAACAGGGCTTTGCGCTGTGGCGTACCCAGCGCTTCGGCGATATTCGCGTGCGCATGGTCGAGTATTCAGCGGGGTATCTGGCGGATCACTGGTGCAGTAAAGGACATATTTTGCTGTGCCTGCAGGGTGAAATGGTGACCGAGCTGGATGATGGACGCACCTTCACCTTAACCGCTGGCGTTAGTTATCAGGTTGCGGACAATGCGGAAGCACATCGCTCCTCAACGACTCAGGGCGCAACGTTATTTATTGTGGATTAATCGCCGTTTATTTTTACGCGTGGACAAAAAATGACAACCTCTGTGCAGTGCTGTACACTTGAACTATCAAAATGTTCAAATGAACATTGCACAGGAGGTTGTTATGACAACTGCATCCCCTTTCAATCACGGCAATGCCGCGCGCGTCTTTGACCCGACGCTGATCCAGCACGTCCATCAATCCTTTATGGATCAGATGGGCTTGCCACGCAATCCGCTGAAAGCACACCAGCTGATAACCGAGGGCCTGGATGTCGCTATTGTTGAACGCGCTGCCACGGTGCTCAAAGCGACGCCGCTCGACGTTGCCCAAATGGTTTCAATCGATCGCAATACCTATCGTCGTCGCGAGAAAGCCGGTTCGCAGCTCTCCGTCGAGCAAGGCGCGCGGGTTTATCAGGTGTTCGAAATTCTGGATGCTGTACTGCAATTGTTTGCGGGCGACGTTGACGCCGCAATGCACTGGATGTATCAACCTGCACTGGCACTGGATGATGCCTTGCCCATGGATATGCTCAGCACGCCCGCAGGGTGTGATGCGGTGTTAACGCTGATTGGCCGTCTGGAACACGGAGTGATTGTGTAATGACGCAACGGAAGGAACCGGATGCTCCCTACCGACTGTTTTATCGTTTAGTGAAAGAAGAGTACTCCAGCGAGGCGTTTAGCGGCGCTGGCGCAGAAAAATGGGGCGGCCGCTGGAATCCGCCCGGCATTAAAACGGTTTACCTCAGCAGCTCAAAGGCGCTCGCCACGCTCGAACTGGTGGTGCATACGGGCAAAGCCATGCTGGAGAAGAGTCGCTTTGTGATCTTTACCGTGCCGATTCCGGAGAGCGAAATTATGGCGCTGGACAGCAGCAAACTGCCCAGCGACTGGCACAAATATCAGCAGCAGGAAGAGACACAGGCGATTGGCGCGGCATTTCTCAATCTGGAGAGTAAATTGCCTCTGCTGCTGACGGTGCCGAGCATTTTGACCGGTGAAGACAATGCCATTTTGCATCCCGATCATCCCGCCGCTGCAGCCCTTATCGCCCAAGCCACTTCAGTGCCCTTCACGCTTGACCGGCGAATTAAAGCCTAACTACATGCGCACCCTACCTGCTGGTACGGCTTTCGTAGGGTCGCCATTGATGGCGTAATGCCGATCAGTTAAGCGCTGAGCGACTTTCGTTCGCCCTCGGCTGGGGCAGTTTCAGCTATGCCGTGCGGCGACCGAGCAGAGGACGCCTGGCCGCGCCCTCTGCACTCCCGGGCCCTGCGCCAGCCCATCCCGCCGCTACGCGGTGCCTTCACTCAATCGCGATTCCTGACGGACCGGCGGCGATTCGCTCCTGCTCAGCGCCGCCTCTCGCCGCATCCCTGCGGCTCGCCCTGGAATCCCTCACTCACTCAGCGGGCTGGGATGTCGCCTCAACACCCGCGCTGCAGCATCAATGCCTATTCCTGAATCATCATTGCTGTCACGCCTGTAGGGTCACCATTCATGGCGACCAGTCATCGGTTATGACAGATTTATTTCACTTAGCGACACTGGCTGGAACAGTTTTGTACACAAATTTGTGCCAGCGAGCCGCAGCCGCCGTTGTTATCGTTTTTACACTGTGATTGCTGCACATAGCAGTTTTGCTGACACGCTGAAACATCGCACTTGGCGGCGATCGGCGTGAGTTGCACCACCGGTGCTTTGCGCTCCGGCTGCCATTGCGGTTGTGCCAGCACGCTGGTGCTGAACAGCAACGCGAAAACCATGATCCACTTCATGAGTGATTCCTCGCAGAAAGGGTGTAAAGAGTATGGCTGTTGCGCGGCCAATTACCATGCTGAAACATTTGATTCATCATCACGCATAAATTGCCCTTATCCAGTGCATCGTTGCGTGCCATCGTAGTGCAGCATAGCCAGGTTGAATGCTGCTGCTTCAAAATAAAATCAAGTAGATAGCCGCAGTTCGGTCAATCCGCCAATTTGGTACAAAAGTTGCAATCTCTTCTGTATAGCAAAGGAGACGGTTATGAAAGCGATTGTGATTGGCGCAGGCATTGGCGGTATGAGTGCTGCGATTGCGCTAGAAAAGGCGGGATTTACCACGGCGGTGTTTGAAGCGGTGAAAGAGATGAAGCCAGTGGGCGCAGCCATCTCTATCTGGCCAAACGGCGTCAAATGCCTCAACGCGTTAGGTATGAAAGAGCCGCTGCGCGCGCTGGGGGGCAACATGGCGTTTATGGCCTATAACGATGCGCACAGCGGTCATACGCTCACCCGTTTCAGCATGAAGCCATTGGTGCAGCAGGTGGGTGAATATCCCTATCCGGTGGCGCGCGCTGAGTTACAGGCAATGCTAATCGATACCTACGGACGTTCGCGCATCAGCTTCGGCAAGCGCGTAACGCAGGTAGAGCAAACCGAACAAGGTGTCACCGCCTGGTTTGATGATGGCAGCCAGGCCGAGGGCGATTTCCTGATTGCCGCCGATGGTGCGCATTCGGTGATTCGTCACTATGTGCTCGGCGAGCGCGTGGAGCGGCGTTATGCCGGCTACGTGAACTGGAACGGCCTGGTAACCATTGATGAAACCATCGCGCCTGCCGATCAGTGGACCACCTTTGTCGGCGAAGGCAAGCGCGTGTCGCTGATGCCGGTCAGCGATAATCGCTTCTACTTCTTCTTCGATGTCCCGCTAGCCAAAGGCCTGCCGGAAGATCGCGCGACGCTGAAAAACGATCTTAAAGGCTACTTCAGCGGCTGGGCCGAACCGGTGCAGCGCTTAATTGAAAGCCTCAATCCGCAAACCACTAATCGGGTAGAAATTCACGATATCGAACCCTTCAGCCGTTTCGTCAAAGGGCGTGTGGCCTTGCTGGGCGATGCGGCGCACAGCACCACGCCGGATATTGGGCAAGGTGGCTGTGCGGCAATGGAAGATGCGGTGGTGCTGGCGCAGACGCTGGCGTCGCATTCGCTGGGGATTGAGGATGCGTTGCTGCGCTACGAAGCACGGCGCGTGGATCGCACCAAAGATCTGGTCCTTAAGGCGCGCAAGCGCTGCGATGTGACGCATGCGAAAGATGCAGAGGTGACTGCGGCGTGGTACGCGGATTTGAAAAACGAAACCGGCGAGCGCGTGCTGGCCGGGATGATTGATACCATTGAAGGCGGGCCGTTTGGGTGAACCGGGTCGCCATGAATGGCGACCCTACAAAGAATCGTTACGCTTCCTCTAACCCACGGTTTTTCAGCATCGGACCGATCTCCGGCGCTTTGCCGCGCCATGCCAGCCACAGATGCTGCAGGTCGGTGCTGTTGCCGCGTGACAGGATATGCTCGCGGAACTGCTGGCCGTTTTCGCGCGTTAATCCGCCGCGCTCGACAAAGGCTTGATAGCCATCGTCGGCCAGCATCTGCGTCCAGATATAGGCGTAATAACCTGCTGCATAGCCGCCGCCCCAGATGTGACGGAAATAGCTGGAACGATAACGCGGCGGCACTGCGGCCAGTGCAATGTTTTCGGCGGCCAGCGCCTGCAGCTCAAAGTGGCTGACGTCCTGCGGATTATCATCTGTGGTCAGAGAATGCCACTGCAAATCAAGCAGCGCTGCGGCCAGTAGCTCGGTCATGTCGTAGCCTTTGTTGAACTTCGCGGCACGCACCATCTTGTCACGCAATTCGCCAGGCATCGCCTCGCCGCTTTGGTAGTGACGCGCATAGTTAGCAAACACCGCTTCGTTGCTGGCCCAATGTTCATTAATCTGCGACGGGAACTCAACAAAATCGCGCGGCGTGGCGGTGCCGGACAAGCTCGGATAACGCTGCGTGGCAAATAAACCGTGCAGCGCATGACCAAATTCATGGAACAGCGTGATCACCTCATCCCAGCTCAGCAGCGCAGGCTGGCCAGCCTGCGGCTTGGTGTAGTTGCAGACGTTGTAGATCACCGGCTTGGTGCCGAGCAGCGTGCTCTGATCGACAAAATTACTCATCCACGCGCCGCCGCTTTTGTTATCACGCTTGAAGAAATCGGTGTAGAACAGCGCTAGCGGCGTGTCGTCGGCATCGAAGATCTCGTAAACGTTGACGTCCGGATGATACACCGGCAGATCGTGGCGCTGGCTGAAACGGATGCCAAACAACTGGCTGGCGGACCAAAACACGCCCTTCTCCAGCACGTTGTTCAGCTCAAAATAAGGGCGGATTTGGCTCTCATCCAGCGCGTATTTATCTTTGCGTACCTGCTCGGCATAGAAATTCCAGTCCCAGACGCGCAGCGGGAAACTGTGATGCGCTTGCTCAATGGCGCGCTGGATATCAGCGGCTTCGCGTTCGGCGCGTGCTCGCGCGGCAGGCACAATGTTACGCATAAAGGCAAACGCGGCATCCGGCGTTTTCGCCATCTGGTCCTGCATGCTCCACGCGGCATAGGTTTTGAAACCGAGCAGACTCGCCTGCTGGGCACGCAGTTGCGCCATGCGTAACACGATGTCGCGCGTGTCGTTTTCATCGCCCTGCTCACTGCGCGTCAACGCCCGCTGGAACAGCGCTTCACGCGTGGCGCGCACGTGCAGCGATTGCAACGCCGGTTGCTGGGTGGTGTTTTGCAGCGCGATCAACCATTCTCCCGCGAAACCGCGGGCTTCTGCTGCGGCTTTGGCATGCGCCAGCTCTTCATCGCTTAGGCCGGCTAACGCTGCCACATCACTCACTATATAGGCACCGGCTTTGGTGGCGGCCAGCAGCTTGTTGCCGAAACGGGTGCTGAGGCTCGCCAGCTCCTGATTACAGGCGCGCAGCTGGGTTTTATCGGCTTCGCTCAGGCTGGCACCCGCCAGCTGGAAATGTTGCCAGGTGACTTCCACCAGACGCATCGCTTCGGCATCCGGACACTGCGAACCGCGCTGTTGATAAACGCTATCGAGGCGGGCAAACAGCTGGCTGTTGAGGCAAATTTCATCATTCAGCGCGGTGAGCTGTGGCGTAATCTGCTCGTCGATTTCCTGTAAGCGATCGCTGGTATTGGCGGATGTCATCGCACCAAACACCAGATTGACGCGTTTTAATAGCTGACCACTGCGCTCCAGCGCCTCATAGGTGTTGGCAAAGCTTGGCGCATCCGGATTGCTGGCAATCGCCGCCACTTCGCGGCGTTTCTCTGCAATACCTGCTTCCAGCGCAGGCAGAAAATCGTCTTCCTGAATCTGATCAAAGGGTGGCGTTTGATACGGCAAACTGCTGGTGGTGAAAAACGGATTGGCTCGTGAAGTCATTATCGCTCCTGATAATCAGCAACGCCGCACGGCGGCGGCGGGATGTTTCTATCCTGGCAGTTTCCACCTCACTCAACAACTTATCGCCTGCTGCTGATAAACGCTGATGATTTCGCCCGCCACCGCCACGGCAATTTCCGCCGGCAACTTGCCCTTCACATCCGCTAAACCAATCGGGCAGCGCAGGCGCGCAACGGATTCGCTGGCAATGCCTTTGCCCTCTAGCCGATAACGAAAGCGCTGGGCTTTCGTCGCCGAGCCAATCACTCCGGCATAGCGGAAATCGCCGCGGCGCAGAATCGCCTCGCTGAGCGCCAGATCCAGCGGATGATCGTGGGTCATCACCACAAAGTAACTGTCGGGGGCGGCTTCCCGCACACAGTCGATAGGATCGTCGACCTGGCGCACCGTGACGCCAGCCGGTACCGCGCGAAACTGCGCGGCGCGGCTATCAATCCAGGTGATATGGCACGGTAAGGTTGCCAGTAAATTTACCAACGCCTGGCCAACATGACCGGCGCCAAACAGGTGAATTTCTGGCTGATGCTGCATCAGCGGTTCAAACAGCAACGTGGCGTGACCGCCGCAGCACTGGCCGAGACGTGCGGCCAGCGCGAACTCTTCACTGCGCGGTTGCGTGCACCGCTGCTGCAGCATGGCACGCGCTTGCGCAATGCACTGATATTCAAGATGACCACCGCCAATCGTCAGAAACGTATCGCTAGCGCTCACCACCATCTTGCTGCCGCGATCGCGCGGTACCGAGCCACGCTCGCTGAGCACGGTGATAAGCACGCAGCTTTCGCGCTTTTCGCGCAGGCTGTGCAGCACGCTGATCCAGTCATGATAAATCATGCTCTGCTCCTGATAAGCGCTGAATCCCCCAGAACACCCGCTCTGGCGTGGCGGGTGCATCCAGTTGCGGATGGCGGCGATAGTTGTCGACGCTGGCGACGGCATCCTGTAACGCACACCATACGGCAATGCCTAACATAAAGGGCGGCTCGCCAACGGCTTTCGAATGGAACACCGTGTCCTGCGGATTTTTGCGATTCTCCACCAGCGTGACGCGCAAATCGCTCGGCACATCGCTGATCGCCGGGATTTTATAGCTGGCTGGGCCGTCGGTGAGCAGTTTGCCCTTATCATTCCATACCAGCTCTTCGCAGGTGAGCCAGCCCATGCCCTGCACGAAACCGCCCTCCACTTGCCCGATATCGATAGCGGGATTCAGCGAGGCGCCCACATCATGCAGAATATCGGCGCGTAGCAGGCGGTATTCGCCGGTCAAAGTATCGACCAACACTTCACAGCAGGCGGCGCCGTAAGAGAAGTAATAGAACGGTTTGCCGCGTCCGGCAGCACGATCGTAATGGATGCCCGGCACTTTATAGAAGCCGGTGGCAGAGAGCGGCACCTGGTTAAGCCAGGCAAGCTGCGCCACCTGAGCAAAAGTGAAGTGCTTCTCACCGACGCGCACAATGCCGTTGCTAAAGCTCACCGCGCCAGCAGCACATTGATGCTGCTGACACAGCATCTCGGTCATGCGCTCGCGCAGGATTTGCGCGGCATTCTGCGCCGCTTTGCCGTTAAGATCGGCGCCGCTAGAGGCGGCCGTTGGCGAGGTGTTCGGCACTTTGCCGGTATCGGTGGCGGTGACCTGAATCTGGCTGATATCGATTTGCAGCACTTCCGCCACAATCTGCGCCACTTTGGTGTTTAAACCCTGCCCCATTTCGGTGCCGCCATGATTGAGCTGCACCGTGCCATCGGTGTAGATCAAAATCAGCGCGCCCGCCTGATTAAGGAAGCTGGAGGTAAAGGAGATGCCAAATTTCACCGGCGTCAGCGCCAGCCCACGTTTCATAAAACGGTTGCTGGCGTTAAACGCGCTAATTTCACGGCGACGTGCCGCATATTCGCTGCTGGTTTCGAGCTGGGCGGTCATCTCATCCAGCAGATTGTCCTCCACCTGCTGGTGGTAATGGGTGATGTTGCGATCGGTTTTGCCGTAATAGTTGCGTTTGCGCAGCTCAAGCGGGTCCAGTCCCATTTCACGCGCGATGTGATCCATGATCTGCTCAATCGCCACCATGCCCTGCGGGCCGCCGAAGCCGCGATAAGCGGTGTTAGACGCGGTGTGGGTGCGGCAGCGATAGCCAGCGATCAGCGCATCGCCCAGATAATAGGCGTTATCGGCGTGGAACATCGCGCGATCGACAATCGATCCGCTGAGATCGAGCGAATAGCCGCAGTTGCCGGCCAAATCAATTTTCACGCCACAGAAGCGGCCATCTGCCTCAACGCCGACGTCGTAACGCACAAAAAACGGATGGCGTTTGCCGGTAATCTGCATATCGTCGCGCCGCGCCAGACGCATCTTCACCGGTTTACGCAGCTGGCGTGCAGCGATAGCACACAAACAGGCCACACCCGCCGCCTGCGTCTCTTTGCCACCAAAGCCACCGCCCATGCGACGCATATCGATGGTGACTTTATTCATGGTGATGCCCATCACTTCCGCCACCAGTTTTTGCACTTCGGTGGGGTTTTGCGTGGAGGAGAACACCTGCAGGCTGTCATCTTCGCCAGGAATCACCAGCGCCGTCTGGGTTTCCAGATAAAAGTGTTCCTGGCCGCCGATATGAAACTCGCCCTGAATTCGCCGAGGCGCTCGCGCCAGCGCGGCTTCAGCATCACCGCGTTGATGAACATGTGGCTGCTGCACAAAGAAGCGCTGTTCCAGTGCTTCACGCACGTCGAGTACCGCCGGAAGTGCTTCATACTCAATCATCGCTGCTGCGGCGCCGGCACGCGCCGCTTCCGGAGAGTCAGCCGCGACGGCAATCACAATTTGGCCGAAGTATTCGATGGTGTCCTGCGCCAGCAGCGGATCGCCAGGCTCCAGCGGGCCAACATCGTTGAGGCCTGGCACATCGCGCCAGGTCAGTACGCTGACCACCCCCGGCACCGCGTAGCAGGGTTGCACATCGAGTTTGGTGATGCGCGCGTGCGCATGCTCGCTGAGGCGCGGACAGAGATGCAGTAATCCCGGAAGATCGGGCTTATCGTCAATATATAGCGCTTCACCGGAGACGTGCTTGTCGGCACTTTCATGTTTGTTGCTGCGCCCCACGCCAGTTTGCATGCCGGTGGCGAACTGCGTTTTCAGCAGGGTTTCATTCAGTTCCGGGCGGTTATGAGACATAGCGCGACACCTCGGTAATGGTCAGCTCGCCAGACGCTTGCGCGTAGTAGCGGCGCAGCAGATTGCGTGCCACCTGCAGGCGATAATCGGCGCTGGCGCGGAAGTCGCTCAGCGGCTGGAAATCCTCGCTCAGCGCGGCACAGGCTTTTTCAATGCTGGTGAGATTCAGCGGTTGGCCAAGCAATGCTGTTTCCGCTGCCAGCGCGCGTTTCGGTGTTGCTGCCATGCCGCCAAAGGCGATACGCGCTTCCACAATCACCTCATCGTTGATGTGCAGATTGATGGCGGCGAACACGGCGGAAATATCGTCATCCAGGCGTTTCGCTACTTTCCATGCGGTAAAGTTGGGTGACGCCGTCACTTTAGGAATAGTGATACTGTGAATGAACTCACCCGGCTGCATTACCGTTTGACGATATGCGGTAAAGAATTGATCGAGCGGAACTTTTCTCTGCTGTTCACCCTGCTGCAATATCAGTTGCGCGTTCAACGCCAGCAGCATTGGCGCACAATCGCCAATCGGGGATGCATTGCCAATGTTGCCGCCTAACGTGCCCTGATTGCGGATTTGCAGCGAAGCAAAACGCTCCAGCATGCGGCTAAATGCCGGGATCTGCTGCGCCAAAAACTGGTAGCACTGGTGCAAGGAGGCGGCGGCACCGAGATAAATATGGTCTTGATCCTGGTGGCAAATCTTCAGTTCGTTAACCTGCTCCAGCGCAATCAACAGCGGCAAGCGTTGATACTGCTGGGTGATCTGCAGTGTCAGATCGGTGCCGCCCGCCACTAAACGCGCCTCGGGATGCTGCTGATAAAGATCGGCGAGCTGCGCCACGGTTTTCGGCAGATAACAGCGACTACCATCGGCTTCGATGATCTGCACTTCATTGTTGCTGAGCGCCTGTAAACGCTGCACCAGCGAGATGGCGTTGGCGGTGAACGCATCTGTACGTGCGTGTTCACAGGCCTGCTGCGCTGCATCCATGATCGGACGATAACCGGTGCAACGGCAGAGATTGCCCGCTAATGCCTGTTCTGCCTGATGACGATTCCAGCCATCACTGTTTTTTTGCAGGGTGAACAGCGACATCACAAAGCCCGGAGTGCAGTAACCGCACTGCGATCCGTGGCAATCCACCATCGCTTGCTGCACGCTGTGCAGTTCGCTGCCCTGTTTAAGATCTTCCACGGTGATCAGTTGCTTACCCTGCAGGCTGCTGACCAGCGTCAGGCAGCTGTTGACCGCCTGATAGTGCATCTGGCCATCGACGACCTTACCGAGCGTAACGGTGCAGGCACCGCAATCCCCTGAGGCGCAACCCTCTTTGGTGCCGCGTCGCTGCTGCGCACCTCGCAGGTAGTTGAGCACGGTGAGATTCGGATCCAGCGCGTGTTCGGTGACTAAACGATTGTTGAGTAAAAACTGAATCATGCGATTTGCTCCTCACTTTCGCGCTGCCATACCGGCTTGCCGCTCACCCAGGTCTGCGCGATGTTGCGGTCATCGCCCAGCGTCATCAGCACGAACAGGCGCTCCCAGATATCTTTGCTGTTGGCATGGCGCAGCTGCTGCAGCGGCGAGACTGCCGGGTCGAGCACCACGAAATCGGCCTCTTTACCGGGATTAAAGTTGCCGATGACGTCATCCACATCGAGCGCGTGCGCGCCGCCCAGGGTGGCGTGATAGAACGCTTCGCAGGCACTGAGTTTGTACTGCTGTAACTGACCGACTTTGTAGGCTTCGCCGAGCGTTTGCAGCAAATTAAAAGTGGTTCCCGCGCCAACGTCGGTGCCGATGCCCATGCGCACGCCCTGCTGCCAGCAGCGTTTGATATTGAACAAGCCGCTGCCGAGAAACAGGTTTGAGGTCGGGCAGAAAGCAATCGACGAATCGGTGTCGTGCAGGCATTGCCACTCTTTATCTTCCAGATGCAAACAGTGGGCGAATACGCTGCGTTTGCCGGTGAGTTGGTGATGATGATAGACGTCGAGATAACCGTCACGCTCCGGGAACAGGGCTTTTACCCAGGCGATCTCCTGCTGGTTTTCACTCAAGTGCGTGTGCATCCAGACATCCGGAAACTCTTCGCGCAGCTGACGCACTTTTTCCAGCAGCGCCGGCGAGGAGGTGGGCGCAAAGCGCGGCGTGAGCGCATAGCTCAGGCGACCACGTTGATGCCAGCGTTCAATCAGTTCACGCGTGTACTGGTAGCTCTGTTCCGGCGTTTCGGTTAGGTATTCCGGCGCGTTGCGATCCATCATCACTTTGCCGGCAATCAGGCGCATATCCAACTGATGCGCCGCGCTAAATAATGCATCCACCGACTGCTTGTGCACAGTACCAAACACCAGCGCGGTGGTGGTGCCGTTTGATAACAGTTGCTGCAGGAAGAACGCCGACATTTTTGCTGAGTGATCGGGACAGTGATATTGGCTTTCCACCGGGAAGGTGTAGTGATTCAGCCATTCGAGTAACTGCTCGCCGAAGGCACCAATCATCTCAGTTTGCGGGTAATGAATATGGGTATCGATAAAGCCCGGCACAATCAGTTTGCCGCGCAGATCGGTAACCTCTGCCGGATTGACGCGCCCTTCCGCGATCTGCCAGCTTTCGAGGCTGACCACTTTGCCGTCGCGCAGCGTTAATAAGCCATCTTCGAGATAGCGCGCGTTAGCGGCGATGTCGTCCGGCTGCGCGGCCAGAGCGGTGATATCAAAGAAGCTGGCGCGCAGCAGCGTTTCGGATGCGTAAGGCATAACGGTTCCTTGGTGCTTTTTATGTGCAGGTAATTGCTTAAAGATAGTTTGCAAAGCGCATGCCAACGCAAAGAACAAAAAATACTGTTTAAATTCAATATAATAGGTTGATTTGACTGGTTTTTGTGTCAAGCTGGCATAGCAATCGTATGCGCAACCGGTTGCTTATAGTGGCAAACGGTTGCTATTTAACATTGCGGTGATTTTTGTCCCATAGCGCCTGTTTTTAACCCAAGAACGTGCGTCTTTGTGGTGCGCGATTGCACTCTCAACGTGCAGGCAAAATCCTGCAACAGCTTGCATTTGGTTTTCATGAGCATGGGTTCAAGGTTAATGCTAAGGTGTGGCTGATAACCTGAAATCGTTTAAGGAACAGTGAGATGATTATTTTTGTTACTGGCGCAACTGCTGGTTTTGGTCAAAGTATCACCCGCCGCTTCATTGCTACAGGTCACAAAGTGATCGCCAGCGGTCGTCGCGCTGAGCGCTTAAAAGAGTTGAAAGAAGAGCTGGGCGACAATCTGTATACCGTGCAGCTGGACGTGCGCAATCGCGCCGCCATCGACGAAGTGATTGCCGCCCTGCCCGCCGAATGGCGCGATATTGATGTGCTGGTGAACAATGCCGGCCTGGCGCTGGGCGTTGAACCGGCGCATAAAGCTAATATTGAAGATTGGGAAAATATGATCGACACCAACAATAAAGGCTTGGTGTATATGACGCGCGCAGTGCTGCCTGCGATGGTTGAGCGCAACGTGGGGCATATTGTGAATATCGGTTCGATAGCCGGCAGCTGGCCATATTTAGGCGGTAACGTTTATGGCGCGACCAAAGCGTTCGTGCGTCAGTTCAGCCTGAATCTGCGTACCGACCTGCACGGCACCGCGCTGCGCGTAACCGATATTGAGCCAGGTTTAGTTGGCGGCACCGAATTTTCTAACGTGCGCTTTAAAGGCGATGATGGCAAAGCGGAACAGGTATATGAAGGCACCACCGCACTGACGGCCGAAGATGTTACCGAAGCGGTATATTGGGTGACCACACTGCCAAAACACGTCAACATCAATACGCTCGAGATTATGCCCGTAACGCAAACCACCGCAGGTTTGAAGGTGCATAAAGGCTAACAGCAGTTGCACGCTGCGCCATCGAGATACCCGGGGCGACCATCCCGTGAGGCGCTCCGGCGGCTTTCGCCGCTACGACCTCATCGGGATGTTTCCCCTAATATCGTACTTTCATGTTGTCGGTGATTAAACACGGCTCCAGCCTGCAACAATGATCAGCATACCGCTAAAAGCAACCAGCGCGCCGACCCAATCCCACGTACTCAGCTTGACACCATCCACCACACGCAGCCAGATTAGCGCGGTCAACACATACACGCCGCCATACGCCGCATAGACGCGTCCGCTTGCCGCTGGATGCAGCGTCAATAACCAGACGAACAGCGCCAGGCTCGCCGCCGCCGGCACCAGCAGCCAGGCCGTCATGCCCCTCTTCAGCCACAGCCACGGCAGGAAACAACCCACAATTTCCGCGATCGCAGTGATAAAAAACAGCAAGGTGGTTTTCACCAGCATGGTAAATCTCTCACTAAGCTAAACAGAGTGCTCACCGCTGGTGAGCAAAGAAGCAGCGATGATATACTAGCGCCTAAGGTTGTTACAGCCGCGATCCCGGCTGTGCTGGTGTTAACTGAAGGAAATGACAATGAAAAAACTGTTTTCTGCCCTGCTGGCTACCGTGCTGACTTCCAGCGTGTTGCTGGCTGCGCCAATGGCTTCCGCCAAAACCGATCGCCTGATTATTGAAGATGGTAGCAGCGCATCCAGCAATGAAGCCGCTCGCCAAAGTAAAGAGCAATGGAACGATACCAAAAACCTGCGTAACAAAGTAAATACGCGCGTTGAGAAAGAGTTCGACAAAGCCGATAAAGCCTTTGATACCCGCGACTCCTGCGAGAAGAGCTACAACGTCAACGCATACTGGGAACCCAATACGCTGCGCTGCCTCGATCGTCGTACCGGACGTCCGCTGGCGCCATAATCGGTCATCACTGCTATAGTTTTGATAGGAATTCTGACCAACGGAGTGAATGATGAAAAAACGTAATGCAGTTCTGTTGATGGCGATGCTGGCGCTGCCGGTTCTGGCGCAGGCATCTTGTGAAAGTGTTAAAGCGGACATCAGCAAAAAAATTATTAATAACGGCGTTGCCGAATCGGACTTCACGCTGGATATCGTGGCCAATGATCAAGCCGATCAGGTCGGCGGTCAGGTTGTGGGCCATTGTGAGAACGACACACAGAAAATCGTCTACAAGAAAAATGGCCGTGACGGCGACAGCAGCGTACCAGATAGCGCTGGCAGCTCGCAGGATACACCAGCGCAGTAAACCTTCGGGCGGCTCTCAGGCCGCCCTGCTTTACTCCACTTCCGGCCTTTGACGCGGCATCATCCACGCTACCCACAGCGTTAACAGCGCAATCAGCAGTGAAACCACAAACACCCAATGTAAAGAGCTGGCAATTTGCCCGATCCAGTCATGCAGCGTCGCCTCCGGCAGCGACTGGCGGCTCTGGTGCGACATGATTTTTTGCATCGGATCGTCGGCTTGCGGCAGACGCAGCGAGAGGTTGAGATTGAGCACCGCGCCTAATAATGCCGTTCCAATTGCCGAGCCGATCATGCGACTGAACATGATTGAGGCGGTGCAAATACCACGAATATCGTAATGGGCATGGTTCTGTACCGACACCAAAAAGGTGGTGCTGGTCATGCCCATGCCGGTGCCAATCACAAAGGCAGTTAAACCGGCCTGCATGATCGAGCTGTCGCTGCGCAGTAGCAGCAGCAATGCGCTACCAGCGATCAGCAGTAACGCCCCCATTTGCGCAGTGAAGCGGTACGATGTCACCAGCATCAATCGTCCGCTCAGGGTGCTCGCCAGCGGCCAGCCAATCGACATCATCGCCAATGCGCTACCCGCCTGCAGCGGCGTGCCGCCGGTAATCCCCTGAATCCACGTCGGCAAAAAAGCGCTGATGCCCATCATGCTGGCGCCGATAATCAGATTGCCGACGTTGCCGGCGACAATCAGCCGACTGCGCCAAATCTCTAGCGGGAAGAGCGGCGCATCGGCGCGCTGTTCATGATGTTTCAGGCGCCAGGCAGCAACCAGCGCTAACAGCAGGAACGGCAGCAGCCAATAACCCAGCACCTCGGCTTGCAACAGCGCCACCAACAGCGCCGTGACGCAGATCATCAGCCAGCAACTGCCGGTAAGGTTAAGCGTGGTTTGCTGGTTCTGCTCACGTGTCGGCAGAAAACGCGCCAGCAGCAGCATGGCGATGAGGCCAATCGGCACGTTGACCCAGAAAATCACCGACCAGCTAAAGTGCTGCACCAGCCAGGCGCCGCTGAGCGGGCCAATGATCGCCGCGACGCCCCAGACGCTGGAGAGCCAGCCCTGTACGTTCGCGCGTTCGCGCGGCGAGTAGACGTCCGCCACGATGGTTGAGGTAAGCGGCATAATCGCACCTGCGCCCAATCCCTGAAAGGCACGGAACAGGATCAGCCATGTCATGCTGTGGGCAAATCCGCATAGAATGGAGCCTGCCAAAAACAGCGACACGCCGATAAACAGCAGCCGTTTGCGCCCCCACATATCGGCTAAGCGGCCATACAGCGGCACACTAACCGCCTGCGTCAGCAAATAGATGGAAAATACCCAACCGAACTGCGCAAAGCCGCCAAGATCGGCAATGATGGTCGGCATCGCGGTGGCCACGATGGTGACTTCAATCGCCGCCATAAACATCGCTAGCATGCAGCCGATGAGAATCCAGTGACGATGTTCCGTGTTCAATTCTGCAGTTTCAGTCATACGTCTCCCTAATTTCTAACAAGGCTAGCTCAAAATTCACCGCAGCAGTTTCCTCTGTGTGCGCCACTTTGTGACGCCGTCACCTATTTCGATGAAAATTTTTTATTGTCGGATAATGCCTTATTCCACGCGGGTTAAGCACAATTTTTTATCGTTTCTATCTGTCTGATTTTGCCGCAAAAACTGGCGCTTATCGGCAAGCATTGCTATAGCTTTTTACGGTGCTTTCCAGTTATTCGCTGCAAAAGCATCTACTAACAGTCATTTTAACTGCAATTTAAAAGGATGAAGGATTTTCGTAGGTGTGTGTTTCTGCACTGCGCCGTCATCCTGAGAATGACATAACCCGATCGAACGATTTTTTAAATCAGGGAGATACTTGCTATGCAAAATGCATCGCTCGCCCGCCGTGCTGGACTGGCATTGCTCGCAATCATTGCGGTGATAGCCCTGCTGGTGTGGGGGCTGGGCCTGAATACGCTGCGCGATCGCCGAGAGGATTTAATTTATCTCGCGCAGCAGCATCTGTTTTTAGTGTTTTGGTCGATGTTCTTCGCGCTACTGGTCGGTATTCCCAGCGGCATTTTACTCAGCCGTCCTTTCGCCCGTCGCTGGGCAGAATACGTGATGCAAATCTTCAATGTAGGTAACACGCTGCCACCGCTGGCGGTATTGGCGCTGGCCATGGTGATCGTGGGTATTGGCGATCGACCTGCGCTGATTGCCCTGTTCCTCGCCTCGCTGCTGCCGATTGTGCGTAATACTTTTGCCGGTTTAAGTGCGGTTCCGCCGTCGCTGATTGAAGCCGCCAACGGTATAGGTATGACTAAGTTTCAGCGTTTGCGTCAGGTAGAGATTCCCAACGCGTTACCGGTGATTTTAGCCGGTGTACGCATCGCCACCGCGATTAACGTGGGTACTGCGCCCTTAGCCTTCCTGATTGGCGCCAGCAGCTTTGGTGAGCTGATCTTCCCTGGTATCTACCTTAACGATTTCCCAACGCTGATTCTGGGCGCAGTCGCAACGGCGCTAGTTGCCCTGATTCTCGACATGCTGCTTGCGGCATTGGGACGTTATCTCAGCCCGCACTCTGCGGCTTAACACAAGGAGTTTTGTGATGGCCACTGCCAATAAGCTGGCGCGCTGGGTAAAACGTACTGCGCTGGCACTGAGCGCGACGCTGCTAATCAGCCAAAGCGCCGCCGCTGCAACCCCCATTACCATGGCGACCAAAAGTTTTACTGAGCAACACATCCTGTCTGCGATGACGGTGCTGTGGCTGCAGAAGAAAGGTTTTCAGGTGATTCCGAAGACCAATATCGCCACCACCATTGGTCGTAACGCGATGATCAATAAACAGATTGATATGACCTGGGAGTACACCGGGACTTCACTGATCATCTTTAATCACATCAATAAGCCGATGTCGACCGAAGACGCCTATAAGACGGTGAAACAGCTGGACGCCAAACTGGGATTGGTGTGGCTCAATCCGGCCCCGATGAACAACACCTATGCGTTTGCTATGCAGCGTGACCGCGCGGACAAAGAAGGCATCAACACCATGTCGCAGTTGGTGGCGAAGCTGGAAGAGGTGCGCAAGAACGATCCGGACCATAACTGGAAACTCGGTTTGGATCTCGAATTCTCAGGACGCTCCGATGGACTGAAGCCGCTGCAAAAAGCCTACAACATGCCGCTCGACAGACCGCAGATTCGCCAGATGGATCCCGGCCTGGTGTACAACGCGATTCGCGATGGGTTTGTTGATGCCGGCCTGATCTATACCACCGATGGCCGGGTGAAAGGCTTCGAACTCAAGGTATTAGAAGATGATAAGCACTTCTTCCCAAGTTACAACGTCACGCCTGTGGTGCGTCAGGATGTGCTTGAGAGCCATCCAGGGTTAGATAGCGCGCTCAATCAGCTGTCGGCATTGATTAATGACGAAGCCATCACCGAGATGAACAAGCGCGTCGATATCGATCATCAGTCACCGCAACAGGTGGCGCGTGATTTCCTTCAATCTAAAAACATGCTGTAAGGAGGCGCTGTGGATACCTTGAATTACATCATGAATAACTGGCACACCTTGATGACGCTCACCTGGCAACATACGTGGCTGGTTTTGGTGGCGGTCGGTTTCGCGATCATTGTTGGCGTGCCGCTGGGCATTTTGATTGTGCGCTTCAAATGGCTGGCGACGCCGGTATTGGGTATTGCCACCATTGTGTTAACCATTCCGACCATTGCATTGTTCGGCTTGATGATTCCGCTGTTTTCAATGATCGGCCAGGGTATCGGCGCCCTTCCCGCGATTACTGCGGTTTTCCTCTATTCGTTACTGCCGATTGTGCGCAATACCCATACCGCACTGGAGAATTTGTCGCCGGGTCTGCGTGAAGCCGGTCGCGGGATTGGCATGACCTTCTGGCAACGCCTGCGCTGGGTAGAAATTCCGATGGCGCTGCCGGTGATTTTCGGCGGTATTCGTACTGCGGTAGTGATGAACGTAGGTGTAATGGCGATTGCTGCGGTGATTGGTGCCGGCGGCCTGGGCCTGCAGCTACTCGACGGTATCAGCGGCAGCGATGTGCGCATGTTGATTGCTGGTGCTTTTATGATTTGTTTGCTCGCGATTGTGCTTGATTGGCTGCTGCACCGTTTGCAGTCGGCGCTGACTCCTAAGGGGATTCGATAATGATAAAACTGGAAAACCTGACGAAAACCTTTACGCAAAAGAACGGCACGTCATTAAATGCCGTAGATAACGTCAGCCTGGAAGTCCCTGCCGGGGAAATGTGTGTGCTGCTCGGCCCATCGGGCTGTGGCAAAACCACGACGCTGAAGATGATTAACCGTTTAATCCCTTCCTCAAGCGGCAGAATTTTAATCAACGGTGAAGACACCAGCGGACAGGATACCGTGACCCTGCGCCGTAACATTGGCTATGTCATCCAGCAGATTGGTCTGTTTCCGAACATGACTATCGAAGAGAACATCACCGTGGTGCCGCGCATGCTCGGTTGGGATAAAAAGCGCTGCCGCGAACGCGCCACGGAGCTGATGAGCATGGTGGCGCTCGATCCGACCAAGTTCCTGCATCGTTATCCGCGTGAAATGTCCGGTGGGCAACAGCAGCGTATCGGCGTGATTCGCGCGCTGGCCGCTGATCCACCGGTATTGCTGATGGATGAACCTTTCGGTGCGGTCGATCCAATTAACCGTGAAGTGATTCAGAACGAATTCCTTGAGATGCAGCGTCAGCTGAAGAAAACCGTGATGCTGGTAAGCCACGATATCGATGAAGCGCTGAAGCTCGGCGACCGCATTGCGGTGTTTGGTCAGGGTAAAATTGTGCAGTGCGCCAGCCCGGATGAGCTGCTGGCAAAACCCGCCAACGATTTTGTCGGCTCTTTTGTCGGTCAGGACCGTACGCTGAAACGTTTGTTGCTGGTGCAAGCGGGCGATGTTACCGATCAACAACCGACCATCACCGTGCAGCGTAATACGCCATTGCAGGAAGCTTTCGCCACCATGGATGATAACGATATGCGTTCGGTGACGGTGGTGGATGAAGATGGCAAGCCACTGGGTTTTGTGAAGCGTCGCGAAGCGCGTGCCGCAACGGGCCGCTGCGAAGAGATGCTGCATACCTTTAAAGTGACGGGCAAAGCGGAAGAAAACCTGCGCGTAGTGTTATCGAAACTCTATGAGCACAACACAGTGTGGATGCCGATTGTTGATGAGGATGGGCGTTACAGCGGCGAGATATCGCAGGATTATATTGCTGATTATCTGAGCTCTGGACGCACGCGTCGTCGGTTGAATCCGTAAAATTTTGTGCAGTCGCCGAGGGGCATATGGCAGATCGTAAAGTCGCCATAAATCGTCCCTGAGGCTCAGCCCGCGCCTTCCCTGGCGCGGGATGCTTTACTCCTCTGCCATATGCCCCTCGGCTCTTTGACTCGGTGCGTTTAGTTAGGACGATTCCTCCACCGTTTTAACTGCAACCACTTCACCACGTTCAGCTGGCAGAATCACATTAAGCACAATCGCCAGCATCCCACCCGTAGTTACCGCATGACCAAACAGGTTGCTTACCAGTGAGGGAAACTGTTTCAGCACTTCAGGTACCGCTTCTACGCCTAAGCCGATACCGAACGAAACCGCGACAATCAACATCTCGCGACGTCCGAGCGGCGTTTGCGTCATCACGCGAATACCTGCCGCAACTACGCTACCAAACATCACAATAGTTGCTCCGCCAAGCACCGGCGGCGGAATCTGCTGCAGCAAATAACCAATGGTTGGGAACATCCCGAGCAGCAGCAACATCACACCAATCACCATGCCAACATAGCGACTGGCCACGCCGGTCATCTGGATGACGCCGTTATTTTGCGCGAAAGTGGTATTTGGAAAGGCAGAAAAAACCGCAGCGAGTAAGCAACTAATCCCATCGGCAAAAATGCCGCCCTGCATACGGCGCTCAAACTCCTCGCCCTCAATCGGCTGTTGCGACAGCATGCAGTTGGCCGTGAGATCGCCAACCGCTTCAATCACCGCAATCACTGAGACCAGCGCAATGGGCACGAAGATGGTCCAGTCGAAAGCAAAACCAAAACGAAACAGTTCAGGCATCACCAGCCAGGGTGTCTCCGCCATCGGCTTCAGGCTGAGATGTCCGGTTAAGGCTGCCGCGATACAACCCACGGCAATACCCGCAACCACCGCGACAAGGCGCGTCCAGCGATTTTGCGAACGGTTTAACACAATAATCACCAGTAGCGTCAGCGCCCCCAGCGCCAGGTTGCCGGGTGCACCGAAATTGGTGGCGTTATGTCCGCCGGCCCAATCGGTGATGCTGACCTTAATCAGGCTGATACCAATTAAGGTAATCACGGTGCCGGTCACCACCGGCGTCAGCACTTTACGCAACGGCGCAATACAGCGGCTGATCAGCATCGGAATCATGGCCGCGACCAGGTTGCAACCAAAGATCATCGCCATGATCTCTTCGGGCGATCCACCGCGCGCCTTGACCATTAACCCTCCCGATAGAATCACCCCGAGAAAAGCAAAACTGGTGCCCTGCAGGCAGATCATCCCGGCGCCAATCCCCATAAAGCGACGCGCCTGCAGAAATGTCCCCAGACCAGAAACCACCAGCGACATGCTAATCAGGTAAGGAATCCACGCCTGAAGTCCCAGCACGGAACCGATAATCAGCGGTGGCGTAATAATGCCAACGACGCTGGCCAGTACATGCTGCAGTGCGGCACAAAATGCAGGCAATGGACCGATGCGGTCATTCAGCCCATATAACAAACCTTTTTCATCTGATTGCGACATAACGCGGCTCCGGCAAGATATTCATCAGGGGAGCTGATGCATGAATCACGCCATCGCGAAAGAAACAGTGCGCTTTTTATAATAAGAAATTGAAATCATGAGGATTTAACTGAAGAGGAGGAATGGCCGAGCCATGAAACCATGGGTTCAGCCATTGATCATTTGCTGCATTTTGTTTCATCAGGCGGCGGGCTTTGCACTATCGTCGTGCGACAACACCGTATTCAGTAAAGAAATATCCAGGTAGCCGCTCAGTTCGCGCTGTTCGGCGCGTGGAAGATAAGGCAACTCGCCGAGCAGTGGCGCAGCCAATTTTTCGCGTAAAACCGCAATGATTTCAGCGTAATGCGCTAAGCCGGGATTAATACGATTCGCGACCCAACCCACTAATTGCAATCCATCAAGCGCAATGGCATCGGCGGTCAGTAAAGCATGGCTGATGCAACCCTCTTTAATTCCCACCACCAGCACCACCGGCAGATGCTCTTGTTGCACCCATTGCGATAAAGGCTGCCGATTGTTCATTAAACTGCGCCAGCCGCCGGTGCCTTCCACCACCACGCGGGCCGCGCACTCCTGTAACTCCTTCAACCCCTGACTTAGCTTTGCATAATCAACGTGCTGTGACGAGCCGGTGCTAATCGCATCCTCTTCCAGAATGATAGGGTTAACGGCGTGATAAGGCAGAGTGAGACCGGAAGAGTGCTGTAGTAACACTGCATCTTTATTACGTAATCCTTCCGACGTGAGCTGCGCGTTTCTGGCAACAGGCTTGAAACCTGCGGCGCAGACATTCGCTTGGGCAAAGCACTGCAACAACGCGCGTGAAACCACGGTTTTACCCACCGCGGTGTCGGTACCGGTGACAAAAAGCGTTTTCACCTTTCTCCTCCTTCATTAAAGCGATGTGTAACGTGCGAAGGAGGCAGTTTAAGGAAATGTTTTTGATGGCAGATTGCGTTAGCGCAAACTTAAGGCGGGCTGTCTTTATCCCTGCAACAGTTTTACCAATAAATGGCCGCTATAAAGCGCGTCTTTTATCAGTGCAGCGCCGCCGAAGGTGCCAGGATCGCTGAAAGCCGTTGGTGTCAGCTGGATCTCGCTACTGTAAGCCGGCAATGCCTGCTGACGGATGGTACTGCTCACCGCAGGAAACAGGACATCAGCCGCCAGATTGAGCGGCGAACCGATAAGTATTTGTTGAGGATTAAAGATGTTGACCATCATTGCCAGCATGCGGCCAACATGATGCCCGACACCGGCGATGACGTCGCGCGCCAAACGATCGCCCTGCTGCGCAGCGGCACAAAGCGTTTCAATGGTGAGTGGCGCCTGATGCAATAGGCTATCTGGCTGCGATGGCAAACGCTGCGCCGTCAGATTCAACAGACTTCCGGTGCTGGCCACGGTTTCGAGACAGCCATTATTGCCGCAATAACACTGCTGGCCATAAGGATCGATTTGCGTATGCCCGATTTCAACCAGGGTGCGGCCACTTTTATGCAGCAGCTGTCCTCCGCTAATCACACCGGCGCCAACGGTTTCATTGATCACAATCTGAATCACATTCTGTGCACCGCTTGATGCTCCAAACAGCGCTTCGGCTAACGTCCAGGCAGAAATATCATGCTGCACAAAAACCGGTAAACCGGTGCGCTCTGCCAGCGTTTCGCCTAAGGGCATATCCTGCACGTCATAACCTGGCATACGATGCACCACACCGGATGCGGCGTTGATTAATCCCGGTAAGGTAATGGCGATGGCCGTTAAACGCTCCAGCTTGCTTTGGTGGCGAATAAAGAAGTCATTCACTACATCATGCAGCGTTTGCAGCAGCGGTTTTTCAGCGGTGACGTGTAACGGCAAACGATCTTCCTGCAACGCGCGCGTGCTGAGATCGCGCAGCGTCAGCGTAATCTGTCCCGGTTGAATGCGAACGGCGAGATAGTGCCAGGCTAACGTATCGAGAATGAGACCAATCGCTGGACGACCACGGCTGCCCGGCTCCTGAAATTCGGTTTCCTGTACCAGATGGGCATCAAGCATTTCACGCACGATTTTGGTAATACTGGCGGGTGCTAACTGGGCACGTTTAGAAAGCTCAATACGCGAAATCGGGCCGTAAAGGTCAATCAGTCGGTAAACCACACCTGCGTTGGTCTGTTTTATCTGGTCAATATGGCCAGGTTGACTGTACAGATTCACGCCCTGCTCCCATTATTTTCGCGCTTCTAAATAAACAGCAGCTATGGTGATGCAGATTGACCGGCAGCGTCAAATATTTGATTAGAAATGTGATTTATCGCACATAAAGTTTATGCCGCTGCCCGCAAGGTGGTTCAAATCTCTGCGTTTTGTAGCATCAACGACATCATATGAGTCATCTGCGCACTGGGTTCGCGCATTGCTGACCACACCAGCCAAACTTCAGAAATCGCGCCATTCTCCTGTAACGGAATCCACACCACATCTGCCAGGCGCGCGCGCCGGAATGAAGCGGGTAAAATCGAAACGCCAAGACCGGTCGCCACCAGTCCAAGAATAGTCATCGCTTCGCCCACTTCCTGGGTAATAAAGGGTTTGATTTGATAGCGATGCAGCAGTGCCAGAATTTCACCATACAGCGCAGTTCCACCCTGCGGATCGAAAAACACAAAGGGTTCGTTGGCCAGCGCCTGAATGGAGATCGATTCTGCATCGGCCAGGGGATGCGCCCAGTGCACCACCGCGCAAAGCGGCTCACGCAGCAACACGCGATGCTGCAGATCAGCCGGTAACGGCGTATTGCGCATTACCCCCAGATCCAGCCGGTTATCATGCAGAGGCGCCAGCTGCTGACGCGTATTGTTCTCCTGCATCTGAATGTGCACGTCCGGCCAGCGCTGACGAAATTGATAGAGCGCATCCGAGACTAATCCGGTAAAAGGAGCCGAAGAGGTAAAACCAATCCGCAACTCGCCCTCCTGACCACTATGTACACGCGCGGCGCGGCGAGCGGCTTGATCAACCTGCAGTAATATCGTGCGCGCATCCTGCAAAAACAGTTCGCCGGCCGGCGTAATTTGCACGCTGCGATTGGTGCGCGTGAACAGTTGCGCGCCAATCTCCTGCTCCAGCTGTTGAATCTGCTGGCTGAGCGGCGGCTGTGAAATATTCAGACGCTGCGCGGCACGGCCAAAATGCAACTCTTCCGCGACCGCGATGAAATAGCGCAAATGACGTAACTCTATATTCATATGTTAAACGTCTCATTTGAGATTATTAATATATTGTACAACCTATTCGCCCTTTCCTACAGTAACGCTATGCTTCCCAAACCGAGGATGTTCCGTGAGTCGCTCTTCCCAGGCGGTGATACTCGATGAAGACGAGATATCGGTAAAGCCTGCTTCAACTGCAACCCCTTCAGAATGGATTGAACGCGGATCGCCGCAGTTTATGCGCGTGACGCTTGCCCTGTTCTCCGCCGGCCTTGCCACTTTCGCTCTGCTTTATTGCGTGCAGCCCATTTTGCCGGTGCTGTCACAGCAGTTTGGCGTTTCCCCGGCGCAAAGCAGCATCTCGCTCTCGCTCTCGACCGGCTTGATGGCGTTGGGATTGCTGTTTACCGGTCCATTATCTGATGCGATTGGCCGTAAATCGGTAATGGTCACCGCTCTGTTACTGGCCGCTATTTGTACCCTAATCTCGGCGACCATGAGCAGTTGGCAAGGCATTTTGCTGATGCGCGCATTAATCGGTTTATCGCTGAGTGGCGTCGCGGCGGTTGGCATGACCTATTTGAGTGAAGAGATTCATCCGCGGGTTATCGCCTTTTCAATGGGGCTGTATATCAGCGGTAACTCGATTGGCGGCATGAGTGGACGTCTGCTCACCGGCGTACTCACTGACTTCTTCTCCTGGCGTGTCGCGGTTGGATTGATTGGCTGCTTCGCGCTGGCGGGTGCGCTGATGTTCTGGAAAATTCTGCCGGCATCACGCCACTTTAGGCCCGCCTCGCTTCGTCCGCGCAGTTTATTGATCAATTTCCGCCTGCACTGGCGTGATAAAGGTCTGCCGCTGCTGTTTGCCGAAGGCTTCCTGCTAATGGGCGCGTTCGTCACGCTATTCAACTACATCGGATATCGTCTGCTCAGCGCGCCGTGGTCTTTGAGCCAGGCGGTGGTGGGTTTACTCTCGGTGGTGTATTTGACGGGGTCATGGAGTTCGCCGAAGGCCGGTGCCATGACCAGCCGCTTCGGGCGCGGCCCGGTCATGATTGCTGCCACCGCGATCATGCTGGTTGGTCTGCTGCTCACGGCGTTCAACTCGCTGTGGCTAATCTTACCTGGCATGATGCTGTTCACCGCCGGCTTCTTTGCGGCACACTCGGTGGCCAGCGGCTGGATTGGCCCGCGCGCGCGCCGCGCTAAAGGCCAGGCATCGTCACTCTATCTGTTCAGTTATTACGTTGGCTCTAGCGTGGCGGGTACGCTGGGCGGGGTTTTCTGGCACAGCTATGGGTGGAGCGGCGTCACCGCGTTCATTAGCCTGCTATTGTTAATGGCTTTGCTGGTTGGCTGGCGTTTGCAGTGCCGAAAACTGTAATACCTTTCATCTTTTAAGCGGGGCGTTAGCGCCCCGTTCTCTTCTGCGGCCCACGTCATCCGGCATTCTGCCAGTCCCAGATAAAACAAAACGGCCATTCATCGCTATAATTCATTCCATTCCAACAATAGTTAGACTTTTTATTATTTCACAGCAATGAGGCCGTAAGATGGAACTCTATTATTACGTCGATAAGCATGCCGGCTATAACGACAACCATGTAGTACATGCAACGGGATGCCCGTTCTTACCTTCCGATAATGCACGGCGTTTTCTGGGTACCTTCTACACGCCCAACGCGGCTATTCAGCAGGCGCGTAAATTTTATGCCAGCGCGTTAGGATGTGAGCACTGCTGCCCGATTGGGCTAAAAAAAAACATGACAACCCAGAATAGCGTGGCACTAAAACATATGGTGAGACTCTGATAATGGTGGTCTGAGAATGGCCGGACAGCGAAGACATTTTGTTAAGCAGTACTGAGGCGTTTCATAATAACGATAAAATTCAGCTTAATATTCACTGGATCTTCCTGCAGCTTTTAAGCGGTAAGATCCAGCCGTCCATTCTCAGCGCTAAGGTCGATACGTTGCAGCAAGAAACAATAATAACCTCAGGCTATTAACCACGCTTTCGGCGATAAAAAATATTCAGTAATAAAAGCCCGACAAAAGGTTTCCCTCAGCTCATTAATGCTCCACAATAGCGGCAATTTGTGACACCGGTCACTTAAATTGGGTGCAACGCCGGCCCTTTCACTCGCTGTCTGACAGATTTGAACTCCATGCAATCTACTACCGTCTCCCGTAAAACAGCCTGGCTGCGCGTCGTGCTGCTGGCTATTGCCGCTTTTGTTTTCAATACCACCGAATTTGTTCCGGTCGGTTTGCTGTCGGATATTGCCGCCAGTTATGCCATGAAGACTGCCGATGTCGGCATCATGCTGACTATCTATGCGTGGGTCGTGGCACTCTTATCGCTACCGTTAATGTTGCTGACCCGCAACATTGAGCGGCGTTTGCTGCTGTCAATCCTGTTTATCGTCTTCGTCGCCAGCCATGTGCTCTCCTCCGTGGCGTGGGATTTCACCTCATTGGTAATCTCGCGCATTGGTATTGCCTTGGCACATGCGGTGTTTTGGTCGATTACCGCTTCGCTGGCCATTCGCGTAGCGCCTGCCGGTAAGAAAACCCAGGCATTAAGTATGCTGGCAACCGGTACGGCGCTGGCGATGGTGCTGGGCGTACCGATTGGTCGTATCGTTGGTCAGTATCTTGGCTGGCGCACGACTTTTGGCATGATTGGTCTTTCGGCATTAGTCCTGATGATTTTGCTAATGCGCGTCTTGCCGCGTCTGCCAAGCGAACATACCGGTTCGCTGAGCAGCGTGCCGATGCTGTTCCGCAGACCCGCACTGGTGGCCATGTACATCCTGGTCACAGTCGTGGTAACCGCGCATTACACCGCTTACAGCTACATCGAACCTTTTATGCAAGTGGTCGCGAATGCTGATGCTAATTTCACCACCCTACTTCTGCTGCTGTTTGGATCGGCTGGGATTATCGGCAGCATATTGTTCAGTACCCTGGGCAACAAATTCCCTTCGGCAATGCTGATCGCCGCAATTGCGATGATCACACTCAGCATGGGGCTGCTGGTGTTTGCTGCGGTGCGTCCCGCAGCTATCACCGTGTTGTGCATCATCTGGGGCATGGCGATGATGATGATTGGCCTGGCAATGCAGGTGCGCGTACTGGCGCTGGCGCCAGACGCTACCGACGTCGCCATGTCGCTATTCTCGGGTATTTACAACATCGGTATTGGCGCCGGTGCCTTGCTGGGCAACCAGGTTAGCCTGCATATGAATATGTCAGATGTTGGTAACGTGGGTGGCATTATTGGTCTTGCCGCGTTGTTCTGGTGCATTGCTATCTTCCGCCGCTATCCGCAGTTACGTTCTAACGGATAATAAAAAAGGCTTCAGAAGGATAATCTTCTGAAGCCTTTTACTTGCCTCGCCCGCCGCGCGTTTCCGCGCTTCGCACAATAATCAACTAGTTATAAATTACCGCTGTGCCATTTAACTTGTTGTTGCCAGAGGTCGAAGTGATGCGGAAAGACTTTGCTCCGGCAGCATTGGCCTTTTCCGCTAGCTGATTCTCCAGCGATGTCAGGTTAGTACTGCCTGATGCGCTAATCACGCCAACTTGTTGTTGATTCAGTGGAGCCTCGTTCACCAGATCGGCAGCCATGCTACCAAAGGCGATTGAAGACAGGGCTACAGCGGCTAGGGTCAGTTTAATGCTTTTCATAATTTTCTCTCTTTCACAGATGAATTGGGGTCGGTCGCGATTAAGTTAACAACCATTAATTAAATGCTACTGCCGAAAGGGTGGCCGCGTCAATCATTTTATTAACGGTCATTATTTTAATGGGAAGTGGCGTGATTATGGGCTTCCGCGCCCTTTTTGACTTATCCATTCGGGTGCTTTGCCAGGTTAAAAGCACAAACGGGCAAAGTGCTCCCCGCACATTTCCGGCTGCGCTTGCATATTTAGTTAGTGATCGGTAATTTAATTGAGTGTTTTTAAAGTTTGAGGTGCCCAATGACAGAAATTATCGATGCGGTGAACCGTAAAACGCGTGGCCGCCCGAAAGTGTTTGATCGCAACGATGCTCTTGATAAGGCATTGATGCTGTTCTGGGCGCATGGTTACGAAGGCACGTCGCTGTCCGATTTGGTCAATGCAACCGGCGCGAAAGCCCCTACGCTTTACGCAGAGTTTGAAAATAAAGAAGGTTTATTCCGCGCGGCAATGCAGCGTTACATCGAGACATTTAGCGCGCAGCGTAATGCCGTGCTGAATGATGATGCTCTGGATGTGAAAACGGCGATTGAAGCCTATTTCCGCGCGACTGCCGCTTGTTTCACTGAATGTGACAAACCCGCTGGCTGCTTCTTTATTTGTACGTCCAGCGCGTTATCTTCAGGCTCAGAAGAAGTGGCGCAAATGCTTGCTCAACAGCACCATGCGCAGGAATCAGCCTTGAAGGCTTTTCTTGTTACAAGGCAGCAGCGCGGAGAATTGCCGCAATGTGCCAACAGCACCACGTTAGCGCGCTATCTGGCCTGCTTATTACAAGGAATGTCGGTTCGCGCTCGGGAAGGCGCCGATCGTGCAGATCTTGATCAGATTGTCGATACGCAGATGGCGATATGGCCCGCTCTGGCAGGATATTGTGAATTAAGTGCTTAATATTATTCAGGCCGACGTCATTGCCGGCCTGAATATTGCCTCTGCTCGCTTACTGCATGCAGAGGCAAATCAGAGTTACGGCAGGAAAAACATCGGTTTCAATGCCGCACTCAGCGGACTGTTATCCGCATTCGAAGGCATCAAATCTTTCATCGATGCCCACCAGCGCTGGCACACTTCCGTTTTCGCCACCGCATCCCAGCGCGCTTCAGATTCAATTTCCACGCTAGCGAACAGCAGATTACGCTCCTCATCCAGCCAGATGGCGTAGTTGTGCGCGCCATGTGCTTTCAGCGTTTCTGCCAGCTCCGGCCAAATCGGTGAGTGACGACGCAGATACTCATCATGGCAGTGAGCATGTACCTGCATCACAAAGGCTTTACGCAACATCGCTGCGCTCCGCCTGCAGCGCAGCCTGCCACGGTTTAACGTTGAAACGCTCGCCCAACGCAATCAACTGTTCAGTCGTGATGCTTTGACGAATGCCGCCCATCGAAAGCGCTTTAACCACCACTTCGGATGACTTCTCAGCGGTATCGATCAGTCCAAACGTCTCATCAAGATTTGGACCCGCACCAAATATGCCGTGGAACGGCCACATCACAATACTGTGATTTGCCATGGCATCGGCGGTAGCCTGACCAATACCATCGGTACCCGGCACCATCCACGGCAGGATCCCTACCCCATCCGGGAACACCACCAGGCATTCGGTGCTGCCTTCCCAAAGCAAACGCGTGAAACGCGCGGAATCCAGATCCACCACATAGCTCAGCGCCATAAAGTTGGTGGCATGGCAGTGCATAATGACGCGATCAACGCCGTTTGAGATCTGCTTACGCACGCTATGTGACTGGAAGTGCGCCGCCAACTCAGAAGTGGGCAAGCCGCCATTACTTAATCCCCAATGGATTTTGTACGACAACCCTTTGTCATCTACCTGCAGCAGCGCGAGGCAATCAGCAGGATCGATCTGAACGTTGCGGAAAAATTTGCCCGAACCGGTTACCAGGAACCAATCATTGGCCAGCGCCGGTGCAGGTTTGGTCAATTCGATACAACGCGGTTCTGCGTAGAAATCAGTGGTGAAA
The DNA here is from genome assembly GCF_037149875.1 of Pantoea sp. USHLN256. Lineage (NCBI taxonomy): Bacteria > Pseudomonadati > Pseudomonadota > Gammaproteobacteria > Enterobacterales > Erwiniaceae > Pantoea > Pantoea sp. USHLN256. The sequence continues at coordinate 347,963 of NZ_JBBCQO010000004.1, read as the reverse complement.
TCCTGAACTTCTTCCGGTAATAAACGCAGGCTGACGTTACCGCCGTTACGCTCATCCCAGCCCTTTAACCACATGTCGCTAGTCGCTTTAACCATTCCCTGAACAAAAGCGGAAGAGAGAATTTTTTGCATAGTTTGTCCCTTAACGTTGACGCAGTGTTTGTTGTTCGTAATGACGGACTTCGCTCAGCCAGCTGGCATCAGCCGGGACATCGTGGCGCAGACACCAGGCTTCCCAAACGGCCTGCCACGGCAGGGATTTTTGCTCTTCCAGCATCGCCAGACGCCCGGTGTAATCCCCTTCGCTCTCGAGCTTGCGTAACTGATCGGTGGGCTCCAGCAGTGCACGTAGCAGTGCTTTTTTGGCATTGCGCGTGCCGATAACCCAGGCCGCGATGCGGTTAATCGAGGCGTCAAAAAAGTCGAGGCCGATATGCACTTTGTCAAACAGCTTGTGGCGGGCAATCTCGGTGGCAATGGCTTGTGTTTCATCGTCGAGAATTACCACGTGATCGCTATCCCAGCGCACCGGACGGCTCACGTGCAGCAGCAGGCGTGGCACATACAGCATTGCCGTAGAGATCTTGTCGGAAATGACTTCAGTTGGATGGAAGTGACCCGCATCGAGCGTTAACGCGGTTTGGCGGCTGCTGGCGTAACCGAGGCAGAATTCATTGGAACCCACGGTGTAACTTTCGGCACCGATACCAAACAGCTTGCTCTCTACCGCATCAATATGATGCGCGGGATTGAGTTTTTCACTGATCACGTCATCCAGTGCGCTGGCCAGACGTTGACGGGGAGCCAGGCGATCAACCGTAAGATCCTTCATGCCATCCGGCACCCAGATATTCATCACGGAAGGGCTACCAAGCTGCTCACCAAAGTGGGCGGAGATGCGGCGGCTGGCTTTACAGTGGTCGATCCAGAACTGCCGAATACCTTTATCCGCGTGCGATAACGTAAAGCCATCCGCACTCAACGGGTGGGAGAAGCAGCTTGGATTAAAATCGAGACCCAATTTATGCGTTTTAGCCCACTCAACCCAGTTGCTGAAATGCTTAGGTTCGATCGCATCACGTTCAACGGGTGTATCGCTCTCCAGATAAATTGCGTGCAGGTTGAGGCGTTTGGCGCCCGGAATTAATGACATCGCTTTTTCAACGTCAGCACGCAGTTCATCCGCATTGCGGGCACGGCCCGGATAGTTGCCGGTAGCCTGAATACCGCCGGTCAACTCACCGTTGGGGTTTTCGAAACCGCGTACGTCATCACCCTGCCAGCAGTGCATCGAGACAGGAATGCCATCCAGTTGTGCCATTACCTGTTCCACATCTACGCCAATTGCTGCGTAGCGTTGTTTGGCCAGTTCGAAGGCCTGTTCAATCAGCTTAGTCATATGCGAGTTCCTTAGCAGGTTGGCTCAGCGCCGCGAAGCGTGCCTGATGGGCAGCGAAGGCGCCGTTGTTCAGCGGTTCAAATTTTTCTAACGGGAAGTTTTGGCTAATGCAGCGGCGCAGATCGCTAACGTCACGCAATTCGCCTAAGGCAATCAGCTGGCAACCGATGTTACCGAGCGTTGAAGCCTCGATGGGTCCGGCCAACACGGGCAGCTGGCAGGCATCGGCACAGAGTTGATTTAGCAACGGATTTTGACTACCTCCGCCCACCACATGCAGCTGACGCAGCGGCGCACCACGCAGTTGGCTGAGTTCGCCAATCACCTGGCGATACAGCAATGCCAGGCTATCGAAAATGGTACGGGCCAGAGCGGCTGGGGTTTGCGGAACCGGCATGTGCTGCTCGGCACAGGCGTTTTGAATCTCCTGCACCATGCTGTCTGGGTTGATAAAACGACTGTGATTGGGATTAACCAGTGTGCGACAGAGAGGCTCTTTCTCGGCCTGGGCGATGAGCGTGCAAAGATCGGTTATTTGCAGTTCGCTGCAGACACGTTGTAATAACCATAAGCCCATGATGTTTTTCAGGACGCGGTAACCCTCTGCGCCTCCTTCATTGGTAATGTTGGCGTCAAGCGCGGCAGCGCTGACACAAGGCTGCAAACTCTCAATACCCATCAGCGACCAGGTGCCTGAACTCAGATAGGCGGCTTCATCCTGCATTAACGGCGTAGCCAACACGGCACTGGCCGTGTCATGTGTAGCGACGGCCACCACCGGAATCTGATTGCCACTGGCGCTGGTCCAGTAACCCACGGTATTGCCCGGCGCCGTCGGTTTACCCAACCACGTTGCAGGGACGCCAGCCCAGGCGAGCAAATCGCTATCCCATTCGCCGCTGTGAATGTTGAGCAACTGGGTAGTAGTGGCATTGGTATATTCCCAATTCATCTGGCCAGTAAGGCGATAATGCAGATAATCGGGAATCATCAATGCATGCTTAACCTGCGCCTGCCAATCCGGCTGCTGCAGATGCAGCGCACGCAGTTGATAAAGGGTGTTGAAGGGCAAAAACTGAATACCGGTACGCTGATAGATTGCGCCTTTACCCAGGTCCTTGATGGCCTGAGCCATATGACCTTCCGTCCGCTTATCGCGATAGCTCACCGCTTCACCGACACGCTCCCCGTTGGCATCCAGCAGAACCAGATCAACACCCCAGGTGTCGATCCCAATGCTGTCCGGCACAATACCGTCCTCATCTAACTGAGCCAGCCCGAGACGAATTTCCTGCTCAAGACGGTCCAAATCCCAACAATCATAGTCGGCACGGCGCACCCGCTGATTCGCAAAGCGGCGGACTTCACGCAGGCTGATGTGCTGATTCGCTGAATTCCATTGTGCGAGCATCACGCGCCCGCTGGATGCGCCTAAATCAATGGCAACAATGTTACGCATACTCATGGCGTGCTCTTCCTGTAATGAGATGGCTACAGCTTAGAAATCTCTGCTTTTAGCCACCTTCCCCTTACTGCCAGTGCGTAATAGTCGCTGGCAGACTGACAAAGAAGTTCGTGAGAAAGCTCACAGAACCACATAAGGAGAGAGTTGTGAGCCTTGCCGCATTTCCGTCAATCCGGGCTGAGATCTTGAAAAATTAGCCATTTTCCTGCGTCACTCAGATCAAAATTCAAGGTAAGGTGCTGAACGCCTGCGTAGACTCGGCTGCAGTTAAGTGAGTTGAGAGGCAAATCATGACCGTTTTACATAGCGCAGATTTCTTCCCTGAAGGGAATTACGCCATCGCCATTGAGCCGCGCGTGCCGCAGCAGGCATTTCCCGAGCATCATCATGATTTCCATGAAATTGTGTTGGTTGAGCACGGTTCAGGCATCCATGTGTTTAACGGTCAGCCGCAGGCGTTATCTGCTGGCTGCGTTTGCTTTGTGCGCGATCACGATCGCCATCTCTATGAGCAGACGGAGAATTTGTGTCTGACCAATGTGCTCTACCGCAGCCCGGCAGCGTTTCGTTTTCTCTCGGGTTTGCAGGATCTGCTGCCACGCGAAGAAGAGGACAAATATGCTTCGCACTGGCGCATTAATCACAAAGTCATGGCGCAGGCATTGCAGATAGTGACGCAGATGAAGCAGCAGGATGGTTGGTCACTGGAGCGGCACGCGCATCAGGAGCAGCTGTTTCTACAGCTGCTGATCGTGTTGCGCGAAGCGGCTCATAACGATCAATTGCAGGATCAGGAAGCGCGGCTGCATCGGTTGCTCGACTGGCTCAATGAGCACTACAGTGAAGATATTGTGTGGGATGCGCTGGCCGACCGCTTTTCGCTGTCACTGCGTACCCTGCACCGCCAGATGAAGCAGCAAACCGGCAATACGCCGCAGCGTTACCTCAATCGGCTTCGCCTGCTACAGGCGCGGCATTTACTGCGGCATAGTGATATGCGCATTACAGACATCGCCTATCAGTGTGGATTTGGTGACAGCAACCACTTCTCCACGCTGTTCCGGCGGGAATTTGGCTGTGCGCCCAGAGCGGAGCGCCAGCAGATGCTATAACGGGAGCGTTTCCTCATGTCGCTGATCCTTACGCGCGAAGACTATTTTCCGGCCACCAATCTGCCGATTGCGGTGGCCGAGCGCATGCCGCAGCCCTCCTTCCCTCCGCATCGCCATGAGTTCAGTGAAATTGTGATTGTCTGGCGTGGCAACGGCCTGCACGTGTTAAACGATCGCCCGTGGTTGATCACCTGCGGCGACGTGTTTTACATCCGCGATAATGATTGCCACAGCTATGACAGCGTCAACGATTTGGCGCTGGATAACATTCTTTACTGCCGCGATCGTTTTCGTCTTGAACTCGACTGGAGCCAGTTGTTGCCACCTCAGGAGGAGAACTCGCCGGCATGTTGGCGTTTAACCACCCGCGGTATGGCATTGGCTCGCGGTGTTATTAGCCAACTGGAGCGAGAAAGCCGTAAAAGCGATTCGCTATCCGTTCAACTCTCTGAAGCGCTATTTTTACAGCTTGCGCTGATTTTGCGTCGTCATGGTTATGCCGCTGACTGCCCATGGGCACTGCCGGAGGGCGAGCAGCTGGATCTGCTGATGTCAGCATTGCAGGGTGCAATCAGCCGTCCATTCGATTTGGCGGTTTTTTGCCAGCAGAATCAGTTGAGCGAGCGGGCGTTAAAACAGCTTTTTCGTCAGCAAACCGGTATGACCGTAGGGCACTATTTGCGACAACTACAGCTCTGCCAGGCAAAGTATCTGTTGAGAACCCAGGATGGCTTAATCAGTGAAGTGGCCGCGCGCTGCGGCTTTGATGACAGTAACTACTTTTCCGTGGTGTTTACGCGAGAAACAGGTTTAACGCCAAGTGCGTGGCGGCAGCGTTTCCTGCCGCAGCGCGAACCCTCAACTGAGAAGGCCAAAGCCTGACGCATCATCTATGCGTCAGGCTTTTCATCAGGCCGCCATTCCCAGGCCAACAATGTTGGCGGCAATAATAATCACCACGCAACCCAATGACAGCACGCGAACCGGACGTTGCCCCACCGACTTCCACTCTTTCAGCACCAGTCCCACTAACCCACCGCACAGTACATAAAGACTCATATGCAGCATCCAGCTGACAAAGTCATATTGTGCTGGGATTTTGGCGTGGCCCCAGGCATAGAAGAAAAATTGCAGATACCACATGGTGCCGCCTAATACCGCAAAGGCGATATTGGCAAGCAGCATCGGCTTGGCCACGGAGAAATCACGACGCACCGAAAGATCGCTTTTCACCGCTAGCCGAATAAAGCAGTAAGCCAGATTCACCAGCGCACCACCGCCCATGATCACGACATAGCTCGGCAGCGCCACGTAAAGTGGATTGATACCCAGATTCGCGGCGGCTGCATGCATCGGCTTCGCAGCGTCCATGGCGAACGACATGCCGGCGGAGAAGATGCCGCATAAGATCGCCAGTACCAGCCCCTTCTTCAGATTGAACTCTTCCGCATTGATGCCCAGCGCGCGCTCTTTTAGCAGACCAGCACGTGAAACAATCGCTACGCCGATTAACGCCACGAACACGCCGAGCAGCGTCATGCGTCCACCTGCCGAGCTGAACAGCTCGACAAAGCGGCCTTGCAACAGCGGCGTCATCAAGGTTCCCACCACCAAGGTGATGCCGATGGCAATCCCAATCCCCATCGACATGCCGAGGTAGCGCATGGTCAGTCCATAGTTGATGTTGCCGATGCCCCACATGGCACCAAACAGAAATACGGGCAGCAGTTGGGAGAAGCTAAAACTGCTGTAATAGGCCCAGAAATTTGGCAGCAACACCGCGCTGACTGCCCACGGCAGGATCAGCCACGACATGATGCCGCCCACCGACCACATCGTTTCCCAAGACCACTTTTTCACCTGCTTAAATGGAGCATAAAAACAGGCGGCACTGGCGGCACCCACCAGATGCCAGAAGATACCTGCAATGATGGCACTGTTCATTGTTATTCCTTCGTAAGGTTGAGGCCAACAGGAAACCGGCGGTTTCCCGATTACCGGCAGTCTACGGTGGGCAGCTTTTCTTCAGCCTTTGGATGGCTGCCGGAAAGCGCAGGTAGCTGGCAAAATTCGGGGGGTCGTCAACATAAGGATCACAAAATCGCATTTGCAGGCAGGTCACGTTCAGATTTTCATAAGTTGCTTATTATTCGGAATTTTTTCTCAATGTGTTGTGTTGATCAGCACAGTTTTTGGTTTACTGCCACCGTGTCTATTAACATGGCAGTCACACAAAGCCGCCAGCCAGACTTTCCCCTATGGCAAATAATCCGTATAACGTTGGGAAAATCATCAAGACGAAGGATTGAGATGAATACCAAAAGATTGAGACTACTGCTGTCGCAATCAGTGAGTCGCGTGATGCTGGATGACATCCGCGCTATCGTGCCGGCACAGGCGCTAAACGTCTTTATTAATGGATTGGATGAGGCACACTATGCCACGCTGGATTGCGTGCAGAGCGAAGAGAATTGCGCTTTGCTGGCCTCGGTGATTGTCGTCTGGCGGCAGTTGGGGCAGGTTCACCATATTCATTATCAGAAAGGTGAACATCTGCGTCAGGTGGACGACGCGACGCAATTCCAACTGTTTAGTATGATGAAAACCCATCGCGCTATTGTTCAGCTCGCCTAACTCTCGGGATTATTATGAAAATCGGACTGCTATTCCCCATTGCTATCATCATTGCAGGCATCAGTTTTCTGGCCTGGTTTATTGCCAGCGGCGCGGCGATGCCCGGTTCATGACACGCTGTTAATACGCGTATTTTGCTGCTAACCCGCTGAAAGCGCGGCATTTCGCCAGGAATGCTGCGTCTGTCGTGTTGATCTTCCCTTCTTTGCCATCCCTTTCTGCGCCCTGGCAGTGACAAAAAGGTGCGACACCGCATTCTGTTTCACTCTGCACTTCACAAACTTTTAACGAAGAAGATCGCGGAGCCCCTGCAAATGACAACACATCACCAACATTATATTAATGGCGCGTTTGTGGCCGATCACCACGACAAGTGGATTGAAGTGATTAATCCGGCAACGGAAGCGCTGCTGTCGCGCGTGCCGGAAGGCAGTAAGCAAGACGCCGCACAGGCGATCAACGCCGCCGAAGCGGCACAGCCGGGTTGGGAAGCGCTACCGGCGGTAGAGCGTGGCAACTGGTTACGTAAAATTGCCGCTGGGATACGCCAGCGTGAAGCAGAACTGTCCGCCACTATCGTTGCTGAGGGCGGTAAAACGCAGGGTCTGGCACAAACCGAAGTCCTGTTTACTGCCGACTATCTGGAGTACATGGCCGAATGGGCGCGTCGTTATGATGGAGAGATCATTAACAGTGACCGTCCAAATGAAAACATTTTTGTCTTCAAAAAAGCCATTGGTGTCACCACCGGTATTCTGCCGTGGAACTTCCCCTTCTTCCTGATTGCACGTAAAGCGGCACCTGCACTGGTGACCGGTAACACTATCGTGATCAAACCCAGTGAGCTGACGCCAAATAATGCGGCGATCTTCGCGCAAATCATTGATGACATTGGCCTGCCAAAGGGCGTGATCAACATGGTTTACGGCTATGGTCCGGAAATTGGTCAGGAGCTGGCAGGCAACCCGAAAGTGGGCCTGGTGAGCCTGACCGGCAGCGTTAATGCCGGTATCGCCACCATGGAAGCCGCGGCAAAAAATGTCACCAAAGTGTCGCTGGAACTCGGTGGCAAAGCGCCGGCTATCGTGATGGATGATGCCGACCTGGATTTAGCGGTGAAAGCAATTGTTAGTTCCCGCGTCATCAACACCGGACAGGTGTGTAACTGTGCCGAGCGTGTTTACGTGCAGGAGGGCATTTACGATCGCTTTATCAGCGCACTGACTACGGCTATGCAGCAGGTGAAGTTCGGTAACCCGGCGGAGCACAACGACATTGATATGGGACCGCTCATCACTGCGGCCGCATTAGAACGGGTTGAGCAGAAAGTCGCAAAAGCGGTAGCCGATGGCGGCAAGGTGCTGCTGGGCGGCAAACGTGCCGGTAATAAAGGCTTCTATTTTGAGCCGACCATCATCACCGGCGTGCGTCAGGATATGGAGATTATGCAGGAGGAGATTTTTGGCCCGGTACTGCCGGTAATGCGCTTCAAAACTCTCGACGAAGCGGTGACGCTGGCCAACGATTGCGCATATGGGCTAACGTCTTCGATTTATACCCAGAATCTGAACACCGCAATGGTAGCGCTACGTAAGCTGAAGTTTGGTGAAACCTACATCAATCGTGAGAATTTTGAGGCGATGCAAGGGTTCCACGCGGGCTGGCGTAAGTCGGGGATCGGGGGCGCCGATGGACGTCACGGGTTAGAAGAGTTTTTACAGACGCACGTGGCCTATTTACAGTTCTCATAAGGAAAACCCGGTGCGCATTGCTGCGCACCGGGAACTCATTACGAGACGCGCTTCTGGCTGCGCAGCAAGGCCAGACCGCTTAATACCGACATCGCCATCAGATAATAACCCGGCGCCAGGCTGGTACCGGTGGCGCTAATCAATAGCGTACATATCAGCGGTGCAAAGCCACCAAACACGGTAACCGCCACGTTATAGCTGATTGCCATGCCGCTGGCACGCGTGCCAATCGGGAACAGATCCGCCATCACTGACGGCACCGTCGAGAAGTAGATCGATTTCAGCAGCGCCATCCAGCACACCAGCAGAATCAGCGTGGTGGGCGTGGTGTGTTCAACCACCAGCTTAAAGGCGGGATAAATGGTGACGATCAGCAGAAGCAGTGAACCCCACATCAGCGGCACACGTCCTACGCGTTCTGCCCATAGCCCCATAATCGGAGTTACCACGGTCAAAATCACCCCCGCCAGCAGCGTTGCTGTGAACGCGACGCTGCCAGAGAGGTGCAGATTTTTAGTGGCATAAGTCGGCACGTAATTCAGCATGTAGTTAACGGCCGTTGAGATCACCATCAGGCCGATCGCCAACAGCATTAGCTCCTTCTGGCGACCAAACAGGCTTTTCAACGGCGCGGCTTCCGGTTTGTGCTCAGCAAAACTTGCCGGTTCGTGGACATGACGACGAATGTAAATCCCCAGCGGACCAATCAGCAGGCCGAAGGCGAAGGGAATCCGCCAGCCCCACTCCTGAATCTGGCTTTCCGTCAGGATCTGCGTCAATCCCAGACCAAATGCTGATGCCATCAAGGTACTGGCGCCCTGGGTAGCAAACTGCCAGCTGGCGATAAACGCTTTACGTTCCGGAAAGTGCTCCACCAGGAATGCCGTTGAGCTGCCAAACTCGCCACCCGCCGAGAAACCCTGCACCAGACGTGCCAGCAAAATCAGCAGCGGCGCCATCAGGCCAATGCTGCTGTAGCCTGGCATAAAGGTGATGACGGCACCGCCAAGCATCATCAGGTTGATCGACAGCAGCAGCGCTTTTTTCCGACCATGACGATCGGCATAGTTGCCTAGCACAATCGCGCCTAAAGGACGAATCAGAAACGACACGCCAAAACTACCAAATGTCAGCAGCATTGAGACCGAGGGATCGCTGGTAGGGAAAAAGGCATGGGCAATGTAGCTGGCGAAAAAGCCGTAGACGGCGATATCGAACCACTCGAGCGCGTTGCCGATACAAGTGGCAAATAGCGTTTTGTGCAGGCTGGGCTTGGTGGTGTTCAGCGGCAGGGTGCTATTCAGCGTACTCATTGCCCACCTCCGACATGCGCAAGATGCTGTGCCACCAGTTGCGTACCCTGCTCACCTAAATCCCACAGTAGCCGCGTCATGATCTGCAAACCTTCGCGCGCGATCGATTTCAACATGTGTTCGTTGACGCCATGCTGCCCACAGGCCGGGTACGAATGCGGAACCCACAGCGTGGGCAAACCAAGAATATCGGAGAACACTTCATTTGGCAGCGAACCGCCGAGATTGGGCAGCAGCGCCGGTTTCTTGCCGCTGGTTTCCGCCATGCTGGTCAACACCCAGTCGACGAGGGGATCGGTCGGATCGAGCCGTGTGGCTGGCGATCCGCGCATGAATTCAACCTCAACATAGCCAAAACCGTGCTGTTGCAGATGGGCGCGCACATGCTGTGCGAGGTTTTCCCAATCGGTACCGACCACAAAGCGCAGCTGACATACCGCTGTCGCGCTGCCCGGTATCGCATTCATCGGCTGAGCCGGATTGCCCGTCAGGAATGACAGCACTTCCAGCGTGTTCCAGCCATACAGGCGTTCCGTAGGTGACAGGCCCGGCTCGCCCCAGTTGACATCAATAGCGGGATCGTCCGGCATGCCGCCGACCTCGATATCCGCCAGAATGTCACGCACCTGCGGCGTGAGCGAGTTAGGTTTCAACGCAGCAACCTGCAACACGCCCTGTGCGTTAACCAGTGCAGCGATAGCGCTAGCCAGTTGCGTACCCGGATTGGTTAACAGTCCGCCCCAGTTACCGGAGTGATAAGCGTTGTCGCGCGCGTTAATCGTCAAACGGAAGTTAACCGCGCCGCGTGAGCCGAGGAACAGCGTTGGACGAATCGCATTCAGGCGCGGGCCGTCGGAAGCAATAAACAGGTCGGCTTGCAGCAGTTCGCCATGCTGCTGGCACAGCTGCGCCAGACCCGGCGAGCTGATCTCTTCGCCCATCTCGAACAGCATTTTGCAGTTGAAGCCCAGACTTCCGCCGCGCACCTTAAACACCTGCTCAAGCGCCGCCAGATTCACGCAGTGCTGGCCTTTGTTATCCGCGCTGCCGCGCGCATACCAGCGATCGCCCTCTTCAACCATGTGCCATGGCGATAAGCCCGCGCGCCAGTTTTCATCATCGCCAAATACCACGTCGCCGTGACCATAACTGAGCAGGGTTGGCAGCGCCGGATCTTCAATGCGGATCGCCACGAGGAACGGTCGATTGGCGGCTTCCGGGTTGTCGATAAAGTGCAGCGTGAAGCCAAGCGCAATCAGCTGCGGACCGATTTCGTCCTGCAGATAGCGCTGTAATTCGTTATCACGATCCTGACGCTGACTTTCCGTGCGTTGTGCCACACGACGCGCCAAAATACGTTGAAATTCTCCGCTGTCGAAATAAGCGCTGGCCTGTTGAACCGCCTGGTGTGCTGTCATGTTTGCCCTGTCTTTTATTGTTTTGTCGTTAAGTCATCTTTGCGGAAACACTGCTTTGCCACAATTATCAATTTATCGAGTAAGATTTGCTTTTATGACAAAGCTAGCCTGCCCACTTTCGAGGCATGCACCACGATGAGGCACCCGCATGTTAAGCAGTGAGATCCGCTATTTTCTCGCCGTCGCGAATACCGGCTCGCTCAGCGCCGCCAGCGAACAGCTGTTTGTGGCGGTGTCGGCGATTAGTCGACAAATTCAGCGGCTGGAGAATCAGGTCGGCGTGCCGCTGTTTTCCCGTCACGCGCGCGGCATGGTGTTGAATGAGGCGGGCGAGATTTTCGCCCATCATGTGCGCAAGAATCTGCTGGATATGGAGTATGCGCTGGCGGAAATTAAGGGCCTGAAAGCGGTGCGCCGCACGCTGATTCGCGTGGCCTGTACCGATGGACTGGCGTTTACCCTATTGCCGCGCATGATTGCTGATTTTCGTAATGACAATCCTGGCGTGTTGTTCGAGATAAAAGTGGCGAGTACGCAAGGTGTGGCGGAAGCGCTGCGCAACGGCGAGTGTGATGTGGCGTTGCAGTTTAGCCTGCATGCCGAACGCGGTGTGGAAGTGATGGGATCCTGGCCGGCACCGGTGTTAATTGTGATGCATCAGTCGCATCCTTTAGCTACCGCGCCACAGGTCACGCTGGCCGACCTCAGCCACTATCCGCTGGCATTACCGCAGCAGAACACCACGGTACGGCAGCTGTTTGAACTCGCCAGCCACATGAGCGGCTGCCTGGTGGAACCGGTAATGACCTGCGATACCTTCTCGATGCTGTTTCAATTCCTGCTACGCACGCCGCAGGCAGTGACCATTTGCAGCGCCTTTACCGTGCTGCAGGAAGCTGAAACGCACGGTTTGATATTGCGCTCGGTGGGCATTGATCAACTCAGCCAACGCACGTTGCAGCTACAGGCGCAATCAGGGCGGCCCCGTAGCGCCGCCCTGAATGTGTTTCTCTCGTTTCTATTACAGCAGCTGGATGCGCTGGAGAAGCCGCTGCGCCAGCGCTGGCGTCCGTAGCTTAGTTCTTGATATCCACCGGATAGAAGATGTGTTTACCGAACGGATCGACCTGATAACCGCTCACCGATTTGCGTACCGGCTCGAAAATGGTTGAGTGCGCAATCATCACCGCTGGCATTTGGTCGTGCATCATTTGCTGTGCCTGCTGATAAAGCGCGACGCGTTTATCATGATTCTGCTCGGCGCGGGCTTCGGTGATGATTTTCTCAAACGGCTGATAACACCATTTGGATGAGTTGGAACCGCCATTCGCGGACGTACAGCTATATAGCGGGCCGAAGAAGTTATCCGGATCGCCGGTCGCGGTGGTCCAGCCCATTAATGCTGCCTGGTGTTCGCCGCCCTTCACGCGCTTAAGGTACTCGCCCCACTCATAGCTAACGATATTGGCTTTGATGCCCACCTGGGCCCAATCGGCCTGAATCATCTCCGCCATCCGTCGTGCATTCGGGTTGTACGGTCGCTGCACCGGCATCGCCCACAGCGCAATTTCGGTACCCGGTTTAATTCCCGCTTCCTGCAGCAGCGCTTTGGCTTTGGTGGGATCGTAGTCGTAATCCTTCAGGTCTTTATCCGCGCTCCACACGTCGGGCGGCAGAATGTTTTTTGCCACCGTGCCGGTGCCTTTGAAAATGGCATCAATGATCGCCTGCTTGTTAATCGCCATCGCCAGCGCCTGACGCACTTTGACGTTATCCAGCGGCGCTTTGGTGGTGTTGAATGACAGGAAGCCGGTGTTCAGACCCGATTTCTGCTCAAGGGTCAGATCAGGGTTACTGCGCATCTTCTCCAGATCGGCCGGATTGGGGAACGGCATAATCTGGCACTCATTTTTCTCCAGCTTGGCGTAACGCACCGACGCATCCGGGGTGATGGAGAAGACGATGCGATCGAGTTTCGCCTTGCCCTGCCAGTATTCCGGGAAGGCTTTATAGAGAATGCGCGAATCTTTTTGATACTGCACCAGCTCAAACGGGCCGGTGCCAATGGGCTCCATATCGACTTTTTCTGGCGTACCCGCTTTCAACATCTGGTCGGCATATTCTGCCGAGTGGATCGAGGCAAAATACCAGGCCAGGTCAGCGAGGAATGGCGCTTCGGCATGCGCTAAGGTGATGCGCACGGTGTTGTCATCAATCCTATCAATGCCTTTGATCAGCTTCGCCAGCTCAAGGCTTTCAAAGTTGGCGTAGTTGCCGCCCGAGACGTTGTGGTAGGGATTTTTGGCGTCCATCTGACGCATAAACGAGAAGATCACGTCATCCGCATTGAAGTCGCGCGAAGGCTTAAACAGTTTGTTGCTCTGGAATTTCACCCCTTTGCGCAGATGGAAGGTGTAAACCGTGCCATCCGGGCTGATGTCCCAGCTCTCGGCCAGGCTCGGCACCAGTTCGGTTGTGCCCGGAGTGAAATCAACCAGGCGGTTGAAAATCGGCACGGCGCTGGCATCCACGCTGGTGCCCGACGTGTACAGCTGCGGGTTGAAGTTCTCGGGCGATCCCTCTGAACAATAAACCAGCGTTTTTGCCGAAACGCCGCCTGCTACCGCTAATCCGAGTGCCGTCAGCGTCAGTTTTGCCATCACTTTTTTCATTAAGATCCTCGCTTTTTATTGACTTCCATGAGTCAGCTTCGTTATTTAATGTTCATCTGACTAATAAATAACATGATTTAACCAGCACGCGTACTACCGACGCCGCAATGCTAATAAGGAATTGTGATGACAGACCAACTTGCCAGCCAATTGACCCAGCGTTTTTACCGTTATCTGGCGGTTTCCAGCCAGAGCGATGCCAAATCAACCACGCTGCCGAGTACGCCGTCCCAACACGCGATGGCGGAATTACTGGCAAAGGAGCTGGGCGAACTGGGATTGCAGGAGATTGTGATTGACCAGCACGCCACGGTTACCGCCGTCAAACCCGGCAATCGTCCTGCTGCACCGCGCATTGGCTTTATCACCCACATTGATACCGTGGATGTGGGCCTGTCGCCGGACATTCACCCGCAAACCCTGACGTTTAACGGGGAAGATCTGTGCCTGAATCGTACGCAGGACATCTGGCTGCGCGTGGCGGAACACCCGGAAATCCAACCTTATCTGGGGCAAGAGATTATCTTTAGTGATGGCACCAGCGTGCTCGGTGCCGACAACAAAGCGGCGGTGACGGTGGTGATGACGCTGCTGGAAAACCTGCGTGGCGATCACGGTGATATCGTGGTGGCCTTTGTGCCCGATGAGGAGATTGGCCTGCGCGGTGCGAAAGCGCTCGATCTGGAGCAACGCTTTAACGTCGATTTTGCCTGGACCATCGACTGCTGCGAGTTGGGTGAAGTGGTATATGAAAACTTCAACGCCGCCGCCGCTGAATTGGTGTTCACCGGCGTACCGGCGCATCCGATGTCGGGCAAAGGCGTGTTAGTTAATCCACTGCTGATGGCGCATGACTTCATCTCGCGCTTTGATCGCTTGCAAACACCCGAGCATACTGAAGGCCGCGAAGGCTATATCTGGTTCAATGATATGCATGCCAATGCCAGCCGCGCCATCCTGAAAGCCTCGATTCGCGATTTCGATCTGCAGGGTTTTGATAAGCGGAAGCAGCAACTGGTGGAAGTGGCCGATGAGATTGCCGCGCGTTATCCCACCGGACATGTGGCGCTGACCATTAACGACACGTACAGCAATATCAGTAATGCAATTGGTGAGGATCGTCGCGCAATTGACTTGATTTTTGCCGCGCTGGAACAAGTGGGCGTAGAACCAAAAGTGATTCCAATGCGCGGTGGCACCGATGGTGCAGCGCTGTCAGCGAAAGGTCTGCTGACGCCGAATTTCTTTACCGGCGCGCACAATTTTCATTCGCGCTTTGAGTTTTTACCGGTTCCATCGTTTGTGAAGTCGTATCAGGTAGCGGAAGCGCTGTGTTATTTAGCGGCGAAATAACACAAAAAAGGTCGTCATAAAAGACGACCTTACGATTAAATGGAGGTCGTCTTGTTTGGCGACCTTTTTTACATTATTTGCTCGCTGACACGTCAATGCCTGGGAAGAATTTCGCCGCCAGTTTGGTAACGGTACCGTCGGTCTGCACCTTGGTGATAGCCGCATCCAGCGCTTGCTTCAGTGTGGCATCACCTTTACGCAGGCCAAAACCGATACCGGTGCCGAGAATGGTGTCATCCTCAACCGGCTTACCGGCAAAGGCGAAGCCTTTACCCTGCGGCTTTTCCAGGAAGCCCGATTGACCCGCCGCCGACATCACCAACGTACCGTCGAGACGACCTGCCACCATATCGTTATAAACCTGGTTCTGATCCTGGTAAGAGGTCACGGTTACGCCCTGCGCTTCCCAATGTTTCTTCGCGTAGGTTTCCTGAATCGAACCCTGCAGCACACCGATATTTTTGCCTTTCAGCGATTCCGCCGTTGGCTGCAGCTTCTCGCCCTCTTTCACGATCAGCATGGTGGGAATGCGGTAGATCGGCTTGGTGAAGTCGATGCTTTTGGCGCGCGCTTCGGTGATGTTCATCGCTGAGTTGATGGCATCAAACTTTTTCGCCTGCAGCGCCGGGATCAGCGCATCAAAGCTGCTTTCCACCCACTTACAGTCGAAGTTGCCAACCTGACAAATCGCTTTGCCCAGTTCGATATCAAAACCTTCCAGTTCGCCCTGCGCGTTGCGGCTTTCAAACGGCGGATACTGCGATTCCAGGCCGTAGCGTAAGGTTTCCTGCGCCAGCGCGTGCGCCGAGGTCAGCATACCGAGAGCGACAAACAGTGCGTTCAATTTTTTCATTATATTTACCCCTAAGTTACCCTTTGACCCGGCAGAGCGCTTCTGCACCGGCCTGAAGTGTTGCGTCGTCTTTTGCGAATGACAGGCGAATTAATTTATTGTCAGTGCCGTCCATATAAAACGCCGACAACGGAATGGTGGCCACACCGTGATCGACGATGAGACGTTTTACCATTTCGCTATCGCTTTCGTCACTGAAATGTCCGTAGCTGGCCAACATAAAGAATGAGCCGGCGCTCGGCAGCAGCTTAAATGGCGAATCCTGCAGCAATGTCAGCAGGCGATCGCGCTTCTCCTGATAGAACGGCGATAGCTGCAGATAGTTTTGCGGCTGTTGCAGATAGTGAGCAAAGCCGACCTGCATCGGCGTATCAGCGGCGTACATCATGAACTGATGCACTTTGACGATCTCCTCCATTAACGCGGCCGGTGCCAGCGCATAACCGACGCGCCAGCCAGTAACGTGGAAGGTTTTGCCAAAGGAGGAAACCACCACGCTGCGCTGCGCCAGTTCCGGATGCGTCGCCATACCGCAATGCGTGCGGCCATCAAACAGAATGTGTTCGTAGACTTCATCAGACAGCACCACAATATCGGTGTTGCGCGTCAACGCCGCGAGCTGATCCAAATCCGCCGCTGACAGCACCTGCGCGCTAGGGTTGTGCGGCGTGTTGATGATGATCATGCGGGTGCGCGGAGTAATGGTAGCGCGCAGTTCGTCCCAGTCGATGGCGAAATCAGGTACCTGCAACTTCAGGCCAATTGGCGTGGCGCCCTGCAAACGCACCACCGGCGCATAGCTGTCGAAGGCCGGTTCGAAGAAGATCACTTCATCGCCGGGATGCACCAGCGCCGAGATCGCCATGTAAATGCCCTGGCTGGCGCTGCCGGTGATCAACACTTCGCTGCCAGCATCATATTGCTGGCCATACAGCGTGTGGACTTTCTCGGCCAGCGCTTCACGTAGCGCCGGCAAGCCGGTCATCGAGGCGTATTGGTTGTGCCCTTCACGCATCGCTTTACTTACCAGCTCCACCAACTGCGGATCGCAGGGGAAATTCGGTGCGCCTTGCGAAAGGTTTATAGCCTGATGTTGCGCCGACAGCTGGCCAATGACGCTAAAAATCGTCGTGCCGACATCAGGCTGTTTGGATGAGATGTTAACACTGCTATTCAGGGTCATCGTTGCCTCGGAAAGTTGCATAACCACGTAATGAAAATAGATTTCTATTCAACGGCGTGTGGCTTGAGTCGACAAGCGAATTGTTGTCATAATAGCCATGATTAAAAATCATAGCTTGAGGTTGTTATGTCCCGTTCCGCTCTGCCGCTTAATGCCATTCATGCGTTTCTGGTTACCGCACGTCATCTTAATTTAACGCGCGCGGCTAGCGAACTGTGCATCACTCAGGGCGCGGTGAGCCGCAAAATTGCTACGCTGGAAAATTGGTTAGGATTCGCTTTGTTTACGCGCCATGCTCGCGGATTGCATCTCACCGAGCAGGGCGCCGCCCTGCTACCGGAGCTGCAGCAAGGATTCACCTTACTGGTCAATGCCACCGAAAAAGCCAGCCGCAGCAACGCCTCCATTCGGCTCAAGGCACCGACCTGCGCGATGCGCTGGCTGGTGCCGCGACTGGTGGCGCTGGAGCAGCAGCGTCCTGACATTCATGTCGCTCTCACTACCACGCTCGATCATGGCTCGCAGCTGGAGAATTTTGACGCGGCGATTGTGTTTGGACCAACGCCTGCGGGGGCAATTTGTCTGTTCGAGGAGCGTTTAACGCCGGTGATGGCCAGCAGCGTCACGCCGCCTGGGCAGATTAGTGAATTGGCGAAGTTTACCTTCCTGCATCCCACACAGGATGTGCGCGACTGGCAGCTGTGGCTGACAAAGCAATCTGCGGCGCTGCCAATGGCGCGCAATCAGCATTTCGCCACCATGGATTTAGCCATCAGCGCAGCGATTCAGGGATTTGGTGTCACGGTGGCAGATGTCACCTTAGTGCAGAATGATCTGGCGCATGGACGCTTGATTGCGCCGTTTGCCGTCAGTGTGGCAACCGGCGCGAGCTACAGCCTGTTACAGCGAGCGGAACAGGATGCGCCACCGTTCCTGCCGGAACTGGTGGCGTGGTTATCGGACGTTTAGAAAGAGACCCATTCGTCAGTCGTGGATTTCGGCTGAGCGCCAGCGGCGCCTGCCAGTACCGGACGACGCAGCGCGGTGGCCGCAGGTGCGACAACGGCGCTGCTGACCGGCGTACTGTCCGACAGACGAAATCTGGCTACTGATGCCTGCAGCTCCTGGGTTTGACGCTCCAGCGCGCTGGCAGCGGCAGATACTTCTTCAACCAGCGAGGCGTTCTGTTGCGTCACGCTGTCCATCTCGGTGACGGCGGTGCCGACCTGCGAAATGCCTTTGCTCTGCTCTTCCGAAGCCGCAGCGATGTGCTTCATGATTTCATTGACGTCCTGCACCGACTTAAGAATATCGTGCATGGTGCTGCCCGCGCTGCTCACCAGCTCCGAGCCTCTCTCCACGCGCTGCACGGAGTCTTCAATCAACGTGGCAATCTCTTTTGCGGCACCGGCGCTGCGCTGTGCCAGATTGCGCACTTCGCTGGCCACCACGGCAAAACCCCGTCCCTGTTCACCGGCGCGTGCGGCTTCCACCGCAGCGTTCAGTGCCAGAATGTTGGTCTGGAAAGCGATGCTGTTAATCACATTGGTGATCTCAGCAATCTTCTTCGAACTGCCGGAAATGCCTTGCATGGTGGTGACGACTTCACCCACCAGACGTCCGCCCTGTTGCGCGGTACCGGTAGCGGTTTCTGCTAACGAACTGGCCTGACGCGCATTATCGGCGTTAAATTTCACCGTGGCGGTGAGCTGCTCCATGCTGGCTGCCGTCTGCTCCAGCGCTGCCGCCTGCTCTTCGGTACGTGATGAGAGATCGTTGTTACCGGACGAAATTTCTGCGGCGCCGCGATAGATATTCTCGGTGCCGCTGCGAATGGCACTTACCGCTTCACGCAGGCTGTCCTGCATTGCACTGAGTAACGGCACCAGTTTGCCGACGCAGTTGCGGCCAAACTCGGCCACCGGCTGGCTGAGATCGCCCTGCGCAATGATGGCGAAGTGGTTGCGCACGCGCTCCAGCGGTTTTACCAGCATCGCGACCAGGTAACGATCGGTAAACAGCAGGATGAACAAGCCAATCACCACCGCCACTAAAATAATCACTTTGGTAATGCTGGTGAGATGATCGACGGTGACGCGCGTCTGATCCAGTTTGTTGCCTGCGGCTTGATTGAAGGCTTCTGCGCTGGCACCAAAAGCGCGGCTCAGCGGCGGCGTAACGTTATTGGCCTGCGCGCGATACGCATCCACCGTGCCCTGTTGCGCCAGAGCAACCTGCGGGGCGATGCCTTCATCCAGCAGCTTTTGCCAGTTAGCAATCACGCTGTTGGCGGTCGCTTCGTCCATTGGACCGGGCGCCATGGTTTTGAACTGCGCCAGCAGATTTTTCATATTGTCGAGCGCTTGCTGCACCGGCGTGAAAGCATCGCCATTGACAGCGGCTCCCGACGCACGGCCTTCCATCACGCGCGACAGACGCGTAACTACACGAAAATACTGGTCATTCCCTTTGCTCAATACCGTCATTTGATTAACCAGCTGGCGGTCAATCTCGTTGCCCTCGCCGAGGGCGTTCAGTGAGTGGACGCTAAACAGCCCAACGGCACACCACAGCAGGCAAAACAGCCCGAGAATGGTGAGCATTACGGCGCGGATGGTGAAGTTTTTTAAGATACCCATACATAATCCCTTGGTGTGAAACGCGAAGGAGGCCCGATAAAATCGGGCATATTGCGTTTATCGGCATCGGATAGGGAAAATGTAACGGTTTTGTAAGCTAATTAATTGCTTACTGACTGAGGTGAGTAAAAAGCACTTCTACGATTTATCAGCAGCATAGGCGCAAATTTGCCTTATAAAATCATTTGCGCAATTACACCATTAGCATGCTTATCAAAGTTTCACGTGGCTGCGCATCATTAAGCGGAATAAGCGCAGCTTGCCACGCATAAATCGCGTCTTTACCACCGCTTGTGCTCTGCCGCGATCGCCAAGCGCCAGCGTCAGATCTTCACCCGAGCGCCAGACCGGCCAATCCACGGCTCCGGGCAAATGCGAGCTAAATTCGCTGGCCTCCCGTGCGAAGGTGACCCAATAGCGGCTTACCTCAGCGGCAAACGCTTTATCCTGCTCGCTGTAAGTGCGTTCAGCCACCGGCGTAAGCGTATCGAGCGTGTTGAAGACATAGGGGATTTCATTGCCATGCCAGGTGCCATGCGGATAAAGGTCACGGGCATTTTCTGAGACGTAATCAAACCAGTAGCGCCAGGCAGGCAAGCCGATTTTGTGCTGTGCCTGCGCAACGATAAACGGCAACACGGTAAAAGCCATATCGCGCGCCACTGCACGTCCTAGCAGCGCGTCATCGTGGAGGTCGTAAAGCCATTTCATCAGGCGATAACTGACGCGGTTTTTGCTGCGCATCTGTTTCAATACGGCGGTGGCATCAACACCAAAATAGTCCAGCACGCTGGCCTCATCGCTGTTGCTGCCAATCATTAAAGGGATGCGATGCTGTTTGCCGCTCATAAAGGTATTCAACATCGGTTTGGGCAGCACGGCATCACCGCTGATCGGCACGGGACCGAGCGCTAACGGACGTTCTAGCGGCCAAAATTGGTCGGCAGCCAGTTCGCGCAGCTGTTCTGCGCTGGCATTTTCTGGCAAACCAAAATGGGCGGCAACCTGCAGTCCCAGCTGTTGTGCCTGCGGTTTAGGCATATCCGGCAAGCTGTAGGCGCTCTGCACAATGCCTTTGTGAAACAGCCCTTCAGCCAGTGGAGAGCAGCACAGTGAGAGCACGCTGCGCGCGCCAGATGATTCACCGAACAAGGTAATGTTGTGACGATCGCCACCAAAGGCGGGAATATTGCGCTGAATCCACTGCAAGGCGGCAATTTGATCGAGCAAGGCAAAGTTGTTGATCACGCCGCCTGCCGGGTATTGCGCATCCAACGCGGGATGAGAAAAGAAACCGAAATGGCCAAGGCGATAGTTTAGCGTCACCACCACCACGCCTTGTGCCGCCAGCGCTTTGCCACGATAGGGATCAAGATTGCCCGCACCAATAGTAAAACCCCCGCCGTGTAACCAAACCATCACAGGCAGCGGTCGCGATGGCTCAACATCGGGGGTCCAGACATTCAGGTACAGGCAATCTTCACTTAAGCGGCCAGGATCGCCACCGCCGGCAGCCACGCAATAGTTATGATTCTGCCAGCTCGCAGCGCCCCATTCGGTGGCATCGCGCACCTCTTGCCAGGGTTGCACCGGCTGCGGCGGTCGCCAGCGTAATGCACCGACCGGTGCTGCGGCGTACGGTATTCCCTTGAAGACAAAAAGATCTTCATCCATTAGGCCTCTGAGTTCACCTTCTGCGGTCATGATCCTCAGACGTCGTTCATTATTCATCTCGGGTTCCCTGATAAAGCATCATTCCATTATTTGCAGGCCTTGAGTGAATGTCCATGTTCTGAAAGCATTTGCAGATTAAGCCGAAACGCGGCGTGAATCTTTGAACAACTCCATCAAATATTTTGGTTAACCCTATCAAGGCCATTTGTTCTAAGGTTACAAGTTAACCTGGCGCGACGGAGAAACAGCATGTTTGGTGGCATTAATCAGATGTTCAACCGGATGTGTGATCACCCGGACTTCGGTAAGCTGCTGTTACGTTTGACGTTTGGCGGACTACTGCTGTTTCATGGTGCATTCAAAGTGGTACATGGCGTTGGCTGGATCGCGCACATGCTTGCCGTCAAAGGGATGCCAGGTTTCATCGCTTACGGTGCTTACATCGGGGAAATAGCGGCGCCAGTAATGGTAATTATCGGATTAATGACCCGCCCGGCGGCGTTCATTATTGCGGTGAATATGATCGTCGCGACACTGCTGGTAAAAATGGGCGCCATCTGGCATCGCACGGATGTCGGTGCCTGGGCCCTGGAAACAGAAGCTCTTTACCTGCTTGGCGCGCTGGCCATTATGTTTTTGGGTGCTGGGAAGTACACGCTGGTGCGTGATTCGCGCTTGCAATAACGACAAGAAAAGCAGCCGGTCTGCTGCAGTGAGACTGCCACTTCACAGACCGGCTCTATTATTTACGCATTACGCCACGCCGCAGCGATCCAGACTGCGCTGCTGCATCTGCTGATACAACGCCATTTCATCCTGCACCGCGCTACCCAACGCCCGCTCAAAATCGGCTCGACTGGCATTGCCTGCGCTGCGTGCCTGCGCCACATCGCCGAGATTCGATTGGAAAATCCCCGCCGCGCTAACCGGTAAGAAATCCTCATAGACAATCGGTTCAGCGGTTAAACGCGCTTCAGCCAGCAATTGCGCGACGCTTTCACCCGCACGCGGTGGCTGATGCTCGCCTTTTTCGGTCAGTCGATAGCGGAACCACGCCAGCTGCTGTTCGCGCAACACGGTTTCATCATCCGGAAAATCACGGAATACGGCGCTGAGATGCTGCTGATGCTGCTGGTTATCACTGCCGGTGCCGGCTTCAGCCAGCAGACGATCGTAAAGCGCGCGTCCTTGTGGCGTCAGTGCCGCACCGCGTTGCTCAATTTCACCGAAGCGCGCGGTGTGCGTGCCTGGCGTGCCATCGTTGAAATGTACCGTCTCTTCTAATGCTTTAAAGCTGGTCTGGCGCAGCAGAATAGGCACCTGACGCGATGGCGGGCCTTCAATCAGGGTCTTAGGATCGATGCCGCGCGAGGGCATCAGCGCTTGCACGCGATCGATATCCAGCGTACGCGGCGTCAAATGGTTGATATGGCAACCGCGGAAACAAACCACATCGGCAATCAGGCGGTGCTGTTGGCTCAACGCGCGATAAGTGGCGCTGTCCACCGTGGTATGCGCATGCCAGCGGAAGGTTTCCAGCGCTTCCTGCACAAAGCGAGCCGCGTCAGCCGCGTTTAAGCCGCCCTGCTGCTGATGTTGGCTAATCAAGGCGCGACAGCCGGGTGTGAAGATGTCGCGCGCGGCGAGAATCGCAGCGGCTTTTTCGCGCAGTGCTTCGTCATCAATCAGTTCGAGGCGCAACAATGAGGTGAAGACGCGAAACGGATTATGGCGCAGGGCGCGATCGCTAACCGGACGAAATGCCGTCGAATGCACCGGCACGCCAGCCTGCGACAAATCGTAATAACCGACCGCTTCCATACCCATGACGGCGAACATCTGGCGTAGCGTATTAAGTTCATCAGCCTTGCCGACGCGAATCGCACCGTGGCGCTCGACGCTCAGTCGGCTCAGTTCATCCGCCGCCGAGAGGCGATTTTTTAACGCCGGATTGGCTTCCAGCGTACGGTCATTAACAGCGGTGACCAACTGCGTCAGCGTGCCGTATTGCGGCACTTCCTGCTGATACATGGTCGACATGGACTGGGAGAACAACGTGCGAATGGCATCGCTGCTGAGAAAGTTAGGCATCATCATCACCTTGGTCTACAGGGTTGTTGCTACTGTAGATCAACCCTTTAACTGCGGGTAACAATTTCGTGGAACTGTGATCGCCTTGTCACTCAACGACGTTTGCCTGGTCACCATAACGACACTTCAGCACCAGCATGATGGTGGTTAACACCGCTGGGATCGCCAGCAGCAGGAAGATTTGGCTGAACGACCAGCCGAGCGTTAACAACTCTGCGCCAACGAATGCACTGATAATGGCGCCGACACGCCCCACGCCGTGCATCCAGCTGGAACCGGTTGCACGCGCGTGAGTGGGGTAATAGCTGGCGGAGAGCGCATTCATTCCGGTGTTGGCGCCGTTAAAGCAAAAGCCGCTGCAGAAGGCGATGGCGCTCATTAAGCCGACCTGTGCCGGGGAAAAGCCGAGTGCCACAATGGCAATTCCGCCACAAAAATAGATGAGCGCCAGTGCCAGATTGGCGTTGATGCGGTCCATCAGCCAGCCGGCAAACAGCGAGCCGATGGTGCCGCCGGCCTGATACATCGCGGTGACAATCGCCGCTTCAGTAACCGACATGCCAAGCGTGCTGATCAGTGATGGCATCCAGCTACCAATTAAATAGACAAGAAACAGCCCCATAAAGTAGCCGCCCCACAACATCAAGCTGCCAAACAGATAGCGGCGCGACACCACCGTCGCCACCGAGCCGCGGCGCGCAGTCGGCAATTCAGGACTTTGATAATGACTACCGGGCTTTACGCTGCCCGGCATCATGCGTTCGAGGATGGCGTGAATACGCGCAGCGGGTGCGCGACGGCTAATCAGGAAACGGACTGACTCAGGTAAACCGCGCACTAAAAACGGCAGGACGATCAGCGGCAGCACGCCGCCCATCAGCATCACTGAATGCCAGTCGTAGCGCGGCAGCAGCCAGGAAGCAGCAAAGCCCCCCGTTGCGGCACCAAAGGTAAAGCCGCAGAACACCACGGTGATAATGAAAGAACGACGGCGTTCTGGCGCATATTCAGCGACCAATGTGCCGACATTCGGCATTGCGGCTCCGAGCCCTAAACCGGTGAGAAAGCGAAACAGCATCATCTGTTCGATGTTTTGCGCCATCGCGGTAGCCAGCGTCCAGAGGCCAAAAAACAGAACGCTGATAAGAATCATCACGCGGCGACCGTAACGGTCGGCCAGCGGTCCAGCAACCATGGCACCCAGCGCCAGGCCAATCAGTGCCGCGCTAATCACCATGCCAAGCTGATGATTGGTGACGCCCCAACTGGCTTTCAACGTGGGTGCGATAAAGCCCATCAGCGCAATATCCATGCCGTCCAGCGCCACCACCACGAAGCACAGCGCAATTAAGCGCTTCTGCCAGCTGCTTAGCGCACTCTTGTTGATAAGCTGGCGAACGTCTACTGCTTCAACGCTGGTCACGTAACGACTCCTGCACTTTTAACCGTTTAGGGCATCAGATTTAGTAAAAAAAACGGCGCTAATCATAGCTCATCGTTAACAATAACGGGCAAAGTTTTTGAGTGCAATTGAGAATCATTCAAGATTTTTGGCTGCAAGCCCTTGATTATCCGAGTCATGCGGCAAGGGGAAATAATAGTGCTTACAGTAACAGCAATGAATTCAGTGGGTTAGTTGCTCAAGTCTCTTTGCAGCAATTTTGTTAATATAATTTTGCAGGCAGGTTAACATAATTTCATTTTCCCCATTGCCGCTACTCGGCAGAACTCATTATGTTGGGCGTATGGACAAAAATATCCTTTTCAATCAGCGCATTCGCTTGCGTCATTTACATACCTTTGTGGCGGTGGCGCAGCAAGGCACGCTTGGCCGTGCCGCCGAGACGCTTAATCTTAGCCAGCCTGCCCTGTCAAAAACGCTGAACGAGCTGGAGGAGTTGGCGGGAGCGCGGCTTTTCGAACGTGGTCGACTTGGCGCCCAGTTGACGACTTTGGGCGAACAGTTTCTGATTCACGCGGTAAAAGTGTTGGATGCGCTCAATCATGCGGGGCAGAGTTTTAACGCACCGCAGCCGGGACGCCCGGTGGTCATTCGCCTTGGCGCGCTTACCACTGCCGCCATGGGCATGCTGCCGCAGATTCTGGATCGCTTCCATGAACAGCAGCCGAATACCACCGTGCAGGTGGCTACCTTGCACAACAACGTTTTGCTGGCTGGCTTACGCGCCGGCGAGTTTGATGTCGGCATTGGCCGCATGGCTGACAGTGAAATGATGGCCGGATTGACCTATGAATTGCTGTTCCTGGAATCACTCAAGTTGGTGGTACGCCCGGATCATCCGCTGTTGAGTGACAACGTGATGCTTTCACGCGCGATGCAGTGGCCGGTAGTGATTTCTCCTGAAGGTACGGCGCCACGCCGCATTGCCCAGCATATGCTAAATGAACAAGGCTGTTCGCTGCCGGCCAACTGCGTGGAAACTTCATCTACGTCGCTGGCACGTCAGCTGGCGCTGCGTTACGACTACGTGTGGTTTGTGCCCTCTGGCGCGATTAAGGAAGATTTAAATCACGATGCGCTGTGCGCTTTGCCGATTGCGTCGCCGGGACCGGGCGAGCCGGTCGGCATTATTACCCGCAGCGGCAGCCCTTTAAGCCTGAGCACCGAAGTGTTGATGGCGACCATCCGCAAGTTCCACAGTTAACGACTGCGCTTAGCATGGCGTTCGCGGTTTTCGAGCCGCGCCTGTTCGGTTTTGCGTAACCCGACATACAGCGCACCAGCCCCGCCGTCCTGCGGTTGCGCAGTACAAAATGTCTGAACCTGCTCGAATTCCTGCAGCCAGCGCGCCAGGTAACTGCGCACAATATTGGCGTGCGACTCATCATCACGCCCTTTGCCGTGCACGATCAGCAGATTGCGTAAACCGTGTTTATTCGCCTGCAGGATGAAGCTAAACAGCGCCTGACGGCAGGTTTCGACCGGTTGACGCAGCAAATTAAGGCTGGCTTCGGGGGGATATTTGCCTAAGCGAAGCTTGTCCAGCACGCCTTGCTGGACGCCATCCACCTTATACTCCAACGGCGTGGTCAGCGGAATAATGTCCAGATAGCCACGCGTTAGAAAATTTTCCTGTTTATCACCTTCATGGGGTGCACGCGGAGCTTTCGGCGATGGCGCGCGTAACCATTGGGTGTTAGCGCAATTCTTGAGGGGGGTGACATCACCCATGGCGTCGCGGAAAAGGTCTTCATCATCAAGGTTCATGGTGTTTCCTCTCGCCTGGTGTTTACCTAAGCGTCCATTTCGACGCTAAAGCAAAAGAGTAGCAAAGGATGATTAGCAATACATCTGTCACTTTTTGCGCTCCAACAGGAACTGAATAGCTGTAAATATGGCAACTAAACGTTCCAGATCAAAAAAGCCATGTCGTTTAAAGCGGCGCAAACCCGGGAATACCCAGCATTGATGTGGTTTTAAGGGCATTTACTGCTCGGATGAGTTCCCTTCGCGAAGAAAAATGTTAAAATTGACCGCAGTCAATAATCATCGAGCGTAACTATATGATCCCGGAAAAACGCAGCATACGACGTATTCAGTCTGGCGGTTGTGCCATCCATTGCCAGGATTGCAGTATCAGCCAATTGTGTATTCCCTTCACGCTGAACGAGCACGAACTGGATCAGCTGGATAATATCATTGAGCGCAAAAAGCCGATTCAGAAAGGCCAGACGCTGTTCAAAGCCGGTGATGAATTGAAATCCCTTTACGCTATTCGTTCCGGTTCCATCAAAAGCTATACCATTACTGAACAAGGTGATGAGCAAATTACTGGTTTCCATCTGGCAGGCGATTTGGTGGGTTTTGACGCGATTGTTGGCGCCAAACATCCTAGCTTCGCACAAGCGCTGGAAACCTCGATGGTGTGTGAAATCCCCTTCGAAACCCTTGACGATCTCTCAGGTAAAATGCCCGCCCTGCGTCAGCAAATGATGCGTTTGATGAGCGGCGAGATTAAAGGCGATCAGGATATGATTTTGCTGCTGTCGAAGAAGAATGCCGAAGAGCGCCTGGCGGCTTTTGTCTGGAACCTGTCGCGCCGTTTCGGCCAGCGCGGTTTCTCGCAGCGCGAATTCCGTCTGACCATGACGCGTGGCGACATTGGTAACTACCTGGGACTAACCGTAGAAACCATTAGCCGTCTGCTCGGTCGCTTCCAGAAAAGTGGCATGCTTGCCGTTAAAGGCAAATATATCACCATTGAGAACCACGCTTTACTGGCAGAACTCGCTGGCCAGACTGAACAAGCCGCGTAGTTATGTGCCGGGTCAGTAAAAGTTATTTTATTGATCCGGCAACAACTTTTCCGCTTCTGCCCTACGTAAACTTAGGCTATCTTTAATCCAACTTGCTTTGGTTTAGGAGATCGGCTTATGTCCCGGTACCAAAATATTCTGGTGGCGATTGACGCCCAACAGGATGACCAGCCCGCGCTGCGTCGTGCGGTTTATCTCAATCAGCGTATCGGCGGAAAAATCAAAGCTTTCCTGCCTATTTACGACTTCTCCTACGAAATGACTACGTTGCTGTCACCCGATGAGCGATCCAACATGCGCAAAGGGGTAATTAGTCAACGTACCGAGTGGATTCGCCAACAGGCCCAGGCTTATCTGGAAGCCGGCGTTGAGATCGAAATCAAAGTGGTATGGCATAACCGCCCTTACGAAGCCATCATCCAGGAGATTCTGGCGCATCAGCATGATTTAGTGCTGAAAATGGCGCACCAGCACGATCGTCTGGAAGCGGTGATATTCACCCCAACCGATTGGCATCTGTTGCGTAAATGCCCATGTCCGGTATGGATGGTGAAAGATCAGGCCTGGCCTGAAGGGGGCAAAGCGGTGGTGGCGGTTAACCTGGCCAGCGAAGAACCGCATCATGATGAGCTGAATCAAAAGTTGATTCGTGAAACGACGCTGCTCGCCGAGATGGTGAATCACACTGAGGTACATTTAGTCGGCGCCTACCCTATTACGCCAATCAATATTGCTATTGAACTGCCTGACTTTGATCCCAGCGTTTATAACGATGCGATTCGCGGCCAGCATCTGGTGGCGATGAAAGCGCTGCGCCAGAAATTCTCCATCAGTGAAGAGTTTACGCATGTGGCAAAAGGTTTGCCCGAGGAAGTGATTCCAGATATCGCTTCGCATCTGGATGCCGGAATTGTGGTGCTGGGTACCATTGGTCGTACCGGATTGTCTGCGGCATTCCTGGGCAACACGGCGGAACAGGTGATCGATCATTTGCGCTGTGATTTGCTGGCAATCAAACCGGACGATTTTAAATCGCCGATTGATTACGAAGACGAAGAAGATGAAGACGATTAAATAAAAAAGGACGGCACGCATTGGCCGTCCTTGCTCCTTGCATCCAGGGCGGTGAATCACTTCACCGCCCTGTTTGTTTATAGCGCGCGCAGAATGCCTTCCACACTTGCTTTCGCATCGCCAAACAGCATCTGGGTATTGTCTTTGAAGAACAGCGGATTCTGTACGCCGGCGTATCCGGTACTCATCGAACGTTTAAACACAATCACGTTCTGCGCTTTCCACACTTCGAGAACGGGCATACCGGCGATTGGACTCCGCGGATCTTCCAGCGCAGCCGGATTGACGGTGTCATTAGCACCGATAACCAACACGGTATCGGTATCGCTGAAGTCATCGTTAATTTCGTCCATCTCCAGCACCACATCGTAAGGCACCTTGGCTTCCGCCAGCAGCACGTTCATGTGACCCGGCAAACGACCGGCAACCGGGTGAATGCCAAAGCGAACCTTGATGCCGCGCGCGCGCAGTTTCTCGGTAATCTCAGCAACCGGATATTGTGCCTGCGCCACCGCCATGCCATAACCCGGCGTGATCACCACGGAAGACGAGGCTTTCAGCAGTTCGGCGGTCTCTTCAGCGGTGATCTCACGATGTTCACCTACCTCCTCGCTTTCACCACCCACGTTAACGTCGGTACCAAAGCCACCGGCGATGACGCTGATAAACGAGCGGTTCATTGCTTTACACATAATATAAGAGAGGATGGCACCGGAGGAACCTACCAAGGCACCGGTCACGATCAGCAAGTCATTGCTGAGCATGAAACCTGCTGCCGCAGCCGCCCAACCGGAATATGAGTTCAGCATCGAGACCACGACCGGCATATCGGCGCCGCCAATTGATGCCACCAGATGCCAGCCAAACACCAGTGCAATCATCGTCATCAGCAACAGCGCAAATACTTGTGCGCCAGTGCTATCGGTCTGCACGAACCACAGCATCAGCAGGAAAGAGACCACCAGCGCAGCAAGGTTCATTTTATGACGATGTGGCAACATCAGCGCAGAAGAGGAAATTTTTCCACGCAGCTTGCCAAATGCCACCAGCGAGCCGGTAAAGGTCACTGCACCAATGAAGATACCCAGGAACACTTCGGTCAGATGGATGTTTTCCATCACCGGTGCCAGGCCTGGAGCATGATCGATGTAGCTGTTAAAGCCCACCAACACCGCCGCCAAACCCACGAAGCTGTGCAAAATCGCCACCAGCTCAGGCATTTCAGTCATTTCGACTTTCTTCGCCAAACGCAGGCCAATCGCACCGCCAATCACCATTGCCAGTAAAATCCAGGCAACGTTACCGGTGTTTGGACCAAAAATGGTGGCGAGCAGCGCAATCGCCATCCCGCTCATACCGAAAATATTACCCTGCTTAGAGGTCTCATGTTTCGAGAGACCCGCAAGGCTGCAAATAAACAGAATTGCGGCAACAATATATGCTGCAGTAACCAATCCGCCAGACATGTTGCTACCCCTTAATTCTTACGAAACATTTTCAGCATGCGCTGGGTGACGGTGAAACCACCGAAAATATTGATGCTGGCGATCAGCACGGCAATAAACGAGAGAATCGTTACCCAACCGCCATGGCCCATCTGCAATACCGCGCCCACCACAATAATGCCGGAAATGGCGTTAGTGACGGCCATCAACGGCGTATGCAAGGCATGACTCACGTTCCACACCACGTAGTAACCCACTACGCACGAGAGCGCGAAGACGGTAAAGTGTGATAAGAAGTCAGCCGGTGCAACATTCGCCAGGCAGGCAAACAGCACTAATGCCAGCGCCAGCAGCAGATATTTACGCCACGGCGAAACCGGTTTGGCTTCAGCCTTAGGCAAAGGTTGCGCTGCGGGTTGTGCTTTTGGCGCCGCCGAAACCTGAATCGGCGGTGCTGGCCAGGTCACTTCGCCATCACGAATCACCGTGACACCGCGCACCACCACATCGTCGAAATCAACGGTGATTTCACCATTTTTCTCTTTGCACAACAGTTTCAGCAGGTTGACAAGGTTGGTGCCGTACAGCTGAGAAGATTGTGTTGGCAGGCGGCTTGGCAGATCGGTGTAACCGATAATTTTCACGCCATTGCTGGTCAGCGTAACCTGATCGGCAACCGTCAATTCACAGTTGCCGCCGGTTTGCGCCGCCAGATCAACGATGACACTGCCCGGCTTCATACTGGCAACCATCTCCGCGGTAATTAATTTGGGTGCCGGGCGGCCAGGGATGAGCGCGGTGGTGACAATAATGTCGACTTCTTTCGCCTGTGCCGCAAACAGTTCCATCTCCGCTTTAATAAAGGCTTCAGACATCACTTTGGCATAGCCATCGCCGCTGCCGGCTTCCTCTTCGAAGTCCAGCTCAAGGAACTCGGCGCCCATACTTTGCACCTGTTCTTTCACTTCCGGACGCGTATCGAAAGCGCGCACAATGGCGCCCAAGCTGCCCGCGGCGCCGATTGCGGCAAGACCCGCCACGCCCGCACCGATGATCATCACTTTCGCCGGTGGAACTTTACCGGCAGCGGTGATTTGACCGGTGAAGAAGCGGCCGAATTCATGAGCTGCTTCAACGATGGCGCGATAACCCGCGATATTCGCCATTGAGCTCAGCGCATCAAGCGCCTGTGCACGTGAGATACGCGGCACCGAATCCATTGCCATCACGGTAACGTTACGCGCAGCCAGTTTCTCCAGTAGCGCAGGGTTTTGCGCCGGCCAGATAAAGCTCACCAGCGTGCTGCCAGCGCGCGTCAGTTCGATCTCTTGATCGTCAGGCGCATTCACTTTTAATACGATATCTGACTGCCATACATCAGCGCCGTTAGTCACGGTGGCGCCAGCAGCAATAAAGCTTTCATCATCGAAACTGGCGCGCAGCCCGGCGTTCTGTTCAACGGTTACGCTGAATCCCAGCTTGATCAGTTGCTCAACGGTCTTCGGCGTGGCGGCCACGCGCGACTCATTGGCTAACCGTTCTTTGGGTATCCCAATTAACATACTGTTTCCTTTCAACAATTAAAGGATGAGGTTCTATAAGTGGCAAATGCTCAAAAGCCGAAACGGTGTTTCAGCTTCTTATGAGCAAAATGCACAATGTAACAAAGTCTTTATAACCTACTGAAAATATGAAGAGTGATCTACAGCGATAACGCGCACTTATGACATTCACACAAATATTCAGACGCAAAGATTGAATGCTATGTATTGCCACTGCATTTAGGGCGTATTAAAAAATATTCTGCTGCGCAAAATCGTGTCATGTCGAATTAAGTATTTTTAAAAACCTTTAATTAACAATGCGTTAACTATTATGGCACTAAGTGTTACCAGATTAAGTGGTTAACTGTGCAAAAAAAAGCCTTAGTACAAGCCAATGACAGCCCGGAGAATAATCCGCAATTATTGTCAATCCAATGCGCTTAAATTGGCTGAGACAGGCCGATTATTACATGCAATAATCAGCGGCTAATCTGTTATACATCAAGAGTCCAGCACGTTTTCGTACTCATTTTGCGTAAGGCGAAGGATCATTTTTATGAAGCTGAAGAACACCATTCTGGCGTCAACCTTGTTATCACTGCTGGCAGCAAATGCTTTTGCTGCTAAAGAGTTAACGCCAGAGCAAGCGGCCGCGTTGAAACCATTCGAACGTATTAATATCAGCGGCCGTTTCAATGCCATTGGCGATGCGACTGATGCCATCTCTAAACAAGCCGATGCCAAAGGCGCTGACTCTTTCTATGTGCAAGGTATCAATGACAGTAACGGCAATGGCGGTAACTGGCGCGTAACGGCTGATCTGTATAAAGCCAATGCCCCGAAAGCGGATGACTCAACCAAATATCGCAGCTTCTCAGGCGTGAAAGAGCTGCCGAAAGCAGAAGCCTATCGCCTTGAGCCTTACGATACCGTATCGGTCAATGGATTCTTCTCTAGCCAGCCGGATGTCAACGAGGCAATTGGTAAAGCGGCGAAAAATAAGGGCGCGGCCTCGTTCTTTATTGTGCGTCAGGTTGATGCCAACAATGGCGGCAATCAGTATGTAACCGCTTATGTGTACAAAGCCGATGCGCCAGAGCGTAAGGTGCAAAACACCTCAGACTCCATCCCTGCTGATTCAGAAGCCGGTAAAGCAGCGCTGGCCGCCGGTGGCACCGCAGCGACGAAAGTGGCCATCCCAGGAGTCGCCTCTTCTGAGACGCCAAGCCGCAATGTGGGGCGTTTCTTCGAAACACAAAGCTCCACTGGCGAACGTTACACCGTGAAAACTGCGGACGGCCGCAGCGTGCAGGAAGTGAATGCGATTACCGCTGCTCAGATGCAACCGTTCGACACCATCACCTTCTCCGATCACTTTGGTACACCAACCGAAATCTCCGAAGCGGTTGGCAAGCGCGCAGTGGCGAAAGGTGCCAAGTACTACCACATTACGCGCCAATGGCAGAACCAGAGTGGCGGCAATCTGACCGTTACAGCCGATCTGTTCAAATAAATTCCCCTCAGGGCGGTATTCGCCGCCCTTCTCAATTGATTGCATAATCTGTGCGCAAATTTGCATAGTCTTGCATTGCCTTCCCTGTTCGCACTCCGTAAAATCTGCCGCCTTGTTTTTAGGTGATTCCGTTTTAAAGTTGGCAAATCGCCACCTGAGACACCAAAGGAATCGTCACCACCCAGCATACTATGCTGCTTAGGATGGGCGTTTTGGATAAAAAATTAGGTCTTAGCGCGCTCACTGCGTTAGTGCTCAGCTCCATGCTCGGCGCGGGTGTTTTCAGCCTGCCGCAAAATATGGCAGCGGTCGCCGGTCCGGCCGCGCTGCTGATCGGCTGGCTTATCACCGGCGTGGGGATTATTTTCCTCTCGCTCGCCATGCTATTACTCACGCGACTGAAACCGGAGTTGGATGGCGGCATCTTTACCTACGCGCGCGCCGGGTTTGGTGAGCTGATGGGATTTTGCTCGGCGTGGGGATATTGGCTGTGTGCGGTGATTGCTAACGTTTCCTATCTGGTGATTGTCTTCTCCGCTCTGAGCTTCTTCACCGATACACCCGAACACGTGGTGTTTGGTGATGGTAATACCTGGCAGGCGATGCTCGGTGCATCGGTGCTGTTGTGGCTGGTGCATTGCCTGGTGTTGCGCGGCGTCCAAACTGCGGCCAGCATTAATCTACTGGCAACGTTAGGTAAGCTGGTACCGCTGCTGCTATTTGTAGTGCTGGCGCTGTTGGCGTTCAATTACGATCGCTTCCGCTTTGATTTTCGCGGCGTTGAGCTGGGGCAACCTCTGTGGCAGCAGGTGAAGCAAACCATGCTGATCACCTTGTGGGTGTTTATTGGTGTCGAAGGTGCGGTGGTGGTTTCTGCTCGCGCACGTAACAAACAGGATGTTGGGCGCGCCACGCTGATGGCGGTGCTGGCGGCGCTGCTGGTTTATCTGCTGGTGACGTTGCTGTCGTTGGGCGTCATTCCGCGCGCCGAGCTGGCGCAGATGCGCAACCCTTCCATGGCCGGCTTAATGAAACACCTGTTGGGACATTGGGGCGATGCGGTGATTGCAGTCGGTTTGATCATCTCCGTTTGTGGCGCTTATCTCAGCTGGACGATTATGGCCGCTGAAGTACCGTTCCTGGCGGCACAGCAAGGCGCATTTCCACGCAGCATTGCACGGCAGAACCGTCACAACTCACCTGCTGCATCGTTATGGCTCACCAATGGCAGCGTGCAGGTGTGTCTGATTTTGATCGCCGTGACTGGCGCGGATTACAACACGCTGCTGACCATCGCCTCGGAAATGATTTTAGTGCCCTATCTGCTGGTCGGTTTGTATCTGATTAAGGTGGTACGCGGTCAGAACAAACCTTGGGCGATGTTCACTGGCATTGGCGCCAGCGCTTACGGTATTTGGCTGCTGTATGCATCCGGTCCACTGCATTTATTGCTTTCGGTGGTGCTCTATGCGCCAGGTTTGTTGCTGTTTCTGTATGCACGACGCGGTGGCCGTGGCGAAAACCTATTGTCACAGCTGGAACGCATCGCGATTGTGTTATTGATTGCTGCATCACTGCCCGCGCTGTGGCAGTTGACGAATTAGTGCGGCTGGACCGGAATGGAAACGCACAGCAGGTCATCCTGCTGTGTCAGATTAAGCGGCTTGTGGTATTCCTGATGAATAGCGTCAAGCTGCTCAGCTGACAACGGATAAGGCAGCTGAATATCGAAGCGACTGATGTGCTGTTGCTCGGCCAGGGTGATCAGACGCGCGATGTTAATCTCATCGCTAACCTGCGTTGAAATGATTTGTAATGCTAATTCTTTCAGGTGATCGTCGCTAGCCGGAAGGTTATGCGCTGATTTACGTGTCACCATGCCAAAAATGGGCATCACGCCGTAAATGGCATCGACAAAACTCCAGCGTTTTTTGCAGGAAGCGGAGAGAAAATCACTGTAATTGAAGCAGATGCGATCACTGTATCCGGCTGAAGCCAGCTCTTTATCAGACACCCTCGCACTCCTCCTGTTTTTCGTTACGGTTCCGAACCTTGCGCGACAACGCGCCGCTAATAATGGCACATTTCACGGTATACATACCAGTAAGGCAGGGATATTTCGTGCGGTAGCGTAGAGCTCAGGACCAGGAAAAGCTATGCTGCTGACATTCTCACCCGTCTCAGTGAATTATGAATAAAATCGTCTATGTGGAAGATGAGCCAGAAGTTGGCGAATTGATCGCCGCTTACCTTGGCCGCCACGATATTGAAGTGATTGTTGAAACGCGCGGTGACCGCGCCGAAGCCACCATTGCCACCCACGATCCCGATTTAGTAATGCTGGACATCATGTTGCCTGGCAAAGATGGCATGACCTTATGCCGCGATCTGCGCGCCAGCTGGCAAGGCCCGATTGTGCTGCTGACTTCGCTCGATAGCGACATGAACCATATTTTGTCGCTGGAGATGGGGGCTAACGATTACATTCTCAAAACCACGCCACCCGCCGTATTACTGGCGCGCCTGCGGTTGCACCTGCGCCAGGCGCATGTTGGCCAGCCTGAAGTGACGCCTGCTATTCAAAGTTCGCAGCGCGTCCTGCGTTTTGGTTCGCTGACCATCGATTCGCTTAATCGCCAGGTCATCTTATTTGAAGAGAATATTGTGCTCTCAACCGCCGATTTCGATCTGCTGTGGGAACTGGCCAATCACGCTGGGCAGATTCTCAACCGCGATGCGCTGCTGAAAACCCTGCGTGGCGTGACCTACGATGGCATGGACCGCAGTATTGATGTGGCAATTTCTCGCCTGCGTAAAAAACTGTACGACAGCGCTACCGAACCGTTCCGCATTAAAACCATCCGTAATAAAGGCTATCTGTTCGCACCACAGGCCTGGGATACCCGCTCCGCATGAGAAAGCTCTTTATTCAGTTCTATTTGCTGCTGTTCGTCTGTTTTCTGGTGATGACGCTGCTGGTCGGTCTGGTGTACAAATTTACCGCCGAACGCGCGGGTCGCCAGTCGATGAACGATTTGATGGCCAGTTCACTGTTTTTAATGCGCAGCGAACTGCGCGAGATCCCGCCCCGCGACTGGAGTAAAACCATTCGCAGCCTCGATCTCGATCTGTCATTTGACCTGAATATCGAACCCATAAGCAAATATCAGCTGGATGAAGCAGACATGAAACGCCTGCGCGCCGGGGAAATTGTGGCGATCGACGATCAGTACACTTTTTTGCAGCACATCCCGCGTAGCCATTACGTTCTCTCCGTTGGCCCTATTCCCTATCTTTTCTACCTGCACCAAATGCGAATTCTGGATATTGCGCTGCTGGCATTTATTGGCATGTCGCTGGCGCTGCCGGTATTTATCTGGCTGCGTCCGCACTGGCAAGAGATGCAGCGCCTTGAGAAAGCCGCGCAGCGTTTTGGCCGTGGCGAGCTGGACGTACGCACCCATTTTGAAAGTACCTCCAGCCTGCACAGCCTTGGCGTGGCCTTCAACCAGATGGCGGAGAACATCAATACGCTGGTGGCCAGCAAGAAACAGTTAATCGATGGCATCGCGCACGAGTTGCGCACCCCGCTGGTGCGCCTGCGTTATCGGCTGGAGATGAGCGATAATCTGACTGCAGCGGAATCCGCCGCGCTGAACCGCGATGTCGGGCAACTGGAGAGTTTGATAGAGGAGTTGCTGACCTACGCGCGCCTCGATCGCCCCCGCGTCGATCTTCATCTGCAAACCTTTGATCTCGCCCAATGGCTGCGCGTGCATATTGAAGATGTGCAGACCATGAATCCGCAGACACAGATCGCGCTGGATATTCCGCAGCTGGAAAACGTCGGCAGCGCCGATACGCGCCTGATGGAGCGCGTGCTGGATAATCTGGTGAACAACGCGCTGCGCTATGCGCAACAGCGATTGCGCGTCAGTTTGTGGTTTGATGGCGCTATCGGCTGTTTGCAGGTGGAAGACGATGGCCCGGGCATTCCGCAGGAGGAACGAGCCCGGGTTTTCGAACCTTTCGTACGTCTGGATCCAAGCCGCGATCGCGCCACCGGCGGTTGCGGTTTAGGCCTGGCGATCGTGCACTCTATCGCGCTGGCTATGCAGGGAAATGTCTCCATCGAGAGCAGCCCGCTAGGCGGTGCCAGCGTTCGCTTTTGCTGGCCGGTTGATCTACCCTTGCGGGACATTGCGCCACGCTTACCGTCATAAGGAGCTTTTTACGTGACTTCAGCTTATCAAGAACTTAGCCGCACTTTTCAGCGTCTTTCCCGCTTTGGCCATTTAGGCGCCATTGCCGGTGTCGATATGCAAACCACCATGCCGCCAGGCGGCAGCCAGGCCCGCGGTGAAGCGATGGCCGAGCTTAGCGTGTTCATGCACGAAGTGCTGACTGATAAACGTCTCGGCGGGCTGTTTGCTGCGGCGCAACAGGAATCACTGAATGATGTCGAGCAGGTTAACCTGAGCGAGATGCAGCGGGCATGGCAGCAGGCAACGTTGCTGCCTGCATCGCTGGTGGAAGCCAAATCGCTGGCCGGTTCGCGTTGCGAGCATGCATGGCGTCAGCAGCGTCCGGCTAACGACTGGCAGGGTTTCTCGGCCAATCTGAAAGAAGTGGTGAAGCTGAGCCGAGAAGAGGCGCAGCTGCGAGCCGACGCGCTCGGCGTTTCGCGCTATGACGCGCTGCTGGATGTGTTTGAACCGGGCATGACCAGCGCCCAGCTGGATCAAACCTTTGGTGATCTGAAAAGCTGGTTGCCAGACCTGTTGCAGAAAGCGGTAGTGAAGCAACAACAATCGCCCATTGCACAACCCGTTGGGCCATTCGCGATTGAATCACAAAAGCAGCTGGGCCTGAGCGTGATGAAGACGCTGGGCTTCGATTTTAATCACGGTCGACTTGATGTCAGTGCGCACCCATTCTGCGGCGGCGTGCCGGAAGATGTGCGCATCACCACGCGTTATAACGAGAACGACTTCCTCAGCGCCATGATGGGCGTGATCCATGAAACCGGGCACGCGCGCTATGAGCAAAATCTGCCGCAGCAGTGGCGCGGTCAGCCGGTGGCACTGGCGCGCTCTACCGCCATCCATGAGTCACAAAGTCTGTTTATGGAGATGCAGCTCGGACGCAGCAAAGCCTTTCTGCAGCACATTCATCCGCAGGTAGTGGCGCTGATGGGCGATCAACCAGCGCTCGAGCTGCAAAACTTTATCCGCCAGACGCAGCGCGTGAAGCCAGGCTTTATTCGCGTTGATGCCGATGAGTTGAGCTATCCGGCGCACGTGATTTTGCGTTACGAGATCGAGCGTGCCTTGATCGAAGGCGACATTGAGGTGGAAGACATCCCGGCGCTGTGGGACGAGAAGATGCAGCAATCACTGGGCATTGATACGCGCGGTAATTATCGCGATGGCTGCATGCAGGACATCCACTGGACCGACGGTGCCTTTGGCTATTTCCCAACCTACACGTTGGGCGCGATGTACGCTGCTCAGCTGTTCCAGGCGGTGAAACGTGCGATCCCGCAGGTAGATAGCCTGATTCAGCAAGGCGAGTTGCAGCCGGTGTTTGATTGGTTACAGCAGAACATTTGGCAGCACGGCAGCCGTTTCCCCACCCAGCAGCTGTTGATTAACGCTACTGGCGAAGCGCTGAATCCGCACTATTTCCGTCAGCACCTTGAACAACGCTATCTCTCTGAGTAAACTGCGCGGCGGCCCATGCGGCCGCCCTTTTCACTTCCTTTACGCCGCTTTGTACAATCCGTTACACGCCGATACCAATGCCTCACGGAAAGCCTGAATTGTTTTTCATATAGTGTTTTCACCGGCCCCGCAGTGGGCTACACATGAAAAAATAGTTCGAGGATTTTGCAATGAAAAAATTATTTGCACTGGTGATCGCCGCTGCTATGGGTATGTCTTCTGTTGCTTTCGCTGCTGAGACTACAGCTGCTCCTGCAACGCCAGCAACGACTGCTGCTCCAGCGAAACATAAAGCAGTACATCATAAGAAACCTGCTGCTCAGAAAGCGCAGGCTGCTAAGAAGCACAAGAAAGTAGAGAAGAAAGCGCCAGCTGCACAGAAAGCTCAGGCCGCTAAAAAGCATCACAAAAAAGCAACCAAACCAGCTGCACAGAAAGCCCAGGCTGCTAAAAAGCACCACAAAAAAGCAACCAAGCCAGCTGCGCAGAAAGCCCAGGCTGCTAAAAAGCATCACAAAGCAACCAAGCCAGCTGCACAGAAAGCGCAGGCTGCTAAAAAGCACCACAAAGTAACTAAGCCAGCTGCACAGAAAGCTCAGGCTGCTAAAAAGCATCACAAAGTGAAAAAAGCGGCTAAATAAGGTTTACCTTTAGCACCAACACCGCATTAATGATTGAAAACACCCGGTTAAGCCGGGTGTTTATTTACTGGAGTAGCGAAAAATGGTGCGTCGCTATCGCTTCGAAATTATTCTGATTGTGATGATCCTCTGTGGCATAGTTGCAGCCAGCTTTTTTATCTAGTCGTTGTAGCGTGCTGATTACTCCAATATTTCTCCCTTTTTTACCGCTCACCGACTATAGTTATCGCTCAAGCGTGATGACAACAACTTCTACTTATTCTCGCCATTGAGAGAACTATGCGCCTGGCTATCCTGTTACTTGTTGGTCTTTTCAGTTTTAACCTCGCAGCACATGCCGATGATGAAGATGGGCCTAGCCCGGAAGACATCAAAACCTTGTTCTTTGGCAAAGATCACCGCCAGGCGATTAGCGATGTGAGTGCTGCGCCTTGGGATGCCATCGGTCAGTTAGAGACCGAAAGCGGTAACCTCTGTACTGCCACCCTGATTTCTGCCCACCTGGCGTTAACTGCCGGGCACTGTTTGCTGGCGCCGCCGGGGAAGTTTGATAAGCCGGTAGCGCTGCGTTTTATGGCCAGCGCAAAAGGCTGGCGTTACGAGATTCATGATATTGATGCGCGCGTAGAGCCCTCTTTAGCGCGCAGATTGCAGGCTGACGGCGAAGGCTGGATCGTGCCGCCGGGTGCTGCACCTTACGATTACGGGCTGGTTATTTTGCATAACCCGCCGTCCGGCATTGTGCCGATTCCGCTGTTTGAAGGTTCCCGTGGCGATTTGACGGCTGCACTGAAAACCACCGAGCGCAAAGTGACGCAAGCGGGATATCCGGCCGATCATCTGGATACGCTCTATTCGCACAGTGATTGTTTAGTTACCGGCTGGGCACAGCGTGCGGTGTTATCGCACCAGTGCGATACCTTGCCAGGCGACAGCGGTTCGCCGCTGCTGTTGAAGAATGGCGATGAGTGGCAGTTAATTGCGGTGCAGAGTTCGGCACCCGCACCGGCAGATCGTTACCGCGCCGATAACCGCGCCATTGCGGTGCCGTCGTTTAAGGATAAGCTGGAAGAGTTGGCACAGTAATCCCATTTGGCGAGGAAGGCGAAAAAACGGGGCCGCTTCGTAAAGTCGTCGTGAACCCATCCCTGGGGCCTCTGCCGCCGGTTACTCGCCTCATCCATGAGGCTCGCCCACTTTGTGGGCCAACGCTATGCGTTGTTCAAAAACGCTCCCGGCGTTTTTGTCCCTGCGGCGGAAGCTTTAACTTCGCGGCCCCGCCTTTCCGCCTTTTTAAATATCTATGCCGCCTGTAAACACCGTGTCGTTTGTAGGGCCGCCGCTAAAATGCGAATCGCTTAACTCAGCTGCTCCATCGCCTGCAGAATGCGCTTATCCGAAATCGGATAAGGCGTACCCAACTGCTGCGCAAAATAGCTAATCCGTAGCTCCTCCAGCATCCAGCGAATCGCCAGCACTTCGGCATCATCCTGCCGCTGCGGTGGCAATTTATTACGCCATGTCTGCCATGCCTGCTCAACCGCCTGCACTTTCAGCATGCGCGCGCGGTCGCTGTGCGGATCCACCGGCAGTTTCTCCAGACGCCGCTCAATACCCTGCAGATAACGTAGCGTATCGCCCAAATGCGACCAGCCGTTGCCGGTAACAAACCCGCGATACACCAAGCCATTCATTTGCGCTTTAATATCGCCTAATGCCAGCGCCAGTGACATATCCACGCGTCCTTTCAGGAACTTGTTGATATTGAACACGCACGTCAGGATTTGTTCGACCTGTTTGGCGATAGTGACAACGGTTTCATTCAAATCGGCACGCACTTTGTCGCGCAGCTTTTCGAAGTTCTCCTGCTGCCACGCCGGGCCGCCCGCGTCTGCCATCAGCTTATCCACGCCGCAGGCGATGCAGTCATCGATCAGCTCCAGCACTTTGCCATACGGATTGAAGTACAAGCCGAGCTTGGCTTTGTTGGGCAGCTTCTCGTGCAGATACTTGGTCGGCGATGGGATGTTCAGCAGCAGCAGACGACGCTGCCCGCGCCACATCATTTTCTGCTGCTCGGCTTCACTATCAAACAGACGAATCGCCACGCTATCTTTCTCATCGACCAGCGCAGGCCAGGCTTTAACCTGATAGCTGCCGCGTTTTTGCTCGTAACTTTGCGGCAAGTCGCCAAAGCTCCAGATGTGCAACCCGCTCTGCTCCAGGCCATCATCCGCCACTTTTGACAGCGTTTCCTGCACCTTGCCCTTCAACAACAGCTTGAGCTGGTGCAGGTTTTTGCCTTCCTGCAGTTTACGATTGTGCTCATCGACTACGCGGAAAGTCATTTTCAGATGATCGGGCACCTGATCCCACTGCCAGGCTTCGCGGTCAATGGTGACGCCGGTCATGCGGCGGAACTCACGCTCCAGTGCATCCAGCAGCGGTTGTTCCATGGCAGTGACGCGACCAAGAAACGCTTCGGCATAATTAGGTGCAGGCACCAGATTACGGCGTACCGGCTTCGGCAGCGATTTAATTAGCGCGATAACCAGTTCGCGGCGCACACCAGGAATCTGCCACTCAAATCCGGTTTCTTCGATTTGATTTAACAGCGGTAGCGGAATGTGCACCGTCACGCCATCAGCATCCGCACCCGGTTCAAATTGATAACTCAATTTGAGTTTCAGGTTGCCCTGATGCCAGAAGTTAGGGTAATCGAGCTGGCTGACTTTATCGGCGCCATCTTTGATCAGCATTTGCTTATCAAAGCTCAGCAGATCGGGATTCTCTTTGCTGGCCTGTTTCCACCAGCTATCAAAATGGCGCGCCGACACCACGTCGCTGCCAATGCGGCGATCGTAGAACGCGAATAGCGTTTCGTCATCGACCAGAATATCGCGGCGGCGCGATTTGTGTTCCAGATCTTCGATTTCGCTGCGTAGCTTCAGGTTATTACGGAAAAACGCGTGACGCGTCTGCCAATCACCCTCCACCAGCGCATGACGAATAAACAGCTCACGGCTCAGCTGTGGGTCGATGCGGCTGTAATTAACCTTACGCGCCTGCACGATCGCCAGGCCGTAAAGGGTCACTTTTTCCGTCGCCATCACCGCGCCCTGCGCTTTTTCCCAGTGCGGTTCACTGTAGCTGCGCTTGATCAGATGCTGCGCCAGCGGCTCAATCCATTCCGGATCGATACGCGCGGCAACGCGCCCCCACAAGCGGCTGGTTTCCACCAGTTCGGCCACCATGGTCCACTTTGGCGGCTTCTTAAACAGGCCGGAACCGGGGAAGATCGAGAAGCGCGCGTTGCGAGCGCCGGTGAACTCCTGCTTCTCATTGTCCTTCTGCCCAATGTGCGACAGCAAGCCGGTAAGCAGCGCGCTGTGTACTTCGCGGTACGGCGCCGGTTCGCTATTGACCGGCATGCCTTGCTCTCGGACTACCTGACGCAGTTGGGTATAGATATCCTGCCATTCGCGCACACGCAAATAGTTGAGGAAGTCAGTTTTACACTGGCGGCGGAAGTGATTGCTGGAGAGCGCTTTTTGCTGCTCCTGCAGATAATTCCACAGGTTAACGAACGCAAGGAAATCGGACTCTTTATCGGCAAAGCGCCGATGTTTTTCATCAGAAGCCTGCTTTTTGTCCGACGGACGCTCGCGCGGATCCTGAATCGACAGCGCGGCGGTGATGATCATCGCTTCCCGCACGCAGCCAAACTTTTGTGCTTCCAGCACCATACGCGCCATACGCGGATCGACCGGTAGCTGGGCCAGTTGGCGGCCTGACGGTGTCAGCTTATAGGTTTCATCTTCACTCAGCGTAATGGCGCCCAGCTCTTCCAGCAGGCGCACGCCATCCTGAATATTGCGTTTATCGGGCGCTTCGACGAATGGGAAAGCGGCAATGTCACCCAGCCCCAGCGCCGTCATCTGTAAAATCACCGATGCGAGATTGGTACGCAGAATTTCCGGATCGGTAAATTCCGGGCGGCTAAGGAAATCGTCTTCTGAATAGAGACGAATACAGATCCCTTCGGAAACGCGGCCGCAGCGCCCTTTACGCTGATTAGCGGAGGCTTGAGATATCGGCTCAATCGGCAAGCGCTGCACTTTAGTGCGGAAGCTGTAACGGCTAATGCGCGCGGTGCCGGGATCGATAACGTACTTGATGCCAGGCACCGTCAGCGAAGTTTCCGCGACGTTGGTGGCCAGCACGATGCGGCGTCCGCTGTGCGACTGGAACACGCGGTTTTGCTCGGCATTCGACAGGCGCGCATACAGCGGCAGAATCTCGGTGTGTGCAATATCACGCTTCATCAGCGCATCGGCGGTATCGCGAATTTCGCGTTCGCCGCTCATAAAGATCAGAATATCGCCGCGGCTCTCCTGCCCAAGCTCATCCACCGCATCGAAAATCGCCTGTAGCTGATCGCGATCGGTATCGTCGGCGTCTTCCACCATCGGACGATAACGGACTTCCACCGGATAAGTCCGGCCAGAAACTTCAATCACCGGCGCATTATGGAAGTGACGCGAGAAACGCTGCGGATCGATGGTCGCCGAGGTGATGATCACCTTTAAATCGGGACGACGCGGCAGCAGTTCGCGCAGATAGCCAAGCAGGAAATCGATGTTCAGACTGCGTTCGTGCGCTTCATCGATAATGATGGTGTCGTACTGCAATAGCAGGCGATCCTGCTGGATCTCAGCCAGCAAAATACCGTCAGTCATCAGCTTAACCTGAGTGGTTTCGCTAACCTGATCGTTAAAGCGCACTTTGTAGCCGATGGTGCCACCGAGCGAGGTTTCCAGCTCATCGGCGATGCGGTTCGCTACGGTGCGCGCCGCCAGACGACGCGGCTGAGTGTGGCCAATCAGGCCTTTGACGCCGCGCCCCAGCGCCAGACAGATTTTTGGCAACTGGGTGGTTTTACCCGATCCGGTTTCACCC
The DNA here is from genome assembly GCF_037149875.1 of Pantoea sp. USHLN256. NCBI lineage: Bacteria > Pseudomonadati > Pseudomonadota > Gammaproteobacteria > Enterobacterales > Erwiniaceae > Pantoea > Pantoea sp. USHLN256. The sequence goes on along the minus strand of NZ_JBBCQO010000004.1, from coordinate 303,230 downwards.
GCCACAATCACCACCTGATGCTCACGGATGGCATCGGCAATGTCCTGCTGCTTCTGACTTACCGGCAGGTTTTCTGGGAAGGTAATGCGCGGAGTCGCCGCCGTACGCTGCGCAAGGCGCTGTTCGGCCGCGACAAATTCCGGTTCCAGTTCAGCCACAATCTCCTGCTGCTTAACCGGATTTTTCACCTTTGCCGCGCCCAGCAAACGTCGGCGCAGGCGTTGAGCATCGCGCAGCGTCAGATTATCGAGCCGCGTCCAAAGGGAGGCTAAAGGGGAAGGTGCGGATGATGACATAGCGATGCGTTACCTATTGTTGCAGCAAACCGGAGACTTTCCCGGCGGATTCAAGCAATTAATGGTCGCCATCATAGCACAATTTGGAACGCCTGCCTGAGCGGCACGTGCGAGCTTGTTCAATAATTTCGAACATAGATCTCGAAATATTGCGCTTTTACCTCGCGGGCTAACTCCGTACAGTGTAAAGCATTGAGCGGTAAGCCAACCGCGTAACGCACAGGAAAATACCATGAGCAAAGTTTTAGTTCTGAAATCAAGCATCCTCGCTGGATACTCTCAGTCAAATCAACTGGCTGACTTCTACGCTGAAGAAGCACGCGCCAAAGGTGACTCAGTGACCGTGCGTGATTTAGCGGCTCAGCCGATTCCAGTCCTGGATGGTGAGCTGGTTGGCGCGCTGCGTCCTTCAGACGCCCCGCTGTCTCCGCGTCAGCAGGAAGCGCTCTCGTTATCTGACGAACTGATTGCTGAACTGCAAGCCCATGACACCGTGGTTATTGCGGCGCCAATGTACAACTTCAACATCCCAACCCAGCTGAAAAACTACTTTGACCTGATTGCCCGCGCTGGCGTGACCTTCCGTTACACCGAAGCAGGCCCAGAAGGTCTGGTGACCGGCAAGCGTGCGGTAATCCTCTCCAGCCGTGGCGGCATCCATAAAGATACGGCTAGCGATCTGCTGACGCCATACGTGAAACTGTTCCTCGGCTTTATCGGTATCACTGACGTGAACTTCGTGTTCGCGGAAGGCATCGCTTATGGTCCTGAAGTGGCCACCAAAGCGGCTAACGACGCCAAAGACGCCATCAAACAGATTGTTGCTGCGTAATCATTTTTGCACGTGATGAATGCCCAGCCATAAAGGGTATGATGCCATCTCTTGCCGGGCCTGAGCGCCCGGCTTTTTTTATGCGCGCTATTTACGCAGCCACTGCCCATTGATACCGCGCACATACTCACCGCTGCCGGCGCGATTCACCAGTTTCTCACCGGCGATGCGCGCCACTTCGCTGGCGGTCAGATTATTTTGCTGCGCCACGCGCTGATACTGTTCCATCCGGCCGGCGTTAATACGCTTAACCAGTTCGAGCGTTACGTCATCCTGCTGGCGCGCCGCGACATAGCCGCTCAGCGTTTCGCCTACGCGCCCCTGCTGACGCGCCTCATCGAGCGTCAACGCCCACGCTGATGGCACCAACAGCAGCGCTACAACGAGCGCGATTGCCTTGCGTTTCATCATGCATCTCCTCAAAACAGGCCGCTCTGGTTCTTCAGCAGCGCTTCCACATCTTTATCCACCTTGATGTGAATCTCATGCTCAATTTTCACGTTCATATTGATGGTGATGGGCTCTTTCGGTGCCGCCACCTCAATACGCGGCACGCAGCCGCTCAATGGCAGCCAGGCTGCCAGCACCAGTAATGCCCTGAGGCTCATGGTTGGGGATCCTTTTTCGAGGGTAAGGTGGCATTTTGCTCCACCCATGATTGAAAATTATCGCCAAAGCGCAGGCTGCGCCACAGCTGGAACAGATTCTCTTGATGTCGATAGTTCAGATTGACGGTTTGTCGACGGTTACTGAACTGGCTGACGCCTTTCACTTCCGATTGCATGATCAAGTTGCCGAAGTTATCCAGATCAAGCGTGGCCCACGAACGCGAAATCTCCATATAGCGCAGCCAATCCATCGCCGCGCCGGCGGCAACATTGTTGCTGACAATGGCATCCGCCATATCTTTATCCAGGCGGAACGTCAGCGGCCCACTGTTAGCGACCCAACCCTTTTCAATCAACCATTGGGGATTATTCACCCACAGCGGTAGCTCACCGTTAACTTTACCGGACATGGCAAACTGTTTGGGCTTAATCGCGGTGACCAGCTTGCTGAGGTTGATCTCTTTCAGCGAGACACGCGCGGCCTGATGCTGCGGCATACGCAGCTCGGGCATGCTGACGTGTCCGCCCAGCAAATCGAGATTGACATTACTTAGGGTTAACGGCTGGCGCTCCTGCCACGGATAGTGGCCTTGCAAATCAGCGGTGATATTTTGCAGTGAGAACTGGTTTTTCACTTCAGCGATGCGCAGTGATACTGGGCCGCGACGTCCAAGTTGCCATTGATGAACTTTCAGGCGGAACGGCAGCGAGAAATCGATACCGTTGATTTCACTGTCCGGCATCCACAGGCTGCCGTTTTTCACCGTCCAGTGACCACCAGCCTCAAAACCCTGAACGCTGGCAGCCGAGAACGCCACCTGCGCGCGCAGTTCACCCGACTGAATGCGCATTTTCAGATCGCTACTGAGCAGCGGCTGGAACACCGTCAGCGACTGCGCCGGCCACCAGGCTTCGCCGCGCAATCGTTCGCCATCCCAGCGGCCATGCACGCGCACCGGTCCGATATCTTCCGCCGTCAGCTGACCACGCCACAGGAAATGGCTGGGATCGCTGCCTTTGGCTTCAAAATTGAGTTCTGAAGGTGGCAGCCAGCCGCCGTAGCTAAATTGGGTTTGGCCAGATTTCAGCGTGAAGCCGCCGTTAAACGCGGGCTGTTGCGGATCACGTTGCCAGCGTACCGGCGCGGAGAGCGTCAGACGCGGTTTAGCGACTTGCACCATGCCATAGGCCAGCTGATCGAAACCGGTATTCAGCGTATCGAGGCTGATCAAGGTGTCCTGCCAGCTGCCGGTGCCCTTCACATCCCATTTGGCCGCCAGTGGCGCGATGGCACCCTCGCCCCAATAGCGCCAGTTCCAGATACCGCTATCCGGCCAGAAATCCGTGGCGCGCCCATCGAGATGCAGGGTGAAACGGCCAAAGTTCGGATCGTGCGCTTTGAGTATCGCCTGCAGGCGACCGTTTATGCCGCGCGAAGCCAGTGTCACACCCGCCAGCGGCCAGCGTGCTTCATCCACTTCCAGCGTTGAAAGTAAGCGGCCACGCAACCGCAGCAGCGCCCCCTGCTTCAGGCTGAGCTGTGGATCGGTTAATACCCCGTGCAACAAGCCCGGCATGCTGCCGAACAGTTGCAGATCGGCAAATTTACTCTCGCCGGTTAGCTGGAACGGCAAAGCGCTATCGATCATGCTGAGTTTGCCCGGCCCAACGCTCAGTACCAGATTGCCTTTGCCGCCGCGCCCTTGCGTCAGCAAATTGAATCGTCCGCTGACCAGGGTGTTTTCCAGACCTTGCTGCCAGTTTTCCAGCGTGAGCGCCAGACCGCCTGAAAGCGGCTGGTCGGCCTGTGGCCAGCGCCATTGCCCCTGCGTGATGCGTATTTCCTGCTCATCAACCTGCCACGGCAGCTGCAGCAGCGGCAGTTCATCTCCCTGCTGCTTCACGGTTAACGCACCCTGCTGCTGTTGCCAGTTGAGGGTCAGCGCCAGCGGCTGTGGCCACTGCGCCACGTTAAGGTCTGCGCTGAGTTCACCCGCTACCGGCAAGCCGTTGGCAAAAGTTGGCAAAGTCACATCGCCGTGCAGATTGAGCGGTTTAGGCAATAAAGGATGACTGAGTTGCAGCTGACTAATGTGCAACTGTTGGCCCTGCAAACGGGCCTCAAGATTGAGATTGTCGCCTTGGTAACGCAGCCGCTGAACCTCTTGATCTAAGGTAAGATCGAATCGACCAGCATATTGCTGCCACGGCAGAACAGTGATTTTTTGCAAATGCACATCGGCGCCGGGCAGCATCTTCTGCCAGTCGGCCAGGCTACGTGGTGCACCGCTTGCGGCGCTTTGCGGCAGTGATTGCAGGCAATCACTGTTGAGCTGTACGTCAGCGGCGCTAAGCTGCCAACGTTTCTGCTGCCAGCCGAGCGCGGCATCGTGGACGTTCGCCAGTTCGCAATCACCGGCCAGATAGCGCACCGCCGGGAAATGCAGGGCACCCTGCTGCCAGCGCGGCGTGCCGTTGAGCTCAACGCGGGTATTTTCCGGCAGCCAGATACCGGCCAGACGCGGCAACCATTGCGTGAGCGTCAGCAGCAATCCCAATAGCAGCAGTATCAGCGCCAGTAGCGCAGCAAGTGTTCGGCGGAGGCCACGCGGCATGGTAGCTAACTATCCCTTTAAATAAGTCCTAAATAATTCGAATGACAGGAAGGCGGCAAGTGGGTGAATCACCAGAAGCTTACTGCAGTAAGAGATTGGGGTGAGTACACGCCACCAAGGCTCCTGACGTTCGAATTATGACGGATTTAATGATGGCATGTTATATCTCACAAATGAAGGCGTTAGCTGCTTAGTCTGGCTGAAGAACAGCAAAATGCCGCGAAAAACGTTATCCTGTGAGGATACCGACGTTGCATTTTTCAGGAGCGAAACAATGAAAGTTGCGGTTTACAGCACCAAGCATTACGACCAGAAATACCTCGAACACGTCAATGCCAGCTTTGGATTTGAGCTGCAGTTTTTTGACTTCCTGCTCACGCCCGCCACGGCGAAAAATGCCGCTGGCTGCGATGCGGTGTGCATTTTCGTAAACGATGATGCCAGCAAAGAGGTGCTGGAAGAGTTAGCGGCGTTGGGTGTTAAGCACATCGCGCTGCGCTGCGCCGGTTTTAATAATGTCGATCTGGCGGCGGCGAAAGAACTGGGCTTAAACGTGGTGCGGGTACCGGCTTATTCACCGGAAGCGGTGGCCGAGCATGCGGTTGGTCTGATGATGACGTTGAATCGTCGCATTCACCGCGCCTATCAACGTACGCGTGACGCCAACTTTTCACTGGATGGCTTAACCGGCTTCAACATGCACAACAAAACCGCAGGCATCGTTGGCACCGGCAAAATCGGCGTGGCCACGATGCGTATCCTGAAGGGATTTGGCATGCGCTTACTGGCGTTTGATCCTTATCCAAGCCAGGCCGCGCTGGAACTGGGTGCGGAATACGTCGATTTGAAAACGCTGTTTGCTGAAGCCGATGTGATTACGCTGCACTGCCCGCTGACGCCGGAAAACCATCATCTGCTGAATGCCCAGGCGTTCAGCCAAATGAAAGACGGCGTGATGATCATCAACACCAGCCGCGGCGGATTAATCGACTCGCAGGCGGCGATTGATGCGCTCAAGCAACAAAAGATTGGTTCATTGGGTATGGATGTGTATGAAAACGAACGCGACCTGTTCTTTGAAGACAAATCAAATGACGTGATTCAGGACGATGTGTTCCGACGCCTGTCCGCCTGTCACAACGTACTGTTTACCGGCCATCAGGCATTTCTGACTGCCGAAGCGCTAACGGCGATTTCAGAAACCACACTCGGCAATTTGCAGCAGCTGGAACGGGGTGAAATCAGCCCGAATCTGGTCACCGCGTAATTATCCTGCGCCTGCCTTAGCGGGCGCAGCTTCCACCCATCAGCGCCTGTTCGTCACAACGACGACCATTGGCCAACTGACACATGCCTATGCGTGAACCATCTAACTGACGTGAAAACGCCAGCGAGCCCCCGGCATTACTGCAATTCACTTCAGCCATAGATGACATCACAACGCGCGGTGATACGTGTGCGGCAGTGGCTTGTTGCGGCGGTTCGTTATCACTATTGCTGCTGCAGGCAGAAAGTAACAATGTGGCTCCGGCCAGCAGAAAAAGTGCGGCTTTCATCGATGGGGCTCCGGGGATTGAGCGAAAAAGTCGCACCAGCATATGTCAGGCGTGGCAAGGGATCGAGGGGAGACACAGCTTTTTACAAAATTTTCTTCCATGCTTTGCAAGCAGAATTATCCTGATTGGGATATTTCCACCCTTTTCTCGCTGCTACTTGCCCAATTATCAATAACTAAGGAGAGAACAATGTTGACGGATATGCTAATCCGTATTGCTTTAGCCGGAATTCTCGGCGGTCTGATTGGCCTGGAACGCCAGCTACGCGCTAAAGAAGCCGGTCTTCGCACCCACATTTTGGTCGGCATCGGCAGCGCCATGTTTATGCTGGTGTCGAAATACGGCTTCGCCGATATGTTAGTTAGCGATCATGTGGCGCTCGATCCCAGCCGTATTGCAGCGCAGGTCGTCAGCGGCATGGGCTTCCTCGGCGCGGGTACCATCATTATTCAAAAACAGGTAGTGAAAGGCCTTACTACAGCCGCTGGCTTATGGGTGACGGCGGCAATTGGATTGGTGATCGGTAGCGGCATGTACGAAATCGGCATTTATGGCACCGTGCTGGCGCTGGTGGTGCTGGAAACCTTCCGTCGCATTAGCCACTGGCTGATTGGCCGTCATCATACATTGCTGGTGCATCTCAAACCGAAAAGCGTGCCGATTGTCTTACTGGTGCTACAGCGCGAGAACGTGCGTTACGGGCATATCGCCGTCGTTAATCGTGACGAGGAGAATGGCTTGTGCGAGTTAAGGGTTGAGGTGACATTGTCACGGCGCACGCCGATGCACAATATTTATGACAAAGTGATGGAAATCAAAGGCGTTCAATCGCTGGAGATGATGTAAAAATCATCAATTTTAGAAGCTTGTGCGCTGGCATCCCGCTTGCACACTGATGAGAAAGTCACATCATGGTGCTTTGCTAAACTGAACTGATAACCCCCGTAAATTTTGCGGGTTTCTCAGCGTAGCAAAGGACGATTTATGATTACCGTCGACGGTAACGGTGCGGTGGCGTCGGTCGCCTTCCGCACCAGTGAAGTAATTGCCATTTACCCCATCACGCCCAGTTCAACGATGGCTGAACTGGCAGATAGCTGGTCAGGTGAAGGCCGCCGTAATATCTGGGGCGACGTGCCGCGTGTGATTGAGATGCAGTCGGAAGGTGGCGCGATTGCCACCGTGCATGGCGCGCTGCAAACCGGTGCGCTCTCCACCACCTTTACGTCGTCGCAGGGATTGTTATTGATGATCCCCACGCTCTACAAACTGGCCGGGCAATTGACGCCGTTTGTGCTGCACGTAGCGGCGCGTACCGTGGCGACCCACGCGCTGTCGATTTTTGGCGATCACTCCGATGTGATGGCGGTGCGCCAAACCGGCTGTGCCCAACTCTGTGCATCCAGCGTGCAGGAAGCGCAGGATTTTGCCTTGATCGCGCAAATCGCTTCACTGAATAGCCGCATTCCCTTTATTCACTTCTTCGATGGCTTCCGCACCTCGCACGAAATAAACAAGATTGTACCGATCAGCGATGAAACCTTGCAGCTGCTGATGCCTGGTGAAGCAATTACCGCCCATCGTGCCCGTGCGCTCACGCCGGATCGTCCGACCATTCGCGGAACCTCCGCCAATCCTGATACCTATTTCCAGTCTCGCGAAGCCACCAACCGCTGGTACGACGATTGCACCCGACACGTTGAAGCAGCGATGACAGCCTTTGGCGAAACTACCGGACGCTGCTATCAGCCGTTTGAGTTTTACGGCCATCCGCAGGCCGAACGCGTGATCATTATGATGGGATCCGGCTGTGGCACCGCTGAAGAAGCGATTGATGAGATGCAACAACGTGGCGAAAAAGTGGGATTGGTAAAAGTACGCTTGTATCGCCCATTCTCGGCAACGCATTTGTTGCAGATGATTCCTGTAAGCGCACAGCGCATTGCGGTGCTTGATCGCACCAAAGAGCCGGGCGCGCTAGGGGAACCGCTGTTCCTGGATGTGATAACTGCGTTAGCTGAAGCCTACAGTCGCGGCGAGCGGACATCGCTGCCGAAAGTGATTGGTGGTCGCTATGGTTTGTCGTCGAAAGAGTTCGCGCCCGATGCGGTATTGGCAGTGTTTCGCGCGCTGCAGCGCGATCTGCCACCGGCACGCTTTACCGTGGGGATTTACGACGATGTCACCCACCTTTCACTGCCGATGGAAGCCAACATCGTGCCCAACCGCGCGCGGCTGGAAGCGCTGTTTTACGGTTTGGGCAGCGACGGTAGCGTTAGCGCCAGCAAAAACAATCTGAAGATTATCGGCAGCGCTACGCCGTGGCACGTGCAGGGCTATTTCGTCTACGATTCGAAAAAAGCCGGCGGGCTGACGGTTTCCCATCTGCGCGTCAGCGAACATCCGATCCAGTCCGCCTATTTGATTCAGCAGGCAGACTTCATCGGTTGTCACCAACTGCAGTTTATCGATAAATATTCGATGCTCGATCAGCTTAAGCCAGGCGGGATTTTCCTGCTCAATACGCCTTACGCTGCTGATGAAGTGTGGGCGCGTTTGCCGCAGGAAGTGCAGAGTCAGCTGAACGACAAGCAGGCACGCTTGTTTGTGATTAACGCGGCGCGCATCGCGCGTGAATGTCAGCTAGGCGCGCGCATTAACACCGTTATGCAGATGGCCTTTTTCCAGCTGACGCAGATTCTGCCGGGCGATAGCGCGCTGACTGAACTACAAAACGCGATTGCGCGCAGCTACAGCAGCAAAGGCGAAGCGCTGGTGCAGCGTAACTGGCAGGCGCTGGCGATGGCGCAACAGGCACTGCAGGCGGTAGCGCTGCAGCCGGTTGACAATCGCAGCCCCCACCGCCCGCCGGTGGTAGCGGATAGCGCACCGGATTTCGTCAAAACCGTCACCGCGGCGATGTTAGCCGGTCTCGGCGACAAATTACCGGTCTCGGCGCTGCCGCCCGACGGCACCTGGCCCGTTGGCACCACGCAGTGGGAAAAGCGCAATATTGCCGAAGCGGTGCCCATCTGGCAGCCCGATCTCTGTACGCAATGCAACCATTGTGTCGCAGCTTGTCCGCATTCGGCCATTCGCGCCAAAGTTGTCGCCCCAGAAGCCTTGGTAGATGCGCCTGCTACGCTGGCCTCACTGGATGTGAAATCACGCGATATGCGTGGGCAGAAGTATGTCTTGCAGGTGGCACCGGAAGATTGCACCGGCTGTAATCTGTGCGTGGAAGTGTGCCCGGCCAGCGACCGTCAGCATCCGGAAATCAAAGCCATCAATATGCAATCGCGGCTGGAACATGTTGAAACTGAGAAGGCCAACTATGCGGCCTTCCTCGCGCTGCCGGAGATCACCGCTGAACAGCTGGAACGTATTGATATCCGTACTTCGCAGCTCATTACGCCGCTGTTTGAATACTCTGGCGCCTGTTCTGGCTGCGGCGAAACGCCGTATATCAAGTTACTGACGCAGCTGTATGGCGATCGCTTGTTAATTGCTAATGCCACCGGTTGCTCTTCGATTTATGGCGGCAATTTGCCTTCGACGCCTTATACCACCAACGCGGATGGGCGCGGTCCGGCGTGGGCGAACTCGCTGTTTGAAGATAACGCCGAGTTTGGTTTGGGGTTCCGCTTGAGTGTCGATCAGCATAAACAGCGCGCGCTGCGCTTGCTCGACCAGTGCACGCCACTTCTGCCCGCCGGATTAGTAGACGAACTTAAAAGTGACAATGTCACCATATCGCAGCGACGTGAGCAGATAGCCCAACTGCGCGCCCTGCTTGCCGCTTCGTCACAGTCTGAAGCGGAAGCCTTAAGTGAGGCTGCTGATGCGTTAGTGGAAAAATCCGTCTGGCTGATTGGTGGCGATGGCTGGGCTTACGATATCGGCTACGGCGGCCTCGATCACGTGATGAGCCTGAGCGAAAACGTCAATGTGCTGGTGCTGGATACGCAGTGCTACTCCAACACCGGCGGCCAGGCATCAAAAGCGACACCGCTTGGTGCGGTGACCAAGTTTGGTGAGCAAGGTAAACGCAAGGCACGGAAAGATCTCGGCATGTCTACGCTGCTGTACGGCCATGTGTACGTGGCGCAGATCTCTCTCGGCGCGCAGCTCAACCAAACGGTAAAAGCCATCCAGGAAGCGGAAGCCTGGCCAGGTCCGTCGCTGGTCATCGCATACAGCCCGTGTGAAGAGCATGGCTACGACTTGGCCTATAGCCACGAGCAGATGCGCCTGCTCACCACCAGCGGTTTCTGGCCACTGTATCGCTTCGACCCGCGCCGGGCGGAGCAAGGTAAAGCTGCGCTGGCGCTGGATTCGCGTCCACCGACTTCAGAACTGGAACAAGCATTAATGAACGAACAGCGCTTCCGCCAGTTACAAACCCAGCGCCCCGAAGAGGCCTCGCAGCTGTGGCAGGATGCGACAGAGGCCGCTAATCAGCGTTATCAACGCCTGGCGGAATTGGCAGGGAAAAGCGAGAGAAGTGACTAAATGAACAAGCCCGGCAACCGAGGCCGGGCTTTTTGCAGGTTCAACAGGATATAAGATTTACCAGTGCATTGCTCTCTGCGCATAAAAGAGATCACGTGAGGCTAGCATTCGCGCCCGCAATCCGTACCATACGCAGTCATGTTTATAGGGTTTATTGCCGTTGAAGATTGCTTCAGCCGCTAACGGCCCTCGCCTTCACTCTCAAGCGTGAAAATAATGTCAGAAAATCAAGAAGTAACAAAGAAAGAACAGTACAACCTCAACAAGCTGCAGAAGCGTTTGCGTCGCAACGTGGGTGAAGCCATTGCCGACTTCAATATGATTGAAGAAGGCGATCGCATCATGGTTTGTCTGTCTGGCGGTAAAGACAGCTACACCATGCTGGAAATCCTGCGCAATTTGCAGCAGAGCGCGCCGGTGAACTTCTCGCTGGTGGCGGTGAATCTCGACCAGAAACAACCTGGCTTCCCCGAGCATATTCTGCCGGCCTATCTGGATGAGCTGGGCGTTGAGTACCACATCGTTAACGAAGACACCTATTCCATCGTTAAAGATAAAATTCCCGAAGGCAAAACCACCTGTTCGCTCTGTTCACGCCTGCGCCGCGGCATTCTGTATCGCACCGCGAGCGAACTGGGATGTAGCAAAATCGCCCTTGGACACCATCGTGATGACATCCTCCAGACGATGTTCCTGAACATGTTCTACGGCGGAAAAATGAAAGGCATGCCGCCGAAACTGATGAGCGATGATGGCAAACATATCGTGATCCGTCCGCTGGCTTATTGCCGCGAGAAAGACATCATTCGTTTTGCCGAAGCGCGTCAATTCCCAATCATCCCCTGCAACCTGTGTGGTTCGCAGCCGAACCTGCAGCGTCAGGTGGTGGCTGATATGCTGCGTGACTGGGATAAACGCTATCCTGGCCGCATCGAAACCATGTTCACCGCGATGCAAAATGTGGTGCCATCACACATGGCGGACATAAATCTTTTTGATTTCAAAGGTATTAAACACGGTGATGCGGTCGTGGACGGCGGCGATTTGGCCTTCGACCGTGAAAGCCTGCCGGTGCAGCCTGCGGGCTGGCAGCCAGAAGAGGAAGATGCGCCTAATCTCAGCGTGCGCCTTGATGTGCTGGAAATTAAATAATCGTCATTGATGTAACGAAAGGCGCGTCGCTTTGGCTACGCGCCTTTTTTATTAGCGGTGCGGTGGCGGATCTTGAATCGGTGGAAATTCGGGGTCGTAAGGCGGCTGCGCGGGTGGAATCGGTTGCGGTTGTGGAATCGGTTCAGGAATTGGCGGTGGATCGGTAGGAATCGGTTCGCTGGCAGTAATCGGTTGCATGCCCTTCTCCTTGTTGCTGAATGTCCTGTAAGCATAGGAAAGGATGCGCGAGCAAGCCAAGCGGGCAAAAAAAAGCCGGCGGATAGGCCGGCGTCGTACGAATCAAATGTGCTATGCAGTAATTCAAAAAAGGAAGTAAGACAATATGGAGCGCAACGCCCATCGCTTGACGTTGCATTCACCTGCGGGAAAGAGTTTGCCCCGATTGACCTGGCGGGATATTGATATCGATCAGGTTTATTCCGCTTTTCTGCCCTACAACCATTTACGCCGTTTCAGCCATATCGCCACGCCCGCCACCATCACCAAAAGCAGCACGCAGAACGCGGTAAAGCCAAGCGCCCAGTTACCGCCGGGAATGCCACCCAAATTGACGCCAAATAGCCCAGTGAGAAACGTAGCGGGCAGGAAAATCATCGCCATCAGCGACATGGTGTACGTGCGGCGGTTCATTGACTCCGCGAGAATCGAAGCGACTTCATCCGCCAGAATTGAGGTACGCGCTACGCCTGCGTTGAGATCGTCGAGTCCGCGGCCCAATCGGTCCGCGACTTCTTGCATACGACGGCGATCGTCATCGTTCATCCATGCCATTTTTTCGATAGCCAGCCGCGCGTAGACATCACGCTGCGGTGCCATATAGCGGCGCATCACAATCAGTTGCTTGCGCAGCAGCGCAAGGTCTCCGCGCGCCGGCACTTCCTGGTTCATCAACGCATCTTCCAGCTCGATAATTTTATCGTGCATCTCTTCGATAAATTCGCTGGCGTGATCGGTCAACGCATCACACACATCAACCAGCCAACTGCCACCATCAACCGGTCCATTGCCGTTTTGCAAATCGGTCAGTACCGCGTCAATTGCATACACTTTGCGGCGTCGCGTCGACACAATCAGCTTGTCGTTGATAAACACGCGCATCGCCACCAGTTGATCGGGGCGCGAATCGGCGTTGTGGTTCACGCTGCGCAGCACAATCATAAAGCCATCGCCAAGGCGCGTAACGCGAGGCCGCATGCTGTCGCCGGCCAGCGCATCGCGCACGGAATCGGGAATCAGCGGCGTGTTTTGCAGCCATTCCGCACTTTGCCGTTGAGTGTAATTGAGGTGTAACCAGCAGGGACGTTCGCAGTTGATCACGTCTTTATCGTCGATGGGGATCATGCCACCGGTGCCATCAAGCTGACAGGACACAATGGCATCGGATACTTGTAGTGCTTTACCTTCAATGACGTTCACGAACTCGCCTCGCTATCAAAATCAATACGATACAGTCTAGCGTGGCGCAGACCAGTTGCAATCATCAGGCTGTGAGCAAAGATGACAGACGATCATCCTGATCGCCCGATGGGTAGGGTTGACGTTAATGCCGACCGGGCGATTTAGTGCTTCTCAATCCACATTTCGCGGCTGTAAGCCACGTCTTCCGGATTAGTGATCGGATACCCTTTCACCCACGGCTTGATCAGGCGTCCGTTAGTGTATTGGTAGATCGGCGCGATCGGTGCCTGATCGGCAATAATCTGTTCGGCTTTGTTGTAATCGGTGTTACGCGCCGCGACGCTGGTTTCGGTGCTGGCTTTGGTGATCACCGCATCATAATCGGCACTGCGGAAACGCGCGATATTACCGCTATGGCTGGAGGTTAGCAGGCTGAGGAAGGTAGACGGTTCGTTGTAATCGCCAACCCATGAAGCGCGGATCACATCAAAACTGCCGCTGTTACGACTGTCGATATAGGTTTTCCACTCCTGATTTTGCAAGGTGACATCAACGCCGAGATTCTTCTTCCACATTGACGCCACCGCGATAGCGATTTTCTGATGGCTCTCTGACGTGTTGTACAACAACGTCAGGTGCAATGGCTTGCCCGGCCCATAACCCGCGGCGGCCAGCAGGGCTTTGGCCTGCGCATTCAGTTCCTGCTGGCTATGCTGCTGCAGATAGCTTTTCAGCGGCGTAAAGCCAGCGGTGACATCCGGCGTGAAATGCCAGGCCGGTTTTTCACCGGTGCCCAATACTTTCTCCGCGATGATGCGGCGATCGATGCTCCACGACAGCGCCTTACGCACGCGCACATCAGCAGTCGGCCCTTTCTCGGTGTTAAACGCGTAGTAATAGGTACCGAGCTGATCCGGCGTATAAACCTGGCCCGGCAACTCTTTTTTCAGCAGCGCGTACATGTTTTTCGGGAAGGATTCGGTGATATCGATATCGTTGGCGCGATAACGTTTGGTCGCGCTGGACTCTTCGTTAATGGGAATAAAAGTGACCTTGGTCAGCACTGAAGCTTTGTCATCCCAATAATGGCTGTTACGTACCAGCACAATTTTTTCATTCACCACCCGATCTTGCAGTTGATAGGCGCCGTTGCCAACCAGCTTGCCGGGAGAAGTCCAGCTATCTCCCTCTTTTTCAATCACTTTTTTCGGTACTGGATACATTGCTGCATTAGCGACCATACTTGGGAACCATGGCACAGGACGTGACAGCGTCACCTTAAGCTGAGTGGCGTCTATTGCGGATACGCCGAGCTTATCGGCGCCCATCTGCCCTTTGGTGATCGCATCAGCATTCTCAATGCCGCTCAGCGCGGCAAACCAGGCAAACGGAGAACTGTTTTTTGGATCAACTAAACGCTGCCAGCTATAGACAAAATCCTGCGCGGTCACCGGTTCGCCATTTGACCAGCGCGCGTCTTTGCGCAGGGTAAAGACCCACGTTTTGTTATCGCTGCTGCTCCAGCTCTGCGCGACGCCGGGCACGATTTTGCCATGCGCATCCTGATTGGTTAGCCCTTCGAACAGATCGCGCATCACCTGAATTTCCGGCAGGCCGACCGCCTTCATTGGATCGAGCGAAGCGGGTTCATCTTTAATATGCCGAACAATTTCCTGCGTGCTGGCCAATTGGGCGCCCGACGGAACGTTGGCGGCGAATGCGGGTGAGACTGCGCTGGTTACGATTAAGGCCGCCAGCGTCATGCGAAACGTTAGATTCATCACCACTCCTTTACGCGAAAAAATGGCGACTGCTAAACAAAGGATGTCGCCAGTAACTTTCGGCACTTTATCGCAAATTGCTGATTGATATATAGCTATTTCCCCACGCGCTGTTTACCGTTATGTTGAGGCTGGATTATCGGTCACATTTTTTACCTTGAGCGCCAGAAAGCTTTTGGCTGCGTTTGGAAGCATCTCAATGAGGAACGTCATGTCGTCATACCATCCACGTCCGCTACGCGGCAAGCTGGACGCTGTCTGGCAGCAATACGGGCAATCGGTGCTGGGCGCCCCGCTGCTGTGGTTCCCTGCACCCGCGGCGGATGCAGAAAGCGGCCTCATCATTGCCGGCACACACGGTGATGAGAATGCCGCTATTGCCACCTTATCCGGCGCGATGCGCACTTTGCCCGATGCTCTGCGTCGTCATCACGTCATTCTGGCTGTGAATCCAGATGGCTGTCAGCTGGGGCTGCGCGCTAACGCTAACGGTGTCGATCTCAATCGTAATTTCCCCGCTGCTAACTGGCAGAGCGGCGATACGGTTTATCGCTGGAACAGCGAAGCCGATGAGCGTGATGTGGTGCTATCAACCGGTAGCAGCCCTTCGTCAGAACCTGAAACCCGCGCGCTGTGTCAGCTGATTCACCAAATAAAGCCGCATTGGGTGGTTTCCTGGCATGAGCCGCTGGCTTGTATCGACGATCCACATCACAGTGATTTAGCGCAGTGGCTGGCGCAGCAAACGGCGCTGCCGGTCGTCAGCAGCGTGGGTTATGCTACGCCAGGCTCGTTTGGTAGCTGGTGCGATGATCTCGGCCTGTTATGCATTACCGCCGAGATGCCGCCGATTTCGGTGGATGAAGCTACCGAGGTTTATCTGGAAGCGATGATCAATCTGCTGCGCTGGCAGCCCGCGGTTTGAGTACGCCGTGAGAGAAATGCAGCGACGGTTCAACATCAGCAGCCAGCCAGGTTGGACCGTCGAGATCGGCAAATTTCGCCCGGGTTGTCAGCGGTAAAGCCGCGCGAATCGCCCGCGAAGTACACAGCATGCAGCCGAGCATAATGGCAAAACCCTGCTGCTGCGCCGCATCCGCTAACGCCAGCGCTTCAGTTAAGCCGCCCGTTTTATCCAGTTTGATATTCACCATTTCATAGCGCCCTTGAAGCTGGGGCAGGCTTTCACGCGTATGACAGCTCTCGTCTGCACAGATCGGTAGCGGATGAATAAAGTTGCCCAGCGCGGCATCCTGCGCCGCCGGAAGTGGCTGCTCAAGCATCGCCACGTCGAGATCGGCCAGCAGCTGACAACGCGCCGCCAGTCCTTCGGCATGCCAGGATTCATTGGCATCAACGATCAGCGTGGCCTGCGGCACCGCGCTGCGAATGGCCACCAGACGTTCGCTGATCAGATGGTCATCCATTTTAATCTTCAACAAGCGCGCGCCATGCTGCCATAGCGCCTGTGCACTGCTGGCCATCGCATCTGGCGTGTCGATACTGATGGTATGCGCGATGACGATTTCATTAGCCAACGCGACATCGCACAAATCCACCAGGCTTTTCCCCTGCTGCTGGCGCGCTAAATCCCACAATGCACAGTCGATGGCATTGCGCGCCGCACCGGCCGGTAATGCCTGCTGCAACGCTTCACGCGTCATACCATCCTGCAGCGCGCTCAGCTGCGAAGCAATTTGTTGCAGCACCGACTCTTCGCTTTCACCGTAGCGCGCGTAAGGTGTCGCTTCACCCACACCTTTCACGCCATCCTGCTCAATTTCCACTACCACGACATGCGCTTCGGTGCGACTGCCTCGTGAAATAACAAACGGCGAATGCAACGGCCAGGCTTCCGGATAACTCTTTACTGTTCTCATTATTTCTCCTTAGAACCGCAACATAATTGCGAGCCGGCTCGATTATCGCCAGGAAAGGCGCTCGTAAACCCTTAAAAATTATGTCATAAATTAGCGCTATATCTAATCTGACGCTGCTAAAGTCAGACATTCCCCGTCGTTATAAAAGGAAATCGTATGTCTCAGAATGTTCACTTCCAGGGCAATCCGGTGCCAGTTGCAGGCCACTTCCCACAAGTTGGCGAGCAGGCTAAACCGTTCAGCCTTGTCGCTAAAGATCTTGGTGACGTATCCCTTTCTAAGTATGCAGGCAAACGCAAAGTTCTGAACATTTTCCCAAGCATTGATACTGGCGTATGCGCGGCCTCGGTGCGCAAGTTCAACGAGCGTTCAGGTGAAGCGGACAATACCGTGGTGCTGTGTATCTCTTCGGATCTGCCTTTTGCCCAGTCACGCTTCTGCGGCGCTGAGAACGTGAGCAACGTCATCACACTCTCTTCACTGCGCGGTGCTGAATTCAAGGAAGATTATGGCGTGGCGATTGCGGATGGTCCGCTGAAAGGCCTTACCGCACGTGCCGTGGTGGTGCTGGATGAAAACGATAAAGTGATTTATAGCGAACTGGTGAACGAAATCACCGAAGAGCCTAACTACGATGCGGCGCTGGCTGCACTGAAGTAAATGGCTGCCAAAATAACAACGCCGCCTTAAAAAGGCGGCGTTTATTTGGGGCGCATAGGTTTAGATCAGTAACTCTATGCGTTATTCACTCTCGCTTCGTTTTTGCCCCAGGCCATACTCACGCAACTTATTGGCAATCGCGGTATGCGATACGCCAAGACGCTTCGCCAGCTTGCGCGTGCTGGGATAAGAGAGATACAAACGGGTCAACACCGAACGTTCAAAACGGCTGGTGATATCGTCCAGCGACCCCTCCATCGCCTCTTCTCCCAACGACACATCAAGTGCCTGCTCAGGCAGCACGATATCTTGCGGCCCTAATTCGTATCCTTCCAACTGCGTCAGCGCGCGGTACAGCGCATTTTTCAGCTGACGCACATTGCCCGGCCAGTTATAACGTGTGAGGAACGGCGTTAGCTGCGATGACAGGCGCGGACGTGGCAATCCTTGCTCATCAGCAAAGCGGGCGACGAACATTTCGGTCAGCGGCAAAATATCCAGCGGACGTTCGCGTAGCGGTGGTAGATTTAGCGTCAGCACGTTCAGCCGATAGAACAGATCCTCACGAAACTCACCGCGTTGCACCAGCTCAATCAGGTTCTTCTGCGTGGCACAAATGACACGGACATCGACGTGGACTTCATGCTCCTCACCCACGCGACGGAAAGTCCCGTCGTTGAGGAAGCGCAGCAGTTTGGTCTGCATCCGCGGCGACATTTCGCCAATCTCATCCAGCAGCACCGAGCCGCCATTGGCCTGTTCAAAGAAACCTTTCTTGCCTTCCAGCGCGTTGGGATAAGCACCCGCCGCGTGACCAAATAGCTCGCTCTCAGCCACATCATCTGGCAACGAGGCGCAGTTCAACGCCAGGAACGGCTTTTTGCCGCGTGCGCTGCGCAAATGACAGGCACGCGCCAGCATATCTTTACCGGTGCCGGTATCGCCGACGATCAGCAGCGGTGCATCGTGCATCGCGAGCTTACGCGCCTGATCGATAACCTGACGCATTTTTGGCGTGACGGCGACGATGTGATCGAATTCAGATTCGTCGGTGACGGTCAGGTTCTGCAACTGACGACCCATGCGCGCCGTCGATTTCAGCGTAATCATCGCCCCGACGGGCAGATCGCTCTGTCCCTCTTCTTCCGCCAGATAAATTGGCCGCGCCTCCATCAGAAAATCACGCCCCTGAATCACCACGTGCTGCGCCTGGGCGTCAACCCGCTCGTTTTCCAGCCAGCGCTGAAAATTGAAACCGGTGATTAAGGTTGCGACGTTTTGATTACGCAGTTTTTGTTCATCGAGGGTAAACAGATTTTGTGCTGCCGGGTTCGCCAGCTCGACCTTGCATTTCAGATCGATAGACAACACCGGCTCCGGCATCGCCACCAGCAGCGCGCTCAGCGCACGATGCTCACGTTCAGATGGCATAAACGAAACGGTACGAACGTCTGTCACGCCAGGTGTACGGCGAATTTCTGCCATCAGGTTGCTGAAAGGTTCAAATTCCAGCGCGGTAAAATTGAGGTAAATGCGACCGAGTGGCGCAATTTCGATGCCGCGCAGGTCAATATTGCGGGCAACCAGCAGGTCGAGCAACTCGCGCGCCAGACCGATTCGGTCCTGGCAGAAAACTTCCAAACGCATTGCGATGAGCCTTAGTCAGGTTTTGATTTTAGTGATAATACGCTAACTTGCAGCGCCTCAGAAGAGGCCTGTCAGGAAAAGTTGACAGCCAGAGGCAGGTGACAGGAAGAAGTGTAGCGGAGCGACCAACAAAAATCCCGCCGAATATAGGCTGAGACACAGATAATTTTACCTTTCACGCCATCCATAGCGTGAAAGGTAAGCAGGGAGTGATTATTTAGCAGCCTGCCCTGCTTTATCCCCACTTTTTACCAGGGATTCTTTCAGCTGACCGATTAATTCGCGACGGAAATCGCCGAGACGCGGCTTATCCTCTTCCAGCCACGGCAAGGGACGACACAACTCCATCGCCTTAATGCCCAGTCGCGCGGTCAGTAAACCGGCACCAATCCCTTGCGCAGCACGGGTGGAGAGACGCGCGGCGAGATCCTGCGACATCCAATCCATGCCCACTTCGCGCACCAGTTCCGATGCGCCGGCAAACGCCATATTCAGCAGCACTAAACGGAACAGGCGAATACGGCTGAAGTAGCCGAGCTCAATGCCATAAATTGCTGCGATGCGATTCACCAGCCGCAGATTGCGCCAGGCGATAAACGCCATATCCACCAGCGCCAGCGGGCTAACGGCGATCATCAGCGTAGATTCTGCAGCATGACGGCTGATTTCACGCCGCGCCTGACGATCCAGCACCGGCTGCACCAGCTGAGCATATAACGTGACGATTTCGCGATCGTTATGCGTTTCATGCAGCGCCGCGTGCCAGCGTTGCAGCGCCGGATGTGCCTGATCCAGCTGTGCCTGCTGCGCCAGCTTTTCACAAAATGCGCGGCCTTTCCCCACGCCGTGGCTGTGCAGCAGTTCGCGGCCAATATCGCGCTCTTCGGCACGCTGGCGCAGACGATACAAGCGACGCCATTCGCCAATCAGCGCACCAGCACCGGCCGCAACAATCAAGGTACCGGCCACACCGGTGCCCAGCGTAAACCAGTCGCGCACTATCCAGGCGTCGTGCAGCGTTTGCGCGCCCTGCGCCACCACGCTAACCGCGAAAATAGCGAGGCCAACGCCCACCATTTTGCGCCACAGGCTGCGTTTAGGACGCAGCGCGGCTTCCACCACTTTTTCGGCTTCGCCCTCTTCCAGCGGCTCGGCTTCTGCGGTGGCAAGAAACGCATGGTCCGTTTCCGCACTAAAGGTTTGTGCCGCGCGCAGCGGTTTTTCCGCATCCACCGTCAGCGGACGGGCAAAATCAATGCGTCCTTTTAAAGGTGTTTCGTCGCTCATCGCAATTTATCTCCCAGTAAAAATTCCAGCGCGGCATCCATGCGAATGTGTGGCAGCGGGCGGTCAACATCCAGCTGCCGCGGCCGGAACTGTTCAAACTGAAATCCCTGCTGCTGCCAGAAGCTGTGCCCCGGCAAGCGCGGCGGTACTTCGCCGGGATAAAAAGTCAGCGCTTCATCATCGGCCAGCCGATTGCCGCGCAGCGCAGGCAGCTTTTCACCCCGATGATCAACCAGCCCGCTTTCGGTAGCTTGTACCGACGCTAAGCCGAGGCAATCCATATTAATGCCTTCAAACGCCGCGTTCTGCCATGCGTCCTGCACCAGCTGCTGCAGCAGAGAGACCATATTGGCGTGTTGATCGGAGGTAACGTGATCGGCTTTGGTGGCGGCAAACAGCAACTTGTCGATGACCGGCGAAAACAGGCGGCGAAACAGCGTGCGCTGACCGTAATGGAAACTCTGCATTAGCTGGGTCAGCGCCAGACGCATATCGCTGAACGCCTGCGGTCCGCTATTGAGCGGCTGCAGGCAATCGACCAGCACGATTTGGCGATCAAAATGCAGGAAGTGATTCTTATAGAAACCTTTCACCACGTGCTGGCAATAGTAGTTAAAGCGCTGCTGCAGCATAGCAAAGTTGCTGCCGGCGGGGGCTTGCGCCAGTTTGCTGACCTGCATCTCTTCAACCTGCGGCCACGGGAAGAACTGTAGCGCGGGCGCACCCGCCATATCGCCCGGCAGCACAAAGCGGCCCGGCTGAATAAAGTGCAACCCTTCGGTTTTGCATTGATGCAGGTAATCGGTCCAGGCGGCGGCGATTGCGGCGAGACGATTTTCATCGGCGGGTGCAAAGGGATCGAGATCGGCACACAAGCTGCGCCATTGCGCAGACCAGGTGGCGCGATCGCCCTGCAATAAGCCAACCATCTGCCGTGACCAGCTGAGATAATCCTGCGCCAGCATCGGCAGATCCAGCAGCCATTCGCCGGGATAATCGACAATTTCGAGATAGAGCGTGGCGGTATCTTTGAAGTGGCGCAGCAGCGATTCATCCGGGCGATAGCGCAGCGCCAGGCGCATTTCGCTCACGCCGCGGGTGGGCGTCGGCCACATCGGCGGTGTGCCATAAAGCTGCGCCAGACCTTCATCGTAGGTGAAACGCGGCGTACCGAGTTCGCGCTGCGGTACGCGTTTCACCCCAAGCAGGCGTTCTTC
Organism: Pantoea sp. USHLN256; assembly: GCF_037149875.1. NCBI lineage: Bacteria > Pseudomonadati > Pseudomonadota > Gammaproteobacteria > Enterobacterales > Erwiniaceae > Pantoea > Pantoea sp. USHLN256. The sequence goes on along the minus strand of NZ_JBBCQO010000004.1, from coordinate 281,768 downwards.
GCGCACCACGGAAAACAGCGGCAAACGCGCGCCGCTGTGCACATTGAGCAGTTGGTTAACCAGCGAGGTGATAAACGCGGTTTTGCCGCTGCGGCTTAAGCCGGTGACGGCCAGGCGCAGATGGCGGTCAACACCGCGGTTCATCAGCGCCAGCAATTCATTTTGCAGTCTTTTCATCGTTCTCCCTGATGAATCGTGCTGACAAGCGTTTAAACGCTTTGCTCAGCAACGGTTCCAGGGCGGCCGCCAGCAACAGGCGCAGCGGACGGCGCGCCACCGATTTCACAGCCCAGCCAGCGATACCGCCGGGCCCGTAAGTTACTGCACTAATGATGATAAATTTCCCCGCCGACATCAACGCAGGTGTCGCGCGACGGCGCAGAGCAGTAAAACGTTGAGTTTGCATAGAGCCTCTTACCTTAATGTAGAAGAAGCGAGCCCATTAGCGGGCTCGGGGATAAAAATCAGATTTGGCGGAAGCGGCTACGCACGCTAAATGTTTCCGAGGTGACATAGCGTTCAATCTCACGCACGTTACATTCGTCGCTGTGTAGCGTGGCTTCCAGCTCGTCGAGCAGTTCCCGTGCGCTCGGCGTGCGTTCACCCGCGGCATCGGCGGGCTTCTCATCCAGCACAAAACCGAGAATAAAATAGGCAACGATGGTGAACATAAATAAGCCAAGGAATAGCGACAGCACCACAATCACTCGCAGTAAGCGTACCGGAATGTCGAGATATTCTGCCACGCCGGCACAGACGCCGCGCACTTTGCCCTGTTGTGGGATGCGCCACAATTTACGTCCATTCATCATGGCTGCCTCCAGTTCGGATGCTCGGCATCCAAAATGGCTTCCAGCGCTTCGACACGCTCACGCATGCGGCTCGCATCCTGAGTAATTTGTTGTAAACGCTGCAAATCGCTCGACGACAAATCGGCGCCGCCGTTGCGCTTGTTGCTGTAATGCAGCCATAACCAGATCGGCGCCACAAAAAGCACGAAGATGGTTAAAGGTATGGCTAGAAAAAGTGCGCTCATTAATTCGACTCTCCTTAATCATTGACACCATTTTAACTCGGGCCTGCTACCAGACCCGTGGCGATCACTCAGGGCGATTCATTTTGGCTTTCAGCGCGGCCAGCTGCTGGCTGATTTCATCATCGGCTTTCAGTTCAGCGAACTCCTGATCCAGACCTTTCGGCTTACCAAAGCGCTGACTTTCCGCTTCGGCTTCCATGTGATCGATACGACGTTCGAAGGATTCAAAACGCGCCATTGCATCATCAATCTTGCCGCTGTCGAGCTGACGACGCACATCGCGTGAAGAGGATGCGGCCTGATGACGCAAGGTTAATGCCTGCTGACGGGCCCGCGTTTCAGTGAGTTTTTTCTCCAGCTCACCGATCTCGCCTTTCATGCGTTCCAGTGTCTCTTCAACTTGCGTCGATTCCTGCTGCAGGGCCGCGATTAAATCGGTCAGCTTCTGCTTTTCAATTAAGGCCGCGCGCGCTAAATCTTCTTTACCTTTATTAATCGCCAGTTCGGCTTTTTCCTGCCACTCGGCCTGCTGAATTTCAGCCTGCTCCATGCGGCGTGCCAGCTGTTTCTTTTCCGCCAGCGCACGGGCAGAGGTAGAGCGCACTTCTACCAGCGTGTCTTCCATTTCCTGAATCATCAGGCGTACCAGTTTCTGCGGATCTTCGGCGCGTTCCAGCAGAGAGTTGATGTTAGCGTTCACGATGTCGGCGAAACGAGAAAAAATACCCATAATGATGTTCCTCAAATTTTGTATGTAGGTGCGCGAGGCGCCCTTCACTAATACAATTCGCGTGCCAACTTTTAATACGCTGATTTTACAGGATTTGTTTATTTTACATCCGCTACCGCATCCCTTAAGGTAGTGAAAATGATTAATCAGTGGCGAATTTCATCATGGCAAATAATTCAGACAATCTGTTAGGCGAGTCCAACAACTTTCTTGAGGTGCTGGAGCAGGTATCGCGTTTGGCGCCGCTGGAGAAGCCGGTTCTGGTGGTGGGTGAACGCGGCACGGGTAAAGAATTGATCGCCAGCCGTCTGCACTACCTGTCAAACCGTTGGGAAGGCCCGTTTGTTTCCCTCAACTGCGCCGCGCTGAATGAAAACCTGCTCGACTCTGAACTGTTCGGTCATGAAGCTGGCGCCTTTACCGGTGCGCAGAAACGTCATCTGGGGCGCTTTGAGCGTGCCGATGGTGGCACGCTGTTTCTTGATGAACTGGCCACCGCGCCGATGCTGGTACAGGAAAAACTGTTGCGCGTGATTGAGTATGGGCAGCTAGAGCGCGTCGGCGGCAATCAATCGTTGCAGGTGAACGTGCGATTAGTCTGCGCCACTAACGAAGACCTGCCGATGCTGGCCGCCGCCGGCAAGTTCCGCGCCGACCTGCTCGATCGCCTCGCCTTCGATGTGGTGCAGCTGCCGCCGCTACGTGAGCGGCGTAGCGATATTCTGGTGATGGCCAATCATTTCGCTATCCAGATGTGCCGCGAGCTGGGCTTGCCGCTGTTTCCTGGCTTCAGCGATCGTGCGCAGCTGACGCTGCTGAATCACAGCTGGCCGGGTAACGTGCGCGAATTGAAGAATGTAGTCGAGCGTTCGGTTTATCGTCATCATAGTGCCGAAGACGAACTGGACAACATCATCATTAATCCCTTCGCACCGCGCAATCCGCCACCCGACACCCTCACTGAACCCGCAACCAGCACCCTACCTTCCCTGCCGCTGGATATACGCCAATGGCAAAACCAGCAAGAGCGAGAGTTAGTTGAGGCAAGCTTACAGCAGGCCAAATACAACCAGCGCCGTGCTGCTGAACTATTACGCGTTACTTACCATCAGCTGCGCGCCATGATGAAAAAACATGGTATTCAGGCGCGCGACGAGGATTAGTCAGGTCGCCATAAATGGCGTAATGCCGATCAGTTAAGCGCTGAGCGACTTTCGTTCGCCATCGGCTGAGGCAGTTTCATCTACGCCGTGCGGCGACCGAGAAGAGGGCGTCTGGGCCACGCCCTCTTCACTCCCCGGCCCTGCGCCAGCCCATCCCGCCGCTACGCGGTGCCTTCACTCAATCGCGATTCCTGACGGACCGGCGGCGATTCGCTCCTGCTCAGCGCCGCCTCTCGCCCCATCCCTGCGGCTCGCCCTGGAATCCCTCACTCGCTCAGCGGGTTGGGATGTCGCCTCAACCCCCACGCTGCAGCATCAAGGCGTTTTTCTAAATCACCATCGCCTTAACGCCTGTAGGGTCGCCATTCATGGCGACCAGGTAACCCCCGCGGAGCCAGTGCGCTGCTTAACTGACGAGCATTACGTCATAAATGGCGCCCCTACGTATTAAGTTGGTTTTTATTTTTTTAGCAAACCGCACAGTGTTTTTTTCTAACTGTTTCGAGCGGAAGCAAGGCGGCAAGCGAGGACATCCCTCGGAGCATACATAAGTATGTGACCAGGGTGGGCGAGCGCAGCCAACGCAGCAGCCGCTTGAAACAGGACGAAAAAAAGCCCGCAACAGAGTGCGGGCAACTAATACTGGAAGCAATGTGAGCAATGTCGTGCTCTTCTTCGGTAGAGCCACCGTCGAAGCGCAGAAGAATAATAATCATTCTTATTATCATCTGTAAAGCCCTAATTGAGAATTTTTCTCATTTCCACACTAACAATGTGATTACCCCATCGCCACTTTGACGAAAAACACAGCAGAAGTGTCGCGAATTTGGGGAGTACGAGACCTTTGCGATACACTCTCGCTATTGCCTCAGAATCGTTGAGTTCTATGCCAAAATTATTCCCTTCTCTGCTGCTTGGTCTCAGCATGATGAGTGCGTCAGCGTGGGCCGCGCCAACCGACAATATCCGCAACAGCGGTTTTGTCTATTGTGTTAACGGCACGGTCAATACCTTTAATCCACAAATGGTGAGTAGCGGCTTAGTGGTTGATACGCTGGCGGCGCAGCTCTATGACCGCCTGCTCGACGTGGATCCTTACACCTATCGGCTGATTCCTGACCTCGCCCAGAGCTGGGAAGTGCGCGATAACGGCGCCACCTACCGTTTTCACCTGCGCAAAGATGTCGCCTTCCAGCACACCAACTGGTTTAAACCGACGCGCAAAATGAACGCCGATGATGTGGTGTTCAGCTTTGCGCGCATGTTCGACCGCAAGCATCCGTGGCATAACGTTAACGGTGGTAGCTATCCTTATTTTGATAGCCTGCAGTTCGCCGATTCGGTGCAGAGCGTCAAGAAGCTCGACAGCGATACGGTTGAGATTCGCCTCAACAGCCCGGACGCCTCCTTCCTCTGGCATATCGCCACGCATTACGCGCCGATTCTGTCACAGGAATACGCCAACAATCTCAGCGCTAAGGGCCAGCAGGAGCAGCTGGATCGTGAACCGGTCGGCACAGGTCCGTTCCAGCTGAGTGAATACCGCACCGGACAATATCTGCGGCTGGCGCGTAATCCGCAGTACTGGAAAGGTGTACCGCGCCTGCAGCAGGTGGTGATTGATCTCGGTGTCGGCGGTACCGGACGTTTATCCAAACTGCTGACCGGCGAATGCGATGTGCTGGCCTATCCTGCCGCCAGCCAGCTGAGCATCTTGCGCGATGACCCGCGTCTGCGCATGACGCTGCGCCCCGGCATGAACATCGCCTATCTGGCGTTTAATACGCGCAAGCCGCCGCTTGATCGCCCGGAGGTGCGTCACGCGCTGGCGCTGGCGATCAATAACGAACGCCTGATGGAGTCGATCTATTACGGTACCGCAGAGACCGCCGCCTCGATTTTGCCGCGTGCCTCCTGGGCTTACGACAGCGATGCGCGCGTCACCGAATACAACCCGGCTAAAGCACGTGAAGCACTGAAAGCGCTCGGTCTGGAGAATCTGCATTTGCGCCTGGTGGTGCCCTCATCGTCGCAATCATGGAATCCTAGCCCGCTAAAAACCGCTGAACTGTTACAAGCCGATTTGGCTCAGGTTGGCGTGCGCGTGACTATTGCACCGGTTGAAGGCCGCTTTCAGGAAGCGCAATTAATGGAGATGAATCACGATCTCACCCTAACCGGCTGGGCCACGGACAGTAACGATCCCGACAGTTTTTTCCGGCCCCTGTTGAGCTGCGCAGCCATCCGTTCACAGACCAACTATGCGCACTGGTGCTCGCCAGCTTTTGATGAATCCCTACAACATGCGCTGTTGTCGCAGCAGCTGTCGGCGCGCATTGATAGCTACGATAAAGCGCAGCAGATTTTAGCGCAGGAGCTGCCGGTATTACCGCTGGCCTCTTCGCTGCGTTTGCAGGCCTATCGCCATGATATTAAAGGCTTAGTGCTGAGCCCGTTTGGTAACGCCTCATTTGCTGGCGTCTACCGCGATGAGAGCAGCGAGGAGTAAGCATGATCATCTATATTTTGCGTCGTCTGGTGCTGCTGCTGATCACTCTGTTTTTGCTGTCGCTGGTGAGCTTTAGCCTGAGCTACTTCACGCCGAACGCGCCGCTGGAAGGTGCTTCGCTGTTTGATGCCTGGTGGTTCTGGTTTAAAGGCCTGCTGCAGTTTGATTTTGGCGTCTCTAGCACCAACGGCCAATCGATCGATATTCAGCTGCGCGAAGTGTTTCCCGCCACGCTGGAGCTGTGCGTGCTGGCATTTATGCTGGCGCTGCTGGTCGGCATTCCGCTGGGGATCTGCGCCGGTGTAATGCGTAAAAAATGGCAGGATAAAGCCATCAGTGCGCTGGCGCTGCTGGGGTTCTCGATGCCGGTGTTCTGGCTGGCGCTGCTCTTCACCCTGTTCTTCTCATTAACGCTCGGCTGGCTGCCGGTTTCCGGGCGTTTCGATCTGCTCTATCCAGTGCAAAATGTTACCGGTTTCGCCTTGATTGATGCCTGGCTGAGCCATTCACCGTGGCGCCACGAAATGATGGTGAGCGCCTTAACGCACATGATTTTGCCAGTGGTGGTATTAGCGGTTGCGCCTACCACCGAAATGATCCGTTTACTGCGCAGCAGCACCAGCGAAGTGATGGACAAAAATTACGTCAAAGCCGCCGCCACGCGCGGATTATCGCGTCTCACCGTGATTCGTCGGCACGTGCTGCACAATGCGCTGCCGCCGGTGATTCCGCGTCTTGGCCTGCAGTTCTCTACCATGCTGACGTTAGCGATGATCACCGAAGTGGTGTTCAACTGGCCAGGCATTGGCCGCTGGCTGATCAATGCCATTCGCCAGCAGGATTACGCGGCAATCTCCGCCGGCGTAATGGTGGTTGGTGGGCTGGTTATTCTGGTTAGCGTGTTATCGGATATTCTCGGTGCGGCGCTTAATCCGCTGAAACATAAGGAATGGTATGCCCTACGATAATGTCTACGACGAGAAGCGGCTGCCCAGCACGCTGCGTCGCAGCTGGCAGCGCCTGTACCGCGACACCAGCGGCATGGTCGGTTTGTACGGCTTTGGCATCCTGCTGTTCCTGTGCCTGTTCGGGGGGTTACTGGCGCCGTATGGCATCGATCAGCAATTCCTCGGTTATCAGCTGCTGCCGCCGTCGTGGTCGCGCTATGGCGACGTCTCCTTCTTCCTCGGTACTGACGATCTCGGGCGTGATGTCTTAAGCCGCCTGTTGAGCGGCGTGGCACCTACCGTCGGTTCCGCGATGGTGGTGACGCTGCTGGCGGCGGTCTGCGCGCTGGTACTGGGCGTATTTGCCGGGATCACCCACGGCGTACGTTCAGCGGTGATGAATCATGTGCTGGATACGCTGCTGTCAATTCCTTCGCTGCTGCTGGCGATTATCGTGGTGGCGTTTCTTGGTCCACGGCTGGAACACGCGATGCTGGCGGTGTTTCTGGCGCTGATCCCACGTTTGGTGCGCGAGATCTATACTGCTGTGCATGATGAGATGGAAAAAGAGTATGTGGTGGCATTGCGCCTCGATGGCGCGCGCAACCTGAATATTTTATGGAACGCGGTGCTGCCCAACGTGCTGCCGCTGCTGGTGAGTGAGTTTACCCGCTCGCTGTCAATGGCGATTCTGGATATCGCCGCGCTCGGTTTCCTCGATCTTGGTGCGCAGCTGCCCTCACCCGAATGGGGAGCGATGCTGGGTGACGCGCTGGAGTTGATCTACGTCGCGCCCTGGACGGTGATGCTGCCGGGCGTGGCGCTGATGGTCAGCGTATTGATCGTTAACCTGCTGGGCGACGGTATCCGTCGCGCGGTAGAAGCGGGAGTTGAATAATGCCGCTACTGGATATCCGTAACCTGACCATTGAATTTATGACCGCAGACGGTCCGGTCAAAGCGGTCGATCGTATCAATTTAACGCTCACTGAAGGTGAAGTGCGTGGGCTGGTAGGTGAATCGGGATCGGGCAAGAGCCTGATCGCTAAAGCTATCTGTGGCGTCACCAAAGATAACTGGCGCGTCACCGCCGATCGCATGGTGTTTGACGACATCGATCTCCTGCGCCTGTCGCCGCGAGAAAGGCGACGTATTGTCGGCCATAACGTATCGATGATTTTCCAGGAGCCGCAGTCCTGTCTCGATCCTTCGGAAAGTATTGGCCGCCAACTCATGCAGGCGATTCCGCGCTGGACCCACAAAGGCCGCTGGTATCAGCGTTTGTGGTTCTGGCGTAAAGTGCGAGCCATTGAGCTGTTGCACCGCGTAGGCATTAAAGATCACAAAGACATCATGCGCAGTTTTCCGTACGAATTGACCGACGGCGAATGCCAGAAAGTGATGATCGCCATCGCGCTGGCCAATCAGCCGCGCTTGCTGATTGCCGATGAACCGACCAATGCGATGGAGCCAACGACGCAGGCGCAGATTTTCCGCTTGCTGAGCCGACTGAATCAAAACAACAACACCACGATATTGCTGATCAGCCATGACCTGCGCACCATGAGCCAATGGGCCGACCGCATTAACGTAATGTATTGCGGACAGACGGTTGAAACCGCCCAGAGCGAAGATTTAATGGATACGCCACATCATCCTTATACCCAGGCGTTGATCCGTGCGATGCCGGATTTTGGCAGCGCGCTGCCGCATAAAAGCCGGCTGAATACGCTCTCAGGTGCTATTCCTTCGCTGGAACATCTTCCGATTGGCTGCCGCCTTGGCCCGCGCTGCCCCTATGCGCAGCGCAAATGTATCGAAACACCGCGCCTGACCGGCAACAAAGCGCATCTGTTCGCCTGTCACTTCCCGTTGAATATGGAGAGCCAGTAACGATGGAAACCTTGCTGGAAGTGCGCAATCTGAGCAAAACCTATCGCTATCGCACCGGTTTATTCCGTCGTCAGCACGTCGAAGCGGTGAAAGGCGTGAGTTTTACCCTACGCGAGAAGCAGACGCTGGCGGTGATTGGTGAAAATGGCTCCGGAAAATCGACGCTGGCGAAAATGCTGAGCGGCATGGTGGAACCCACCGCAGGGGACATGCTGATTGACGATCATCCTTTGGAGTACGGTGACTACGGTTACCGCAGCCAGCGCATCCGCATGATTTTTCAGGATCCCTCTACGTCGCTCAACCCGCGCCAGCGCATCAGTCAGATTCTTGATTTCCCGCTGCGCCTGAATACCGAATTGGATGATGAATCGCGAGAAAAACGCATCATCGCCACGCTGCGTCAGGTGGGCTTGCTGCGCGATCACGCCGGTTACTATCCGCATATGCTGGCGCCCGGACAGAAGCAGCGTCTGGCGCTGGCGCGAGCGCTGATTTTACAGCCGAAAGTGATCGTTGCCGATGAGGCGCTCGCCTCGCTGGATATGACCATGCGTTCACAGCTGGTGAACCTGATGCTGGAACTGCAGGAGAAGCATGGCATCGCCTATATTTATGTGACGCAGCATCTCGGCATGATGAAGCACATTAGCGATCAGGTGCTGGTGATGCATCAGGGCGAAGTGGTTGAACGCGGCGGTACCGCCGATGTACTGGCCTCGCCGCTGCACGATTTGACCAAACGTCTGATCACCAGCCATTTTGGCGAAGCTTTAACCGCAGAAGCCTGGCGACGCGAACGCTGATGGCGCAGGTTACCGCGGAAAACGCGGTGCGATTTACCGCATTTATAGAGACGTGCTAGACTTCGCACGTGATTAACGTCGGTCGCCTATTTTTTAATCATCGCGACCGCCAACAACAATGACCAAAAGGATTACAGCTATGGGTTTTCTTTCCGGTAAGCGCATTCTGATTACTGGCGTTGCCAGTAAACTCTCAATCGCCTACGGTATTGCGCAGGCGATGCACAAACAGGGCGCAGAACTGGCTTTCACCTACCAGAACGACAAACTGAAAAGTCGTGTGGAAGAGTTTGCTAAAGATCTGGGTTCAGACATTGTTCTGCCTTGCGATGTAGCCGAAGACGAGAGCATCACTGCGCTGTTCACCGAACTGGCAAAAACCTGGCCGAAATTTGACGGTTTCGTTCACTCCATCGGTTTCGCGCCTGGCGATCAGCTGGATGGTGACTATGTGAACGCCGTGACCCGTGAAGGCTTCAAAATCGCTCACGACATCAGCGCCTACAGCTTTGTTGCGATGGCTAAAGAGTGCCGTGCGATGCTGAATCCTAACTCTGCCCTGCTGACCCTGTCCTACCTGGGTGCAGAGCGCGCGATCCCTAACTACAACGTTATGGGTCTGGCGAAAGCGTCTCTGGAAGCCAACGTTCGTTACATGGCGAACGCGATGGGTCCAGAAGGCACGCGCGTTAACGCCGTGTCAGCCGGTCCAATCCGTACCCTGGCGGCGTCAGGCATCAAAGACTTCCGTAAGATGCTGGCACACTGCGAAGCGGTTACCCCGATTCGCCGTACCGTGACCATCGAAGACGTGGGTAACTCTGCGGCCTTCCTGTGTTCTGACCTCGCGGGTGGTATCACCGGTGAAGTGGTACACGTTGATGGCGGCTTCAGCATCGCCGCGATGAACGAGCTGGAACTGAAATAAGATTCATCCACAGGTCGCCATTTCTGGCGACCTGTTTAAAAAGCCCCCGCCCTTATACTCCTAAGCTATTAATTATTCCCCATCATTCTTTTGCCGTGGACAGCCGTTCAGCGACGATAAGCTAGCCCTTTGTTGCACGCCTGCTTTTCAGATTCGCACGCCCTGCAGCAAGTCCGTTTTTAGCGAAAGGAATGACCATGGAACAACGCCGTTCTCCCGGCCATGACCACTGGTTTTATGAAAGCCAGACTCGCCCGAATACTACCGCTACCGCACCGCTGGTGCCCGAAGCCGCCTATATCGAAGACCGTTTTCTGCTCGGTTTGCAACAGGAAGCCACGGCGTTACAACCGCTGCTGACACGTTTTCAGCCTGCACTGTTGGCTGCGCGCGATCTGAGTCAGATCCTGTTTCCCGACACGCTCTCGACCAGTTTGACGCACACGTTAACCCTGTACGATCGCCTCAGCACCGCGTTAACGGTGGCGCAGGTCGCTGGTGTGCAGCGCTTGTGCAATCACTATTCTGCCCGGCTAAATCCGTTGCCCGGCCCGGACTCTTCACGTGAAAGCAATAATCGCCTGACGCAAATTACCCAATATGCGCGCCAGCTAGCGATGCAGCCGGAGCTGATTACCCGCAACAGCATTAGCGCGTTGGATGCGGTGGGATTAACTGAGCCCGATATCGTCACGCTCAACCAACTGGTGGGCTATGTCAGTTATCAGTCGCGCGTAGTGGCGTCGCTGCAGGCGATGATGGGCTTGCCGGTGCGCTGGATTCCGGGTGTTTCTCCGCCGCCAGATGCCAACGCCGACCTGTTTGCCCACTCCGCCGACTGGCAACCAGCGTTAAAACCGGTTGAATTGCGCTATGCCAGCGCCGAACAGCTGGCCGCCGTGACGTTCTGTCAGGGCATTGAGGGTTTGGATGAAGCAACGTGGCTGCTGGTGCAGGATGCGCAAGCGTTGTACGGCTTCGCCACTCTGAAGCAGCGGCTTAGCGAACATTTTGCGCTGAATGAAGCGCTGGCACAGGCGGTTAGTGCGCGCGTGCTGGGGTGTCGACGCCAGTTTGATCTGCTCGCAGGTGAATGGCGCACGGCGCTAGTGCAGGATATCGAGCGCGCCGCTAACACCTCGCCGGTGATTACCCTCAGCGCCCAGTTAACTCGCCTGCCCGACCGCTTTAGCGCTGCGCATCTGCAGCCGCTGTTAAATGCTGGCTGGGGCACCGAACGCATCTTCACGCTGTTACAAGCGGTAGCCTTTGCCAGCTGGCAGGATCGCGTACTGATGGCGCTCGGCGAAACCCGTTAATCGGGTAGATGCCGGCGCGCTTCATCAAAGAAATGCTGAGCCAGCGGCGATGCTCTGCCCGGCTCGGCAATCACCAGCGCCGCCTGACGCCCCATCGGCGCGATATCAATTGGCCGCCGCGCCAGATTCTGCATCAGCTCCGGCAACAGATGGCCGCACGGCGAAACCATCACCCCCAATCCTACCTGCGCACTTTGCAACAGCTGCATAATTGAGGCGCTTTCGACGATAACGCGTGGGATCAGTCCGGTTTCTCGCAGTTGCCCGTCGAGATAGCGGCGAAAATAGCGCGTCGGTTCGGCCAGGCACAGCGGTTGGCTGGCGAGTGCAGAGAGCGTGATGGTTTCCTGCTGCAGCAACGCTGGAAAATGCGCCGGATTAAACAGGGCTTCCACGCCGGGATCTTTCAGCAGTGCCGTCTGGAAGTGCAGCTCACGCAGTGACGTCAGTTCAAAGAACCCGATACCGCCGTCCACGGTATGGCTGTTGAGCGCTTCCAGCAGTTGGTCAGCACTCATCGCCGAAACGCGATAGTCGAGCTGCGGGTAGCGCACTTCCACCGCCTTCAACAGCGCCGGCAGCGCCACGCTGCACTGCGGCATGACGCCCAGCCGCAACGTGCCGTTGACGCCATGCTTAAGCGATTCAACTTCCAGCTTCAAACCCTGATACACCGAGACAATCTCCCGCGCCCACGTCAGCACGCGTTCGCCCTCTGGCGTAAAGCCATCGAAATTATTGCTGCGGTTAATCAGCGAAAGGCCTAATTCGCGCTCAAGGTTTTTCAGACGCATCGACAGCGTCGGCTGGCTGACAAAACTGGCTTCGGCTGCACGACCAAAGTGGCGCTCGCGCTCCAGATTAGTGAGGTAGATTAATTGTTTGATGTCCATGGAAAGCAGAATTGGCTGGAAAACAACAGTGTATCATGGCGCATGCCGCTGCGCTGAAGGCCCGCGCAGCGGCATGTTGTTACGCCACGCCGAGAGCAGTTTTGACGTCGTTGGCAATCTTCTCGACCTGCGGGCCATAAATCACCTGCACATCGTGTTCGCTGACGCGATTGATACCGTTGGCACCGGTGGTCAGCAAGGTTTGATCAACCACTTCATTCATCTGTTTCACCCGCACCCGCAGTCGCGTGAAGCAGCAATCGACATCCTCTATATTGGCCTCACCACCGAGTCCGCTGATGATGACCTTAGTGCGTTCATCGGCCGCTACCAATTCAGGTTTTTGCTCTTCATCAGATTCGCGTCCCGGCGTCTCCACGCGCATGCGGGTGATGACAAAACGGAAGCCGTAATAATAAATCGGCACGTAAATCACGCCGAGGACCATCGTCCACCACCAATGGGTTTTGCTGCCGCCGAGGATGCCGAACACCACCAAATCGATCGCGCCGCCCTGCACGTTGCCAATCATCAGCTGCAGCATCGACATCAGCATAAACGACAGGCCGGTTAACAGCGCATGCAGGATATACAGCACCGGCGACACGAAGATGAAACAGAACTCCAGCGGCTCGGTGATGCCGGTGGTAAATGAAGTCAGCGCGCCGGCCAACACCAGCGCTTTGACGCGCTGTTTATGCTCGGGCCGCGCGGTGTGGTAAATCGCCAGTGCGGCGGCGGGTAAACCAAACATCATGATCGGAATCTTGCCCTGGGCAAGAAACTGCGTGGCGCCGCGTACCGTCTCATCTGGAATGGCGCCGGGATGCGTTAACGAGGTGTTGAAGATGTTCAACGCCCCGACAATGCTTTGCCCGTCGACCGTTGCCATGCCGCCAATGGGGGTAAAGCGCACGGTTTCGTTGAGGATGTGATGCAAACCGGTGGGAATCAGTAAGCGCTCGCTGGTACCCAGCAGGAACGCGCCATACTGCCCACTTTTACCAATCATCAGGCCCACCCACGCAATACCTTCCCCAATGGTCGGCCAAATCAGCGCCAGCAGCACGCCAATCAGCGGCAACACCACCACGGTAACGATCGGCACAAAGCGCCGTCCGCCAAAGAAGCTGATCGCCGTAGGCAGTTGCTGAGTATAGAAACGGTTATGCAGCAACACAGTAATCAAGCCAGCAATCACGCCGCCCAGCACGCTCATGTTGTAGGTAAAAATGCCAAGCATGTCGATGTATTCAGCCGAGGTCATCATCGCCGCGGTTTGGTCCATGCCCGCTTTTTGCAACGCTTCTGGCGTGGTGGTCGCCGCCGTCAGCCCTTTCGACGCCAGCGTGGCGCTGATGCCGACGTTCATGGCGATATAGCCAATGACGGCGGCGAATGCGGCGGTGGGCTTCTCGGCTTTTGCCAGTCCGATAGCGCTGGCTACCGCAAAGAACAGCGGTAGATTGGCGAACAGCGCGCCCGCCACTTTGCGGATAAAGCCAATAATCAGTTGCGGCACCTGCAGATTGGCGAAGACATCACCGGTGATGGCAGGATTTTGCATCGCCGCGGCTAACCCAAGGAAGATCCCTGCGGCGGCGATCACCGAGATCGGCATCATTAAGGCTTTACCGAAGGCGTGAATTTGGCTGGCCAGACTCTTCATGCTGCATGCCCTTTTCAGAATGGAAAGAGCAATTATTAGTCAGTTATCTCAGCAACACGTAACCGCCGGCCCTTATCAGCCGGGAAAGTTTGATTTAGGTCACGCTTTACGCGCGTGTTGCGATAAACGCCGCCTATCGCACCATTAAACCAATCAATTAGACAACTTTTAAGGAGAGTCGCACACTTCCCGCTAACAGAAGACATATTCTGATAACAACTCATAAACAAATAAGCCTGCAACTATGAAATTTAAACGTAAGATTCAACCCTATCGCGCGGCGGCGGGCGGCTGGGGTTCTTTGGAAGCCACCACCCGTTTCGTCCTTGATAGCAAAGCGGCGCTGAAAAACATGCGTAATCTGATGCGTATGAACAAAGCGCGCGGTTTCGACTGCCCAGGTTGTGCATGGGGCGATGACAACAAAAGCACTTTCAGCTTCTGTGAAAACGGCGCCAAAGCGGTGACGTGGGAAGCGACACGTCGTGTAGTTGAGCCTGAATTCTTCGCCCAGCACAGCGTAAGCACCCTGTATCAGCAAAGTGACTATTTCCTCGAATATCAGGGACGCTTGACCCACCCAATGCGCTATAACAGCGCGACCGACCATTACGAGCCGATTAGCTGGGATGATGCCTTTGCGCTCATTGCACGCCACCTGCAGGCGATGGACCATCCGAATCAGATGGAGCTGTATACCTCCGGCCGCGCCAGCAATGAAGCCTCGTGGCTTTATCAACTGTTTGGTCGCGTGATGGGCAGCAATAACTTCCCTGACTGCTCCAACATGTGCCACGAAGCCAGTGGTACTGGCCTAAAGCGCAGCATCGGCGTGGGCAAAGGCACCATTCGTCTGGATGATTTCGATCACGCAGACGCGATTTTCGTCCTGGGCCAGAATCCCGGCACCAACCATCCACGTATGCTGCACAGCCTGCGTCACGCTGCCGATCACGGCGCGAAAATCGTCACCTTTAATACCTTACGTGAGCGCGGACTTGAGCGTTTTGCCGATCCGCAGAAGCCGCTGGAGATCGTCACCTCGATGGCTGGCACGATTAGTTCTGCCTATTACCAGCCCAACCTCGGCGGCGATATGGCGGCAATTCGTGGCATGGTGAAAACGCTGCTGGAAGTGCAGCGTGCGCGTTTGGCCGCCGGTGAGAAAGGTATTTTCGATCAAGCCTTTATCGATGCCAACACGCAAGGCATCGACGAGTATCTTGCCGCGTTGGATAACACCCGCTGGGATGATATTGTGCGCCAATCGGGCCTGAGCGAAACGCAGATTCGTGAAGCAGCGGCCATTTATCAAAGTGCCGAACGCGTCATCGTCACCTGGGCAATGGGCATCACCCAGCACAAACATTCGGTCGATACCGTTCGCGAAATCACCAACCTGCAGCTGCTGTTTGGTCAACTGGGCAAAAAAGGCGCTGGCCTGTGTCCGGTACGCGGCCACAGTAACGTGCAGGGCAACCGCACCATGGGGATTGATGAGAAGCCGAGCAAAGCGTTCCTCGATGCACTGGGCGCACATTTTGATTTCGAGCCACCACGCGAGCATGGCCACAACACCGTTGAAGCGTTGAATGCGATGCTGCGTGACGAAGTGAAAGTGCTGATTGCGCTGGGCGGTAACCTCGCTGCGGCAGCACCGGATTCACCGGTCACCGAAGCGGCGTTGCAGCACTGCGGTTTGACGGTGCACATCAGCACCAAACTGAACCGCAGCCATCTGGTGCCGGGCCATGAAGGGTTGATTCTGCCGACATTGGGCCGCACCGAGCGCGATCGCCAGGCAAGCGGCAATCAATATATTACCGTCGAAGACTCCTTCAGCATGGTGCACGCTTCTGAAGGTGTGGGCATTCCGCTGGCCGAGACGCAGCGTTCCGAAACCGCGATTGTTGCGGGCATTGCGCATGCAACCTTAGGCAGCGATAAAATCGACTGGCTGGCGATGGCGGGCAACTACGATCTGATTCGCGATCACATTGCGGCGACGATTCCGGGCTTTGCCGATTTCAATAACAAATGCGACATCCCAGGCGGATTCTATCTGGGCAGCGCCGCGGCCGAACTGCGCTTCAACACGCCGAGCAAATTAGCCGAGTTCAGCGCAGCGGCACTGCCAACCTCGCTGTTTCCACAGCTGGGTGATGTTGCCGTGCCGTTCACGCTGCAAACTCTGCGCTCCCACGATCAGTACAACACCACCATTTATGGTCTCGACGATCGCTATCGCGGCGTGTACGGTCAGCGCGAGGTGGTGTTTATTCATCCGGAGGATATGGCATCGCTGGGCTTCACCGAAGGCCAGTTGGTGGATATTGAAACGCTGTGGAATGACGGTTTGACGCGTCGCGTCAGTGGTTTCAAGCTGGTGCCTTACAATATTCCGCGCGGCAACCTCGCCGCTTATTATCCGGAAACTAACCCGCTGGTGCCGCTTTCCAGCTTCGGCGACGGCAGCGGCACGCCGACCTCAAAATCGGTGCCGGTTAAGCTGGCATTAACCGCCGCCGTACCCTCGCAACGTATCGCCTGACCAAAGCGTTATCAGAAGGTAAAAAGCCGCGTAAAGCGGCTTTTTAGCCTGTTTTGGCCTTGCCGCGCGCACCCGATTCGCGTAAAACTGTCAGCCGCTCTTAGGCCACGAAACTATATAAATTATGTTCCAGGATAATCCGCTGCTCGCGCAGCTTAAAGAGAAGCTTCACGCGCAGACTCCGCGCGTCGAAGGTGTTGTTAAAGGTACGGAAAAAGGCTTTGGCTTCCTTGAAGTTGATGCCCAAAAAAGCTACTTCATTCCGCCACCGCAGATGAAGAAAGTGATGCACGGCGACCGTATTTCAGCCGTGATCCACACCGATAAAGACCGCGAGAGTGCCGAGCCGGAAACCCTGGTTGAGCCGTTCCTGACCCGCTTTGTCGGCCGCGTACAAAAGAAGGACGATCGCCTGTCGATTGTACCGGATCATCCGCTGCTGAAAGATGCGATTCAGTGTCGCGCCGATCGTAGCGTGTCCCACGATTTCCAGAACGGCGATTGGGCGGTGGCGGAAATGCGCCGTCATCCGCTGAAGGGCGATCGCGGTTTCTATGCCGAACTGACCGAATTCATTGTCACTGCAGACGATCACCTCGCGCCGTGGTGGGTGACGCTGTCGCGTCACAACCTCGAACGTCAGGCACCCGACGTCGGTTTTGGTGAGATGATTGATGAGAATCTGCAGCGTGAAGATCTGACTGCCCTGAACTTCGTCACCATCGACAGCGCCAGCACCCAGGATATGGATGATGCGCTGTATGTGGAAGAGACCGCCGACGGCAATCTTTCGCTGACCATCGCTATCGCCGATCCTACCGCTTACGTGCCGGAAGGCAGTGAGCTGGATAAGCTGGCGTCAAAACGCGCCTTCACCAACTATCTGCCTGGCTTTAACATTCCAATGCTGCCGCGCGAGCTTTCTGACAACGTCTGTTCACTGCGTCCGAACGCGCGTCGTCCGGCGCTGGCGTGCCGCGTAACGGTACTGAAAGATGGCAGCCTGGCTGACGATGTGCACTTCTTCGCCGCGTGGATCGAATCGAAAGCCAAACTGGTTTATGACGAGGTCTCCGATTGGCTGGAAAATAGCGGCAGCTGGCAGCCAGAAAACGAGGCGATTGCCCAGCAGATTCGCCTGCTGCATCAGGTTTGCCTGGCGCGCAGCGAGTGGCGTCAAACCCATGCGCTGGTGTTTAAAGATCGTCCGGACTACCGCTTTGTGCTGGGCGAGAAAGGCGAAGTGCTGGATATCATCTCCGAACCACGTCGCATCGCTAACCGCATCGTAGAAGAGTCAATGATTCTGGCTAACGTCTGTGCCGCCAACGTGCTGCAGGAGAAACTGGGCTTCGGTATCTACAACCTGCATACCGGCTTTGATCTGGCGAATGCTGAGCAGGCCGCTGGCGTGCTGGCGGGACACGGTATCACCGTTGATCCGCAGGCAATTACCACGCTGGAAGGCTTCCGTCAGCTGCGTCGTGAACTCGATGCGCAGCCAACGCAGTATCTTGACAGCCGCATTCGTCGCTTCCAGTCCTTTGCGGAAGTCGGCACCGAACCTGGCCCGCACTTTGGTCTCGGCCTTGACGCCTACGCGACCTGGACATCGCCGATTCGTAAGTTTGGCGACATGATCAACCATCGTCTGCTGAAAGCGATTGTGCGCGGTGACAGCATCGCCCGTCCGCAGGATGAGCTGACGACGATCATGAGCGAGCGTCGTCGCCTAAACCGTATGGCAGAACGCGATGTGGGTGATTGGCTTTACGCACGTTTCCTGTCGCCATTTGCTGGCACCGACCGCAAATTCAGCGCCGAAGTTATCGACGTGTCGCGCGGCGGTATGCGCGTTCGTTTGCAGGAAAATGGCGCGGTTGCCTTTATCCCTGCACCATTCATCCACGCGGTGCGTGATGAACTGGTGTGCTCGCAGGAGAGCGGCACCGTGCAGATTAAAGGTGAAGTGGCTTACCGCGTTACTGACATCATTGATGTGACCATCGCCGAAGTGCGCATGGAAACACGCAGCGTGGTGGCTCGTCCCGCCGCCTGAGCATGAAAACCTGCGGGATAACAGCCGTTATCCCGCATTTCTCTTCGCCCGCTTTAGCAAATGTTAAATTTGCATTCCGCTTCACATTTCTAACGCCTTCGCCTGTCGTTAACAATTCATTACATTACTTTTAACTTGTTGTATTCGATCGCCTCTTTTCCCGGTCCCTACAAGGAGTTAACTCATGAACAACGTCAAAACCAGATTGATCTGGTTAGCGGTGGCGTTAATTGGCGCGGGCGCGTTTGCCATGCTGGCGCTCAGCCGCGGCGAACATGTCAACGCTGTCTGGCTGGTCATTGCCTCCGTCGCCTGCTACAGCATTGCCTACCGCTTCTACAGCCTGTTTATTTCAAAGCGCATCTTTGAACTGGACGATCGTCGACTTACGCCGGCGGAGCGCCTCAGTGACGGTCTCGATTACGTTCCCACCAATAAATGGGTGCTGTTCGGCCACCACTTTGCGGCGATTGCCGGTGCGGGGCCGCTGGTTGGGCCGATTCTCGCGGCACAAATGGGTTTTCTGCCTGGCACCATCTGGATTCTGGTGGGCGTCATGTTTGCCGGCGCGGTGCAGGACTTCCTGATTCTGTTTATCTCGACGCGTCGTGATGGACGTTCACTGGGTGAGATGGCGCGCCAGGAGCTCGGCTCCTTCGCCGGTGTGGTTACCATGCTTGGCGCGTTGGGCGTGATGATCATCATCCTCTCCGCACTGGCGCTGGTGGTGGTAAAAGCGTTAGCAAACAGTCCGTGGGGCTTGTTCACTATTGCCGCAACCATTCCCATTGCGCTGTTTATGGGCGTGTATATGCGCTTCCTGCGACCGGGGAAAATTGCGGAAGTGTCGATCATTGGCTTCGTTCTAATGATGGCGGCGATCATTTACGGCGGCAACGTGGCAGCTGACCCTTACTGGGGCCCGCTGTTTACCCTGAAAGGCACGGAGTTGACGTGGGTGCTGGTGATCTACGGTTTTATCGCCTCTTCGCTGCCGGTGTGGTTGCTGCTGGCGCCGCGCGATTATCTCTCTACCTTCCTGAAAATCGGCGTCATCATTGGTCTGGCGATTGGCATTCTATTTGCCATGCCTGAAATGAAGATGCCCGCCGTCACCAAATTTATTGATGGCACCGGCCCGGTATTCTCCGGCGCACTGTTCCCATTCCTGTTTATTACCATTGCCTGTGGCGCGATTTCCGGCTTCCACGCGTTGGTCTCGAGCGGAACCACGCCGAAACTTGTTGAGCGCGAAAGTCATATTCGCTTTATCGGCTATGGCGCGATGTTGATGGAGTCGTTCGTGGCGATCATGGCGCTGATTTGCGCCTCGGTGCTCGATCCAGGCGTCTACTTTGCCATGAACTCCCCTGCGGCACTGATTGGCACCACGGTGGAAAGCGCCTCGCAGGCGATTAACGGCTGGGGCTTTGTGGTGACGCCAGAGATGCTAAGCGGCATCGCGCGCGACGTGGGTGAAAGCACCATTCTGTCACGTGCCGGTGGCGCGCCAACCTTCGCGGTGGGCATGGCGCATATTATTACCGAAGTGTTTAACAGCCGCGCCATGATGGCGTTCTGGTATCACTTCGCCATTCTGTTTGAAGCGCTGTTTATTCTTACTGCGGTTGATGCCGGTACGCGCGCCTGCCGGTTTATGGTGCAGGATCTGGTGGGCACCGTGGTGCCGTCCATGGCCAATAACCGTTCATGGTTGGGCAATATGGCTGGCACCACTGTCGCTGTCGCTGGCTGGGGCTTCTTTGTCTATCAAGGCGTGGTCGATCCGCTCGGCGGCATTAATACGCTGTGGCCGCTGTTTGGCATCGGCAACCAGATGCTGGCGTCAATGGCGTTGATTCTCGGCACCGTGGTGCTGTTCAAGATGAAAAAGCAGCGCTACGCATGGGTAACAATTTTACCCACCGCCTGGCTGTTTATTACCTCAATGACCGCTGGCTGGCAGAAGATCTTCCATGAGAAGCCCTCGATTGGTTTCCTCGCTCAGGCCAATAAATTCCGTAAAGGCATTGATGATGGGATTGTCATTGCCCCAGCGAAAACGGTCGCTGATATGCAAACCATCGTGTTTAGCAATCAAATTAACGCGGCCCTGTGCGCCTTCTTCATGCTGGTGGCGGTCACCATGCTGGTTGCCGCCTTCTTCGTGATTCGTCGGGCACTTAACAGCGCAGTACCGACTACCCATGAATCTGAGATCTCTCTGCGTAAAGAGGTGCGAAATGTCTGAGTCCATTTTCCATTGGAGAAAACCGCGCGGCGCGTGGCACATTCAGCAATGCTTACCGATGGCATCCGCCCCGGCTGGGCAAACTCTTACGCGCTGGCAGCGACTGTGGCAGGGTTTGCAGCAGAGCTTTCGCTTAATGGTCGGCGTTCATGACTATCAAACTTATCTGAAGCATATGCGTGAACATCATCCAGAGATCGCGCCAATGAATGAACGGGCTTTCCACCGACACTGCCTCGATGCGCGTTTTCCCAGCCAGCCAGGCAAACTCGGCAAGTGTCCTTGCTAACGCTTTTCAGCCCCGTTTATCGGGGCTTTTTCGTGCCATTCTTTAATAAAAACAAAAATATATTCAGATTGCATCTTGTGCTGGCTCAGGAGGTTGAATACTGTAGCTAAAATAATGAGATACCGCCCGCTGAGCATTCCCCCCGGAGGAAGTTTCCATGACCGATGAACAAGGGCAAACACTGTTGTACACCTTGTTTGGCACCACCAGCCCTCATTGGCGTTTAACCTCAGATAGTGATGCTTTGCATTTTGCCGAAGATGAGAACGCGAATACCAATATGGCGGTTCCACTTACTCCCGCACAAGCCAGTTTGTTGCGTGCGATGACCGTTATAACCTCCAGTATTAACCTCACGCTGTCGCTGCATGGCGAGCCGGTACCGATGCATTTTGTTGGCCGTAAAGTTAATCAATCCACCTGGGCTGGCACCTCATCAGCATGGGGCGATACCTCTGCTGTCGCGCGGGATTTGACGCTCGGTTTATCGTTCGCGGAGCAGGTAGTTTCGGAAGCCAATTCCGTGATTGTGATACTCGATCAACGCGGCAATATTCAGCGATTCAATCGTTTAAGCGAAGAGTACACCGGACTGAAAGAGCAGGAAGTGATTGGCCGTAATGTGTTTCAACTGTTTATGACCAAGCAGGAAGCGCAGGCGTCACGGCGTAACATCGCCGGTTTCTTCAGTGAAGGCAGTTCTTACGAGGTTGAGCGCTGGATTAAAACCCGTAAAGGCCAGCGACTGTTTCTGTTTCGTAATAAGTTTGTTCACAGTGGTAGCGGAAAAAATGAAATTTTCCTCATCTGTTCAGGAACGGACATCACCGAAGAGCGCCGGGCGCAGGAACGGCTGCGCGTCTTAGCCAATACCGATACGGTGACGGGGTTGCCTAACCGCAACGCTATTCATCAGCAGATTAGTCTGGCACTGGAGCTGGCAAATGGCAGTCAAACCGGTGTGGTTTACCTCGATTTAGACAATTTTAAGAAGGTCAATGACGCGTACGGCCATATGTTCGGCGATCAGTTGCTGCAAGCAGTGTCTCTGGCGATCCTCAGCTGCCTGAGCAAAGACCAGACGCTGGCGCGCCTCGGCGGCGATGAATTTGTCGTACTGGCGGAACATACCAGCCAGGCGGCGCTGGAGGCGATGGCCTCGCGTATTCTTGAACGTCTGCGCCAGCCCTTCCGCATCGGCCTGATTGAGGTGTATAGCGGTTGCTCGATTGGTATCGCTCTGGCTCCGCTGCACGGCGAAGATCGTGAAAGCTTGATTCGCAACGCGGATACCGCGATGTACCACGCCAAGGAGAACGGGCGCGGCAAGTTCTGCGTATTCGCAAATGAGATGAACCAGCGGGTGTTTGAGTACCTTTGGCTCGATACCAATCTGCGCAAAGCGCTCGAACTCGACCATCTGGTGGTGCATTATCAGCCGAAACTGAATGCCGATGGCGAGGTGCTAAGCGCCGAAGCACTGGTGCGCTGGAACTCACCGGAGCGCGGGTTGGTGCCACCGGGCGACTTCATCTCCTATGCTGAAGAGTCTGGTTTGATTGTGCCATTGGGTCGCTGGGTGATGCTCAATGTGCTGCAGCAGATTATTAAGTGGCGTAGCGAAGGCATCTATCTGCGTGTCGCGGTGAATGTCTCCGCTAAGCAACTGATCGACCAGAGTATTTATACTGATTTGAAACATGCGCTGACCGAAGCTGGCCTGACGGATTGCCCGATCGATATCGAATTAACGGAAAGTTGTTTGATTGAGAATGAAGCTGGCGCGCTGATGCTGATGAAGCAGTTCCAGGAACTGGGTGCGCAAATTCATCTCGATGATTTTGGTACCGGTTACTCCTCGCTTTCCCAGCTGGCGCGCATCCCTATCGATGCCATAAAACTGGATCAGAGCTTTGTGCGTAATATCAATAAGCAACCTGTCGCGCAGTCGCTGGTCCGTGCGATTGTCGCGGTTGCCAAAGCCCTTAAGCTGCAGGTGATTGCCGAGGGCATTGAAACGAAAGCCGAAGAGAAGTTTGTGATGGCCAACGGTGTCGATGGGCGTCAAGGTTATTATTATGCAAAACCAATGCCCGCAGAACAGCTCGGGCATTGGCTGGCTAAGCATCCTGCCCGCGTCTAACGCTGGTTTGCGAGATTAGCCGGCTTTGCGCAAGGATGCGCTATGACGGTTCTGCAGTTGTACCAGACGTTCCATATAAGCAATGTCTTTCGGTTCCAGCGTGAAGGCATAATCAACCCAATCCTCCGTGATATCCATTAACTCAGCGCGTGATAACTGCAACACGCGCTGACGCGCCTTCAGCATGGCACGCACGCCGTTGAGCTTTGGACGCAACGTATCGATAAAGGTCCGCGTGGTGCGATAGCCATCGCCCGGTTGGAACACTTTATCGACCAGACCACGCGTTTCATACCACTCCGCGCTGTGTGACTCTCCTTCCATAATCAGCTCTTCGGCCAGCTTCATGCCAGAGCGACGCGCCACTAATGAGTAGCCGCCCATGCCCGGGAACAGGTTAAACGCGATCTCCGGGAAACCCATGCGTGCGCTGTTCTGCGCCAGAATGAAGTGATGCGCCAGCGCCGCCTCAAAGCCACCGCCGAGCGCACTGCCCTCAATCATCGCCAGCGTTACCGCACCCGTATCAAAACCCCGTGCTGCGGAGTGGATGCAGTCCACACAGGCGCGCGCATAGGCACGCAGCGCTTCACGGCGGTTGTTACGAATGCACTCGACAAAGAAGCGCAAATCGCCACCGGCGTTAAACATCTGCGGTACCAACGAACCCGTCACCCAGAAGTCAATCGGCAGACCGGAACGCTGGGCTGAATAGCTCAGGTTCATGATCTCCTCAATTAATTCGTGGTTGAAACTTGGGCGCGGTTGCGCACGCAGCATCATCCACATAGTACGGCGCCCCTCTTCATAGTAGGCGGCGAGCTGTGTGGTTTGTCCAACTTCGGTGAACAGTCTGCATGTTGGTTGGTTAATTACTGTCATTGTCTCATCCTCTGTTTATGTTTATGTAGTGCGTTAAACGCCACATCAGCGTAATCCAGAGTGAGGCCAGACCAAATGAGAGATTGATTTATATAGCAAAATCCAGAGATATCCCCGACCACCGGCCGGGGAAGCATTAGCGGGCTTACTTGATGGCGGCACGCTGCCCTACGGCAACATGAGAACGCTTAACGCGTCGTGAATAAACAGCGGTGATGATTGGCACGATAACAGAAGTGACGATCACCGACGTCGCGACTAAAGCCGTGGCGGCGGGTGCGACCGGTTTAAACTGGGGCAGCATCTCGGCGATTAAGACCGGAGTCGCCACAGCAGCACCGGCGGTGCTTGAGGCTGCAATGCCTGCGGTGCCATCACCGCCACCAATCAGACGGTCGGCAATAATCAGTGGAATGCCGGTGACAATGATAACGGCGACGCCCAACATGATGCCCAACAAGCCGGTCTGTGCGATGACGGTTAAATCGATGGTGTTTCCCAGCGCGAAGGCAAAGAACGGAATTAAGGTGTGTACCGCTTTGCCGAAGAATTCACGCAGTTCGGGATCGAGATTGCCCAACGCAAATCCTACGATAAACGGCAG
The DNA here is from genome assembly GCF_037149875.1 of Pantoea sp. USHLN256. Classification (NCBI taxonomy): domain Bacteria; kingdom Pseudomonadati; phylum Pseudomonadota; class Gammaproteobacteria; order Enterobacterales; family Erwiniaceae; genus Pantoea; species Pantoea sp. USHLN256. Next base: position 257,096 of record NZ_JBBCQO010000004.1, on the reverse strand, counting down.
CACCGCTCCGACAAAAACATGCGGTTCAAACGACGCAATACCCGCGGTTCCAAGAATCACCATCGTCATCAACGGCCCCGACTCCAGCGACATCAGGACAAATGCGCCGGCTTCCTCTTTCGACCCGTATTGCTGCATGATTGAGGCGTACAAACCGCCGTTGGTCATGTCCATTGCCGCCACTAATGCCAGCGTCGAGAGCCCGGCAAACATTCCGACCTCCACACCATTTTCCGGCATTACGCGTGAAGCGATGGCCGCAACCACCCAGGCTACAGCGATTTTAGTCAGCACCAGCGTGCCCGATTTACGCAGCACCGTGCCCGTTGCGCTGAGTTTGATGGATGCGCCCATGCAGAAGAACCATACCGCAAGAATTGGTACGGTGCCGGTCATCAAGCCATTAGTAAACGAACCGAAGTATTTGCCCGCACCAGGGGAGAAGGTATGACAGAGCGCGCCCAGAAACAGCGGGATCAGCATCATACCGCCAGGAATTTTATCGATTGCACGTTTGATATGCATAGTTATGTCACCTTAACTGAGCCAGAGGGAGGTGTTTTATGATTTGCCGGATGGCATGGCGAGCAAGATAACGGGCTACGGGAAGGAAAAAAGTGATCGCACATCTATTTATGAAACGTTGTTTTAATTTTATTGATTGATCATTTTGTATTTATGATGCGCATCGCCATACCAGATTAAGACAAGCTAAAAGAAAGGCGCCCATAGGCGCCTAAGTCTTTTAAATCCAATCAATTTTGTCCATACCAGGCGTTCTTTCCGTGCTTACGCAGATAATGCAGGTCCAATAAGGTTTGCGAGATGGGCGGCAACTCAGTACGCAGCTGTTCAGTATGCAGCGCCATATAGGCCACCTCTTCAAGGACTACCGCGCTGTGCACCGCAGCATGTGCATCTTTACCCCAGGCAAAAGGTCCATGCGAATTCACCAGCGCGGCGGGAATGGCGGATGGCTGAATGCCGCGCTGAGCAAAGGTTTCAATAATCACCTGACCGGTATTCCACTCATAATCCTGCTCAATCTCTTCACGCTTCATCGGTCGTGTGCAGGGAATCGTGCCGTAAAAGTCGTCGGCGTGTGTGGTGCCCAAGGCGATGATTTCGCGTCCAGCCTGTGCCCATATGGTGGCATGGCGTGAATGCGTATGTACGATGCCACCAATCTCTGGCCAGGCGAGATAGAGTGCGCGATGCGTCGCGGTGTCTGATGACGGGCGCATTTTACCTTCAACCACGTTACCGCTGGCTAGTTCAATGACTACCATATCGTCGCGCTGCATCTGTTCATACTTAACACCTGACGGTTTAATTACCAGCAGGCCTTGTTCGCGATCCACTGCGCTCACATTGCCCCAGGTAAAGGTGACAAGGTTGTAACGCGGTAGATCAAGATTGGCTTCCAGTACTTGCTGCTTTAACGCTTCCAGCATGTTTGTTCTCCTGCAAACTGTGATAACTGAATTGTGCGGAGCTGGCGCTAAAAGCGTTATGGAAGGATTAGCTGTAAAAGCTGCGGAAAGTGGCTGAGGCTGTAAATGTGTGGCGTGGGTTGGTTTTGAGCATTAAATAAAAAGTGGGTTACAAACTCGCAGTTTAGGACCGTTTTACCCTGCCGAGTGCAATGTAACATCTATACTTAAAGAGTTACCTCTGTGTTAACAATCAAGGAGAAGTTAATGACTACAACAATGAAACGTTTTACGGCTGTCGTATTGGCTACCACTTTAGTTGTCGCGCTGAGCGGCTGTTCAAACTGGTCAAAACGCGACCGCAACACTGCAATTGGTGCGGGTGCGGGTGCCATTGGCGGCTCAGTATTAACCAATGGTAGCGGGCTGGGCACGGTAGGCGGCGCGGCCGTCGGCGGTATCATCGGCCATCAGATCAGCAAGTAAATTATAATAATCAGGCTACGCAGCGCATCTACTTAACAACGGGCCACTCACAAGGTGGCCCGAACTTTATCAACCGCCGGCCAGCTTCACCTTCATACCTTTGGCTTCCAGCAACGTTTTTATCAGATCGCGCTTGTCACCTTGAATCTCAATCACGCCCTCTTTCACTGCCCCGCCGCAGCCACATTTTTTCTTCAGTTCGGCAGCCAGTTTTTCCAGTGCAGCATCATCAAGGTCAACGCCGGTTATCAGGCATACGCCCTTTCCTTTGCGTCCGCTGGTCTGACGCTGAATGCGCACAATGCCATCACCTTTAGGACGGGCCACTTTTTCTTCTTCTGGCGCGATGCGTCCGGTTTCAGTGGAATAAACCAGCCGATTGTCGTGAGCCATTATGCCTCCTGTAAACTTTGCAGGATCTGCTGCAGCGTAGCGGCAGGATCGGCGGATTGGGTGATCGGACGTCCAATTACCATATAGTCTACGCCGGCGAATTTTGCCTGCTGCGGCGTCATAATACGGCGCTGGTCGCCGGCATCGCTGCCTGCCGGCCGAATGCCTGGCGTCACCAGCGCGAAATCCTGGCCGATTACCTGTTTGAAGTGTGCGGCTTCCTGTGCCGAACAAACAACGCCGTGCAGACCGCAATCACGCGTTAAACGCGCCAGGCGTTCAGCCTGCTGCGCTGGAGACAGCGTAATGCCTAAGCCTTTCAGATCGTCTTCATCCATGCTGGTCAGTACGGTCACCGCAATCAGCATTGGCGCATCTTTACCAAAAGGCACCAACGCTTCACGCGCTGCATTCATCATGCGCGCCCCGCCGCTGGCGTGCACATTCACCATCCATACACCGAGATCGGCCGCTGCCGCCACTGCATGCGCAGTGGTGTTCGGGATGTCATGAAACTTGAGGTCAAGAAACACCTCAAAACCGCGTTGCTGCAATGTTTTCACCAGAGATGGACCAAACAGCGTGAACATCTCTTTACCGACTTTCAGGCGGCACTGGCTCGGATCGATGCGGTCAATAAACTGCAGCGCGCTGTTGAGATCGTGATAGTCGAGTGCCACCAGAATTGGTGAAGTGGTTGCAGGCATAACGTTTCCTCAGTGACAGGCACCCGCAGGCGCGATGGACAAACGGCAAGCATTCTACCTGCCCAGGCCGGATACAACAATCGTGGTTCCGCATCAACTAGCCTGTTTAACGGCTAAATGCACGATAGTCGAAGGTTGCGATATTACTCACGCCATAAGTATGTTGTAACTAATAAGGGCGATAAAATAAAGACAATACGGCCACTGTTATTGGCCGTCGAGTCCGCGGATGGGTTTAACGGAGGACCAAGCCCGGCATGATGGGCAATGCCAGTAAAGTGCATGAGCGGTAAAGCCGCATTTCTGGCAGCGATAACGGGGTTTGGTGCGAATCTGTTCACCGACCATATCGCGTAACACCATCAAGCTCTCTTTCGCGCGTCCATCTTCTGCTTCGTGCAGGTGGAAATCCATCAAACGATGAAACACACGCATGGTTGGATGACGCTGGAGTTGACGATTGATATAGAGCTGCGCGGCTTCAGGGCCCTGCTGCTGTTCGAGGATATCGGAAAGATAAAGCTCGGCTGCGGCGCCGGTATTTTCATCAACGCAACGCTGTAAAAATTGTGCCCAATTCTCAGGCTGATTCAGGCGCTGATAGCAAGTTTCCAGCATGGGCAACGTCTCGCTAACCAGCTCTTTGTCCTGTTCCAGCACGCGCTGCAATCGGCTTGCAGCCTTCGCGTACTCGCCCTGCTCCATTAGGATGCGCCCCATCATGATGGAGACACGGGCGCTTTGATGATCGGCTGATTCGCCCTTCTTCAATAAGCTCATGGCACGATCAAGATCGTCGCTGCTTAACGCCTGCAATGCGAGTTCGCAATAGAAATGGGCGATTTCACCCTTCTGCTTATCTTTGCCGAGCTTGACCAGTTTTTCCGCCACTTCGATGGCTTTTTGCCAGTCACTGGTCGCCTGATGAATCAGCAACAACTGCTGCAAAGCACCGATGCGAAAATCGGTTTCCTCGACCAGTTGACCAAACATATCCTCTGCGCGGTCGTATAACCCGGCGGCCATATAGTCGCGGCCAAGCTGCTGAATCGCTAGCAGGCGCTGCTCATAACTGAGCGAGGCGCTCTCCATTAGCGATTGGTGGATGCGAATGGCGCGATCGACTTCACCACGTGAACGGAACAGATTACCCAAAGTAAGATGCGCCTCGACCGTGCCGCTATCCTCTTTCAACATGTCGAGAAACAGATCGACCGCTTTGTCCTGTTGATTAGAAAGCAGGAAGTTAACCCCCGCAACGTATTCACGTGACAGGCGATTCGCTTCGTGTTGCTTATCCTGATGCGCACTACGTCGGCCCATGTACCAGCCATACGCCGCAGCAACAGGAAGAAGCAGAAACAGCAGTTCAAGCATCGAAAATTAATCCCGACGGCCAGCAGTGGACGTCGTAGTCACCGTCGTGGCTTGTTCGTTCTGCGCCTGCATCCGCTTGAGTTTTCGCTGCGCGTTAGCAAGTGATACGCGTAAACGTAACCAGAACAGGCCGCAAATCGCCCATCCCAGAATGAACCCAGCGCCAAACAGACTGGCCAGCAATGTTGAAATCCGGAATTCGCCCTGCGCAAGCAGATAGTTAAAGGTGATGATTTGGTCGTTATGCGCTCCGAGCGTCACGGAGATGATAAAAATGACCAAAACCACGAGAAAAATAAGCAAATATTTCACAATGCGTCCTGTCGAGAGGTTATCCAGTAGAAGTATGCCAAAAAAGCGCCGTTGATGCTGCTATACCCACATCAGTTAGCGCATTTTTCTGTAAGCGCAATCAATCATATGGGGGCAAGCAGCCAAATTACAATCCATCATCGCGTTGCGCGATCTCCCGATGTTCTTCTGGCGGAATGGTTAAGGGTCCGCAGAAGCGCTGGGCTAACAGGGTTGCTACCGTCACCAGCAGCCAGGAAATCAGGGTTGCCATAACCAGATCCCGCGGCCAGTGCATACCTAACACTAAGCGGCTGCCCATCACCATGGTCGCCCAAACAAACAATACCGCTACCGTAGCGATATGGCGGCGCGGCCAAAGTAAACCGATTGCCAGCAGCGCCCAGCTGGCGGCAAACATAGTGTGTCCGGAAGGGAACGCATAACCGGTCTCAAACGCCCAATGATTTTTTAACCACTGTGGCAGTTGCGTATCGTTGGCCAGTAAAGTTGAAACCATCTCGCTACGCTGCTGGCGATGCAGTTGATAGAACTCATCGCCAGTAATGCCATGACTTTTTTCCAGCCAGATGACATAAGGACGCGGTTCCTGAACATGTTCTTTTATGGAGGATTTGGTGTACTGACCGGCCAGAATTGCGCCGTTCATAATAAGGATGAGCAAAATTGCCGGCTTGAGACGAAAGCGTAAACACCACAGCACCCACGCGCTGAGGATGATACTGGTGAGAATCCCCCATGGGCTGGTTACCGTTTCGGTCATCCAGAACAGCACACGCAGCAGATCGCCACTTTTCCCCGGCTGCCATTGCCAGCCCGATAACCAGACACCCAGTGGCATCAGCAATAATAAAAACGCCCCGAAGGTGGTGCGCTGAATGATTTTTAACATTCGCTTCCTTTTAGATCCGCATTAACCCGCGCGACATGCATAACTTTAGCTGAAAAAAGAATAACATACCCATTGCGGCTTGGATAATTGTGCTTTATCACTACAATCACTCTGACCGATTAACGGCGAGAGTTCGGGTTGTGGCACAATAGCGTAAGTTTCATCGGGCCACGTGGGCCCGTGCGTTATCATGATGATAGCGCATCCTCTGAAGGTTCTGGAGAGTCACATGCAGCTTAAACGGGTAGCAGAAGCCAAACTGCCCACGCCATGGGGAGATTTCCTGATGGTTGGTTTTGAAGAACTGGCAACCGGCCACGACCATGTCGCGCTGGTTTTCGGAGATATAAGCGATCACAATCCGGTATTGGCGCGCGTCCATTCTGAATGCCTGACGGGCGATGCCCTGTTCAGCCTGCGCTGCGATTGTGGTTTTCAGCTGGAAGCCGCGCTAACGGCCATTGCGGAAGAGGGTCGTGGCATTCTGATGTATCACCGTCAGGAAGGTCGTAATATCGGTTTGTTAAATAAGATCCGCGCCTATGCTCTGCAGGATAAAGGTTACGATACCGTCGAAGCGAATCATCAGCTCGGCTTTGCCGCCGATGAGCGTGATTTCACCTTGTGCGCAGATATGTTCAAACTGTTGGGCGTCAATGAAGTGCGCTTGCTGACGAACAATCCACGTAAAGTTGAGATTCTGACTGAAGCCGGCATCAATATCGTTGAACGCGTGCCGCTGGTTGTCGGGCGTAACCCGAAAAATGCTCACTATCTTGATACCAAAGCCGAAAAAATGGGTCACTTATTACCCAAGTCTTAAGCGGGTGCTAACAAATAAAAAAGCCGGGAAATCCCGGCTTTTCTTTTAGTTCAGCATGTTGCGTATCACGTAGTGCAAAATACCGTCGTTCTGGTAATAGGTCAATTCATTACCGGTGTCGATACGGCAGCGTGTTTCCAACGTCTCTTTACTGCCATCTGCACGCGTCAGCGTCACAGCAACCGTGCCACCTGGCTTGAGTTGCGAGAGGTTCGCAACATCAATGAACTCTTCCCCAGTAAGCTGCAATGTTTTGCGCGTTACGCCTTGCGGAAATTCCAGTGGCAGAATCCCCATACCAATCAGGTTAGAGCGGTGAATACGCTCAAAAGATTCTGAAATGACCACACGCACACCTTGTAAGCGCGGTCCTTTTGCCGCCCAGTCACGGCTGGAACCTGAGCCGTACTCTTTACCGGCAATCACTGCTAACGGCACGCCTTCTTGCTGATACTTCATCGCGGCGTCGTATATCGCCAGCTGTTCGTTGCTCGGGAAGTGTTTGGTATAACCGCCTTCTACGCCCGGCACCATTTCGTTGCGGATGCGAATATTGGCAAAGGTGCCGCGCATCATCACTTCATGGTTGCCGCGACGTGAACCGTACGAGTTGAAATCGGTTCGCTCAACACCGTGCGAAAGTAAATAGCGCCCAGCTGGACTTTCAGCTTTGATACTCCCTGCAGGCGAAATGTGGTCGGTGGTGACCGAATCGCCCAACATGGCCAGAATTCGCGCACCTTTAATATCCTGTACCGGCTTCGGTGTTTTCTCCATGTCGTCAAAGAATGGCGACAAACGAATGTAGGTCGAGTCGCCATCCCAATCATAGGTTGCCGCCTCACTCACCTTAATTTGCTGCCATTCCGGCGTGCCATCAAAGACTTCGGCATACTCTTTGTGGAACATATCGCTGGTTACTTTCTGCACCGCTTCCGCAATCTCTTCCGGCGATGGCCAGATATCTTGCAAAAACACATCATTACCCTGCCGATCCTGTCCAAGCGGATCGGACTGCAGGTTGATTTTCATATTGCCCGCCAAGGCATAAGCAACGACGAGCGGTGGTGATGCTAGCCAGTTAGTTTTGATTAATGGATGTATACGTCCTTCAAAGTTACGGTTACCAGAAAGCACCGCGGCGACCGTTAAATCGCCCTCTTTAATCGCGCTTTCTATAGCATCCGGCAGCGGACCCGAGTTACCAATACAGGTGGTACAACCGTACCCGACCAGATTGAAACCCAGCTCATCCAGATAAGGTGTTAATTGCGCAACGGCCAGATAATCAGAAACGACTTTCGATCCCGGCGCCAGCGAAGCTTTTACCCATGGTTTGCGCATCAAACCGCGTTCAACCGCTTTTTTGGCCAGCAAACCGGCAGCCATCAATACGCTTGGGTTTGAAGTATTGGTACAGGAAGTGATCGCCGAGATCACCACCGCGCCATCATCCAGTTGATAACTATCTCCAGTTTCACTGTCGCGATAACTGACGGTTTTATGCGGTTTTTGAGCCTGATTGACTTCCAGCTCATTGCTGGCATCAAATGCAGTCGGAACATCGCCCAGTGAAACACGGTCCTGTGGTCGTTTGGGTCCCGCAAGGCTGGATTCGACAGTACCCATATCCAGTGCCAGGGAGCTGGTGAACACCGGCTCGTCGCCTGGGTTACGCCACATGCCCTGCTGTTTGGCGTAAGCTTCAACCAATTCCACCTGCTCTGCATCGCGGCCCGTGAGCGTCATATAACTTAATGTGACGTCATCAACAGGGAAGAAGCCACAGGTTGCTCCGTATTCAGGAGCCATGTTGGCGATAGTGGCACGATCGGCAAGCGGTAAGTCAGCTAAGCCATCACCATAGAATTCAACGAATTTGCCGACCACGCCATGTTTACGCAGCATTTGCGTGACGGTTAATACCAGATCGGTTGCGGTAATACCGGGGCGTAGTTTCCCTGTGAGTTTAAAGCCCACTACATCAGGAATCAGCATAGAAACCGGTTGGCCTAACATGGCAGCCTCGGCTTCAATACCGCCTACGCCCCACCCTAACACGCCAAGCGCATTGATCATTGTGGTATGTGAATCGGTGCCAACCAGCGTATCCGGGTAGGCAACGTCCTCCCCATTTAGGGTTTCATGCCAAACTGATTTACCCAAATACTCCAGGTTGACCTGATGGCAAATCCCAGTGCCCGGCGGCACAACGCGGAAGCGATTAAAGGCTTTTTGCCCCCAGCGCAGGAAGACGTAGCGTTCGTGATTACGCTCCATCTCTAAATGAACGTTCTCACCGAAAGCTTCATTGTCACCGAAATGGTCTACGGTGACCGAGTGGTCAATAACCAAATCAACCGGGGATAGTGGATTGACTCTAGCAACGTCACCACCCAGTCGTTTTACCGCTTCACGCATGGCGGCTAAATCCACCACTGCGGGCACACCGGTAAAATCCTGCATCAATACACGCGCGGGGCGGTAGGCAATTTCGCGATCGGCATGGGCATCTTTTTGCCATGCGACCAGCGCTTCAATATCTTCAAGCGTGACAGAGTCACCATCTTGCCAGCGCAACAGGTTTTCAAGCAGGACTTTCATTGACTTGGGCAAGCGATCAATATTGCCCAATTGCTGAGCGGCTTTAGGCAGGCTGTAGTAATGATATTTTTTTGCCCGAACATCCAGCGTGTCCTGACTCTGCTCACGTAACGTTAACGACATAGCGCCTCCATGTAAGTAAATCTCTTTTTAAACCTCAGTGACTGCAAGGTTTAACTTAAAGATAGACCACATTCCCGTTAACGTTTTGATAACAACACGAAATGACACATTATAACACAATGAAAAATGCCCCGACGTTTGTCAGGGCATTTAAATAGAACAGTTTAATTTGAGTTATGGGTTTACATCATTGCCCAAAAGGCTGCTGCCCAAAAAGCAAACGAAAAGGTATATACGCTAAACCAGGATAACGTCGTTGTATTAATGTTCATCATTCACTCCCTCCCGGATTCCGGGCAAAAAAAGTCCACCGTCTTCAGCGTTGTACTGATGACACCGTTTTTTTAATGCTGAGTGTTAAAGGACGGGCTTTTAACTTGCCCACCGGATAATCCGGCAAAAAGAGGGACTAAATATATGTATATGGTACGCAACGCAGACTGCGTTATTTCGACTTCATATCCATGAAGGATTCAATAAAATTGCGCTGATTTTCACTGAGTTCCCACGAAGTAGGAATCGTTACTTGCTGTTCAGTGGAAACAACGTCTTTCACTTTGCACGCAGGCGTTTGCGGCTGACGCGCAGATACTGGATGTTTACGACTGAGTGTATTTGCCCACATGGCTTAACCCCACATACGCCAAATCATTAACGCCACCACTACCCAGAACAGTGCTGAAGCAGCGAAGACAGTCAACCAAGCTTTGCGACGAGTATTACCAGAACGCTCAACTTTGGTGCTTTTAGTCCGGAAGGCCGGCTGTACAGTTATTCTCGTGTTCATAGTTTTTGATAATCACTCTCAATAAAACGATTGATGACAACGATTAAGATTTAGGACGAATCCTAAACTTGTTAAGACCGAAAATCCAGTTATTTTTATTGAGCACAACGATTAACGCTATTTATCAAAACACAAAAAATTGATGAGATAAATTTAATTGCCACGATAACTATTAATTAAATAGTTACATTGTAAATTTGGGTTATCGACAAATTAGATCCAATCTAAATTTGAGTTTAATTTAGTAACCCAGTAAAAAAGCCCTTCTCCATCAACTCTTAACTAGAGTATGGGAATATTCCTGGCGAGCTGCAAAGTAGCATCGTAAAAATTGTGTACTGATTCGCATTTAAGAACTAACAATAGAAAAACATGTGACCCATGTTTCATTTACATAAAAATAATGATTTTTTTTGAAGTACTACTGGCGCTAAGCGCTATGGGATTCCGAAGGTGTCCACTGGACACCTTGGCAAAAGAATGAGTTAGGAATTTACTTGAAGGGTAATTTGATGTCGCGGAACATGGCTTCAATGTCTTCATTGGAGCGCAATGCAACCGCTGCATCCACGACATCACGCGTCAGATGTGGTGCAAAACGTTGAATGAAATCATACATATAGCTGCGCAGGAAAGTGCTGCGTCTAAAGCCAATTTTGGTGGTGCTATTCGTAAAGATCTCTGATGCTTCAATACGAACCAAATCGGGATCGGCAATCGGGTCTACAGCCATGCTGGCAATCACCCCCACACCTAAGCCTAAACGTACGTAGGTCTTAATCACGTCCGCATCGGTCGCAGTAAACACAATACGCGGTGTTAATCCCGCGCGATTGAACGCGGTATCAAGCTCTGAGCGCCCGGTAAAGCCAAAGGTGTAAGTCACTAAGGGAAAATCAGCGAGTTCTTCAATCGTCACATTCGATTTACCCGCCAAAGGATGGTCTGGCGTTACTACAATTGCACGGTTCCAGTGATAGCACGGCAGCATGATCAGATCGTCATAGAGGTGCAGAGCTTCCGTGGCGATGGCGAAATCAGCATTACCCTTGGATACCGCTTCAGCAATCTGCGTGGGCGATCCCTGGTGCATATGCAGTGAAACGCGCGGGTAGCGTTCGATAAAGCCTTTAATCACGCCAGGTAAAGCATAACGCGCTTGGGTGTGCGTGGTGGCCACGTAAAGCGACCCTTTATCCGGCCAGGTATGCTCACCCGCAACAGATTTAATCGCATCCACTTTTGATAACACTTCACGTGCAATACGGATTATCTCTTCACCTGCAGGCGTTACCTGTGTCAGATGTTTACCACTGCGGGCAAAGATCTGCACGCCCAACTCATCTTCCAGCATACGTACCTGCTTACTGATGCCAGGCTGCGAGGTATATAAGCCTTCGGCGGTCGACGAGACATTAAGGTTGTGATTAACCACTTCGACGATGTAACGCAACTGCTGCAATTTCATAGTTATATCTTCCTGGTAGCGACAGAGGTGCATTCCCAGCAGGCGTATTGACACCTTAATGGTATTAAAGGAGGGAAAGCGAATCAGCGAGACGAAAAGAATCTATAACCACTATATCAGTTAAAGGAAGAATGTAGAACGTTTAGCTATAAGGATGGGAAAAAGGCCAGCTGATGCTGGCCTTAGGGAGATTTACTTCTTCGCTTCCTGCCACTTGCCGTCAATGTAGAACATTGACCAACCCGTGGCTTTGCCGTCTTTTTCTGATGAAACGTACTGCTGCTTAGTCTTACGACTGAAACGCACCAGCGTTTTGTTCCCTTCTGGATCGGCAGCAGGCGCTTCCGACAGATATTTCAGTTTTTCAGGCAAACGATCGGCAAAGCGCTGCAGCTCTTCTACCAGCGGCGCGCGGGTTTCACGCGATTTAGGGAAGGTATTAGCCGCCAGGAACACACCCGCAGCGCCGTCACGCAGCACGAAGTATGCATCCGATTTTTCACATGCCAGTTCTGGCAGCGGCACCGGATCTTCTTTCGGCGGCGCGACATCACCATTGCGCAGAATTTTACGGGTGTTTTTACATTCGTCGTTGGTACAAGCCATGTATTTACCGAAACGGCCCATTTTCAGGTGCATTTCAGAACCACATTTTTCGCACTCAACAATTGGACCGTCATAACCCTTGATACGGAACTCGCCCTGCTCGATTTCGTAGCCATCGCACTCTGGGTTATTACCGCAAACGTGCAACTTACGCTGGTTATCGATCAGATAGCTGTCCATTGCCGTACCACACTTCTGGCAGCGGCGACGGGCGCGCAACGCGTTGGTTTCAGCATCATCGCCTTCCAGCACGTTAAGCACTTCGTTTTCCGGAATCAGGTTAATGGTCTGTTTGCAGCGCTCTTTCGGCGGCAAAGCATATCCTGAGCAGCCAAGGAATACGCCAGTACTGGCTGTACGAATCCCCATTGGTCGGCTACACGTCGGACAATCGATTGACGTGATAACCATTTGGTTCGGCTGCATGCCGCCCTCTTCTGGATCCTTTTCAGCGTGATCTAACTGCTGGCTGAAATCACTGAAGAAGGAGTCGAGCACGGCTTTCCACTCGGCTTCATTATTAGCCACCTGGTCGAGGCTGTTTTCCATGCGCGCGGTGAAGTCATAGTTCATCAGCTCGCGGAAATTCGCTTCCAGACGATCGGTAACGATTTCCCCCATTTTCTCAGCGTAGAAACGGCGGTTTTCGACACGCACGTAACCACGATCCTGGATGGTGGAAATGATCGATGCATAGGTCGATGGACGACCAATACCGCGCTTTTCCAACTCACGTACGAGCGAGGCTTCACTGAAGCGCGCCGGCGGCTTGGTAAAGTGCTGGCTGGGCATCAGCTCTTTCAAATCCAGCATGTCGCCAACATCAACCGGCGGCAGCGTAAGATCTTCATCATTTTTACGTAGCGCTGGCATTACACGCGTCCAGCCATCAAACCGCAGCGTGCGCCCTTTCGCTTTCAATTTGAATTCAGCCGCGCCCACCGTCAGCGTGGTTGAGTCGTATTGCGCCGGTACCATCTGGCAGGCAACAAACTGACGCCAAATCAGCTGATACAGTTTTTGCGCGTCAGCTTCCATATCTTTCAGCTGTTCTGCCACGACATTCACATCTGAAGGACGAATCGCTTCGTGCGCTTCCTGAGAGTTCTCTTTGCTGGCATAGGTGTTCGGCGCATCTGGCAGATATTTTTTACCAAAGCTGCTTTCAACATAGCCACGCGCCATCGCCACCGCATCCTGGCTCAGGTTGGTGGAGTCGGTACGCATGTAAGTAATGTGGCCGGCTTCATACAGACGCTGCGCCATCATCATGGTCTTCTTCACACCAAAGCCGAGACGCGTGCTCGCCGCCTGTTGCAAGGTAGATGTAATGAACGGGGCAGAAGGTTTGCTGCTGGTCGGTTTGTCTTCACGATCCAGCACTTCATAACGCGCTTTTTGCAGAATGGCGACCGCGGCGTGAGTTTGCTCACGATTAACCGGGCGGAACGCTTTGTCATTCTGATGCGTAACCTGCATGGCAAGATCGGCGCCTTTCGGCGTGGCGAAATCAGCATCGATTTCCCAATACTCTTCCGGCACGAAGGCTTTGATTTCGTGCTCGCGCTCAACCACCAAACGCACAGCAACCGACTGTACGCGACCGGCCGACAGACCACGGGCAATTTTCTTCCACAGCAGCGGCGAGACCATGTAACCCACAACGCGGTCCATGAAACGGCGCGCTTGCTGCGCATTAACACGTTCAATATTAAGTTCGCCCGGCTTCTCAAACGCCTGACGAATCGCATTCTTGGTGATTTCGTTAAACACCACGCGGCTAAAGCGCTTATCGTCGCCACCGATCACTTCCCGCAGGTGCCAGGCAATGGCTTCCCCTTCGCGGTCAAGGTCCGTTGCGAGATAGATGTGGTCGGCATCGGCAGCCAGGTTTTTCAGCTCAGCGACGACTTTTTCTTTGCCAGGCAGAATTTGATAATCCGCTTCCCAACCATGCCAGGGATCGACACCCATGCGGTTGACCAATGCGGCTTTCTCATCTTTCTTTACCTTTTTGCCAGTTTTCGTCTTTTCCCCGTCGGCACTTTTACGGGCAGTCGAACCGCTGGTCGGCAAATCACGGATATGACCGACGCTGGATTTCACCACGTAGTCATTACCGAGGTATTTATTGATTGTTTTGGCCTTTGCCGGGGACTCAACGATGACGAGTGCTTTACCCATATGTACCTTTACCTAAATGAAACGTCCTGATAAACGGGAGAGAATTGGAGGCCCCAAAACCCAATGGGTTCAATATTGCTGCCAGCATTTGTCATTTCAAGGCAGCAGGGATAATCTCAGGTCAGATTGCGTCGACTTCTGCAACTTTATGATTAGGAGCGAGTTTTCCATCTGACAGAACCACACATCCGGGTGTGATCTCCCTGAAAGCTGAATCGCCCACACTCTACCTGATAAAATCCGTTACGCAACTTAATTAGCATTCTGCCTAATTTTGCGCCAGTTTTATGACGCAATGCTGATTTGCTGAACGCGATGGCTCGCAAGTAATATAGAAGGAGAAAATTGGCTGTCAAAAAATGAGGTAAACAATGTCAGTGCCAACGGAATCTATTACACGCCAGGCGTTACTGGAAATAGCTAATCAGTTAATCACGCAGCACGACAATTATTTTGTCGGATTAGAAGCCAATGATGTGATTCAGCAAGGTGATGTGTTGGTGTTTCGTGGTCCCTATTTTCTTAATGATGAAGGCTTACCTACCGCCAAAACCACTACGGTGTTTAATGTCTTCAAATACCTTGCCGTGGAACTCTCCGCTCAATATCACCTGGCATAAAAAAGCCCGGCAATTGCCGGGCTCGCGTTTACAATAGCGGCTTCTCGCCGCGCTGCCACATTTTCAGAATCAACCGCTCAGCAGCCAGACTGGCGCTGTGGGTGAAGCGATCCATCATTTTACGTTTGCGGGCATACTGCACACCCAATACGGTAAAGCGCTCCATATGCTGAATAATCAATGCGTCGCTGGTACCAATTTCATCAACAAGGCCTAAATCCAGCGCCTGAGCCCCATACCAATGCTCACCTGTCGCCACTTTATTCAAATCAAGCGAGGGGCGCATCTGGTGCACGAAGTCTTTAAATAGCTGATGGGTTTCATTAAGGTCTTCCTGAAACTTTTCGCGCCCTTCTTCGGTGTTTTCGCCAAACAGTGTCAAGGTACGTTTGTACTGCCCAGCAGTATGCAACTCGACATCAATATTATTACGCTTCAACAATCGGTTGAAGTTGGGGATCTGCGCAACGACGCCAATCGAACCAATAATGGAAAACGGCGCGGCAACAATGCGATCCGCTACGCAGGCCATCATGTAACCGCCGCTGGCAGCAACTTTATCCACCACCGCGGTCAGCTGCATTCCGGCATCGCGCAGACGTTGCAACTGTGAAGCCGCCAGACCGTAGCCGTGCACCACGCCGCCAGGACTTTCCAGGCGGAGCAGCACTTCATCACCCGGCGTGGCGACGGCCAATACTGCAGAGATCTCTTCACGCAACGAGGTGACTTCACTTGCATCCATGCTGCCTTTGAACTCGAGCACATAGAGCGTTGGCTTTGGCGTCTCGCTCACGCCCGCTTTGGCGTTGCGCTTATCGATCTTAGCCTTCTGCTTCTCTTCTTTTTTATGCTGCTTGAGCCATACTTTTTGCGCCTGCGGTTTCATTTTGGCGAGCTGCAAATCTTCCTTCATCTCACGATAGTCATCGTCGAGATGCGTCAGGCGCAGTTGGCCGCCGCTGTGACGTTTGCGCAGCGCGGCGTTGAGCACAATCAGAACAATAGCTGCGATCGCCACCACCACGGTGACGGCTTTAGCCAGAAATAATCCGTAACTGGAGAAAAAATCCATTCTGCCGCCTTATTAAACAGTAAATTACAACAGATTTAAGTTTACCCGCTTTAAACGTTGTCGTCGCGTGAAATGCCCGCAGGCGGCACAGAATGCGAGCCTGAGCGATTGCACCGGGCGGCAATTTAAGGCATAAAGCCAAAAAACCTTCTGACCCGAGCAAAGGACATCGCTGTGCATTATCAACCGAAAAGCGATCTGCTGGAAAATCGCATTATCCTCGTCACTGGCGCTTCCGACGGCATTGGCCGTGAAGCGGCGCTGACTTATGCGCGTTATGGCGCGCGCGTCATTCTGTTGGGACGCAATCCGCAGACGCTGCAGCAAACCGAACAGGCCATTAATCAATTGAACAAGCAGCCTGCTGCCTCACTGTTATTGGATCTTGCCGACGCCACGCCCGCAAGCTGTCAACAGTTGGCCGAACAGGTCGCTGCGTTGGTACCGCGCCTGGATGGCGTGCTGCACAATGCCGGCATTCTCGGTGAGATTGTGCCGCTGGAGGAGCTTGATCCTCAAATCTGGCGTGATGTGATGCAGATTAACCTTGATGCCACCTTCTATTTAACCCAGGCGCTGCTGCCGCTGCTGTTGAAATCGGATGCGGGTTCGCTGGTCTTTACCACGTCAAGCGTGGGTCGCATTGGACGTGCCGGCTGGGGCGCTTATGCGGTTTCAAAATTTGCGACTGAAGGCATGATGCAGGTGTTGGCCGATGAATATAAAAATCGTCATCTGCGAGTCAACTGCATTAATCCTGGCGGCACACGCACCAAAATGCGGGCCAGTGCCTTCCCGGAAGAAGATGCGAACTTGCTTAAAACACCGGCTGATTTAATGCCGTTGTATCTCTATTTAATGGGCGACGACAGTCGTCGTAAAACGGGCACCAGCTTTGATGCGCAGCCGGGACGCAAAGCGGGGCCGGCAACCGCATGAGCGATCGCCATCAGCAGCGCCAGCAACGCCTCAAAGAACAGGTTGATGCCCGTATCGCCGCCGCCACCGAGACGCGCGGCATATTGATGGTGTTCACCGGCAACGGTAAAGGTAAAACTACCGCCGCCTTTGGCACCGCACTGCGCGCCTGCGGGCACGGTAAAAAAGTGGCGGCGGTACAGTTTATTAAAGGCGAATGGCCAAATGGAGAACGCAACTTACTGGAGCAGCACGGCGTCGCATTTCAGGTGATGTCCACCGGGTTTACCTGGGATACGCAAAACCGCGAGACCGACACTGCCGCTTGCCAGCTGGTGTGGCAGCAGGCGCGACGCATGTTAGCGGATGAAAGCATCGATCTGGTGATCCTCGATGAAATCACCTACATGGTGAGCATGGATTATCTGGATTTAGATGAATTGGTGCAGGCGCTAGCACAACGTCCCGCGCAGCAGAGCGTGATCGTAACTGGCCGTGGTTGCCATCGTAGATTGCTGGATCTGGCGGATACCGTGACGGAAATGCGTCCGGTGAAACATGCGTTTGATGCGGGAATTCAGGCACAGCAAGGAATTGATTGGTAATAGACTGACGCCGCAGAACGCGGCGTCAGTCATCGCATCAGGAACCGCGTTTAGTAGTATTGCGACGCGGATTGTTGCTCGCCACACCGTGACGTTTTACCGCACGACGAATCTGGTTAGCCTTGGTGCGACGACGATCTTTCTCAACCGCCACTTTGGTCACGGTCTCTTCCGGCATACTGACTAAAGTACGCAGATAGTTTACCGCCGGTAACTCCATCTCAATCCAGCCGCCGCGTGGCAGGCCTTTTGGCAATTGGATGTCACCGTAGCGCACACGCATCAGGCGGCTCACCTGCACGCCAACCGCTTCCCACAGACGACGCACTTCGCGGTTGCGTCCTTCCGTCAGCGTCACGTTATACCACTGGTTAATACCTTCACCGCCAGCAAACTTGATCGTTTTAAAGGAAGCGGGACCATCTTCCAACTGCACGCCTTTACTCAGCTGACGGATTTTGTCGTCATCCACTTCACCAAACACACGCACCGCATATTCACGCTCAACTTCGCGGCTTGGATGCATCAGGCGATTGGCCAGTTCACCATCGGTGGTGAACAGCATCAGGCCGCAGGTATTCACATCCAGACGACCAACGGCAATCCAGCGTGAACCACGCAGACGCGGCAGACGATCAAAGACGGTTGGACGCCCTTCTGGATCGTTGCGTGTGCAGAGTTCACCTTCCGGTTTGTAATACGCCAACACGCGGCAGACTTCGGTCGCCGATTCAGCGATGGAAACCAGATGACCATCAATACGGATTTTCAGTGATTTATCACTTTCGATGCGATCGCCAAGCGTCGCCAGTTTGCCGTCAACGCTAACGCGTCCGGCTGAAATCATGGTTTCGATTTCGCGACGCGAACCGTGACCGGCGCGCGCTAAAACTTTCTGTAATTTTTCGCTCATGGAGCCTCGTTGTCGCCTTCCCAGGCGTCGTGGTAAGAAGAGGTGCGATACAGGGATTACCAATTCCCATATCAGAATCTGTTACCGCTGTGCATCGCTTATGCAATCTCAGGCGGCCCGCGATTTTACACTAACGCAAGTTTTGTTAACACCTTTTCCTTTGCTGCCGATAATAGTTGGCCTGACAAAAACGCCCCTTGCCGTGCCAGTGGATGAAACATTCAGCAGATTGATAGATCTCCTCCATTGCTATCCCGCGCATCGCCGCCAAGTGTCTGAATTATTTTCATTTGCTCCTAACCTCCTGTGCCCTATAAATGCATCAATATTAGCTGCATGATACATTAGCGTCATGCAAGACTAAGTGGATAGCAGAGCTCGCCACGCTTCTGGAATACTACAAACGTTAAATCCAGATAAAAACAACAAAACAGCACAAAACTCCAAGTAACAGACTTAAATGGGTTTCAATCTAATATCAAATCTAAATTTATAGCGTATTGGCTCTAAAGGTTGGATTAAGTCTGTATTTTTGTATTTATTGATTAAGATTAAATTTGATGAATTGTTCTGATAAAAAAACTGTGTAAAATTTAAGCCTGAAATCCAGTGTGTCGCATTTATAAAAAATCTTACGCTTACGAATCACCTTCGTTTTGCTAACAAGTCATTAACGAACACTGTGTAATTTCACTGATAATATAAACCGGCGCGTGCGGGAATTAACGCGTTTATTCATTTATGGAATGAATTTAATTCGCATGTCGAAAGTCTTCACCAGGGATTTTAGTGACATGCTTTAATGAAGATCACTACCATGAAAACCTCTCTGCTTTGGCCTGCGTTTGCGGCGCTGGCACTGAGCGGTTGTTCTGTGGGCCATACTGAGTACAGCCGTACTGCGATGCAACACGTTGATATGAGCGTGACAGGCATCCCGACTGTATTAGGTTTGGGCATCCTCGGCACAACCATTCCTCTGACGCCAGAATATAGTCTGACAGCGGCTCACGTAGCGAAAACCGCCGTTCAACGCGTGAAGGCTTATCACCCTTATTGCGACGTCGCGATTATCTATCATAAAAACAGTCCGGAAACGCTGGCTAAATTCCGCAGCGGCGCTGTGGGCGAACCGATTAAGATGTACGGTTATAGCTTTATTTCCGCCATGCCGGTGGAATCGAGCGGCGTTAATTTGGCGCGCACGGCTATCACCAATAAGTGGAATAAAAAACCCTGCATGGCAATGGCATCCAATGCGGGCGTAGTGCAAGGTATGTCAGGTGGTGCGGTATATAATGCTGACCAAACTATTGGTGGTGTTATTGTCGGTTACAGTCACGAAATTTCAAATGTGCGTAGTAAGAAAGTCATCTTAAAAGATGTCTCTCTGTATATTCCGTACGGAGATTTTAAAACATGGCTGCAATCAAATATCGGTCAGACGCTGAACGCCACGCCTGACCATGCATGATTACTGGAACGGGCGCGTGTCACCGACGCCTTCACGCACCACCACCGGCGCATCGCTGGTGAGATCGATCACCGTAGTCGGCTGCTGTCCCAGCGTGCCACCATCGATGATCAGATCCACCAGCTTGCCAATGCTGTATTGAATCTCTTCGGGATCGGACTCCGTAAAATCGTTGCCCGGCAACATCAGTGAAGTCGACATCATCGGCTCATTCAAACGCTCCAGCAGCGCTAGCGCCACGGGATTTGATGGCACGCGCAGCCCGATGGTTTTACGTTTGTCATTCATCAATCGACGCGGCACCTCTTTTGTCGCCTTCAAAATGAAGGTGTAGTTGCCTGGCGTATTGTTTTTCAGGATACGAAACGCAGAGTTATCCACCTGCGCATAAGTCGACAGTTCTGACAGATCGCGACACATCAACGTAAAGTTGTGATTACCATCCAGTTGTCGAATACGACAAATGCGCTCCATGGCATTTTTCTCTTCCAGCCGACAGCCCAGCGCGTAGCCAGAATCGGTTGGGTACACAATCACGCTGCCTTTATTCAGATAATCGACCGCCTGATTAACCAGGCGCGGCTGCGGATTGTCGGGATGAATGTGAAAGTATTGACTCATAAAAACCTCATATCACCTGTCTGCAACAGCAACGCTGGGCGCCAACTCCGGGAACCGTTCCCAAACCGGCTCTACGCCACCCGGTAGCCATAATTTACGTCCCAGCTCTATCCACGGACAAGGTTGGTGAAAATCTGATCCTTGCGACCCTGCTAACTGATTATCGCGCGCATAGGTGGCCAACTGCGTGCGCTCGTTCGGCGCTTGCTGGCACTGCGCGACTTCCATCGCGTCACCGCCCACTTCAGCAAAATGCGCAATCAGCCGCTTTAACCATTTCGCCGACAAGCCATAACGACCTGGGTGCGCTAAAACGGCATAGCCGCCAGAATGATGAATGGCATCAATGGCTTGTTTAATTGTACACCATTGCGGAGGCACGTAGCCGGTTTTCCCGCGCGCCAGATAATTCTTGAAGACCTGCGCCATATTGTCGGCTTTGCCGATTTCTACCAGATAACGGGCAAAATGGCCGCGAGTAATCAGGCCACCCTGCGCCAAACGCTGCGCGCCAGCCAGCGCATCGGGAATACGCGCGCGCTCAAGGCGTTCGGCAATCTGCTGTGCACGGTCGAGGCGACACTGATGCTGATGCGCAAGAAATGCTGTCAGCGCGGGGTGCTGGCAATCCACATTCAGCCCCACAATATGGATTTCGTGATTTTCCCATAAGGTGGAGGCTTCTAAACCAGCCAGCACGCGGACAGGCAGATCCAGGGTCACTGCCGCTGCCTGCGCCTCTGCTATCCCCGCCACCGTGTCGTGATCGGTAATAGCCAGCACACCGACTTTCATTTCAACTGCCCGTTGCACCAGCGCGGTAGGCGTCAAAAGGCCGTCTGAAGCCAACGTGTGGCTATGTAAATCGTAAAGGGGAAAACGAGCAATGTCTGACAAGAGAACTCCAGCAACGGCATAAACTGGCAGGCATGATAACGATTTTGCCTTGGGCTGAAAAAGGGTATTGACTTTTTTCGCCCGAACCAGTTAACTAGTACACAAGTTCACACGTAACGGGTATTTAATCATGGCTATTTTGGGTACGCATTTAACTGGTTGGTGGCGCGATGATCCCTTTAACGGGCGACGTCGTCGTGCACAACTTGCGTAACCGCTGTGCAGATACCTGAGCCCGCCACCGAGCGGGCTTTTTTTTGAGCGAAATTCAGAGAATCCATTATGGCTATTGCGAAACCTACATTGAAGTTGATAACCGGTACCGCGCCCTACCGCGAAGATCCGGCCGCAGTGTTTCATCAGTTATGCGGCGCACGTCCAGCAACTCTGCTGCTTGAATCTGCGGATATCGACAGCAAACAAAACCTGAAAAGTCTGCTCATCGTCGATAGCGCGCTGCGCGTCAGTGCGCTGGGCAATGTCGTTACCCTCAAAGCGTTATCCGAAAATGGTCGCGCTATCTTGCCGCTGCTGGATGAAGCGCTGCCATCTGACGTACGTATTGAAGTGCGTCCTGATGGCCGCGAGCTGCATTTCACTCAGCCACAGGGTCTACAAGATGAAGATTCACGCCTGAAAGCACTCTCAGTATTTGATGCCCTGCGCCTGATTCCGCAGCTGGTTAACAGCCCAGAAGAAGAGCGCGAAGCGATGTTGCTGGGTGGCCTTTTTGCCTATGACTTAGTGGCGGGATTTGAAGATCTGCCAGAACTGCGCAACGAACAGCGCTGCCCGGATTACTGCTTCTATCTGGCTGAAACCTTATTGGTGATCGACCACCAGCAGCGCAGCGCGCGCCTGCAGGCCAGTTTGTTCACTCCATCTACCAGCGAGTTCCAGCGTCTGCAAGGCCGCATTGAACAACTGCGCGGTCAAATGACCCAGGCGGCGCCCGCACTGCCCGTTCAGCGCGTCGAGCAGATGGCGCTGAGCACCAGCCAGAGCGACGAAGAGTATTGCAGCGTAGTGCGTGAGATGCAGGAAGCGATTCGCATCGGTGAAATCTTCCAGGTGGTACCTTCACGTCGCTTCTCGCTGCCGTGCCCTTCACCATTGGCCGCATATGACACGCTGAAAAACAGCAACCCGAGTCCTTACATGTTCTTTATGCAGGACCAGGATTTCGCCCTGTTTGGCGCGTCGCCGGAAAGCTCGCTGAAATATGACGCTACCTCGCGTCAGATTGAAATCTACCCGATTGCCGGTACGCGCCCTCGCGGTCGCCATGCCGATGGATCGCTGGACCGCGATCTCGACAGCCGTATCGAACTTGAAATGCGTACCGACCATAAAGAGATGGCGGAGCACCTGATGCTGGTCGATTTAGCGCGCAACGATTTGGCACGCATCTGTGTACCCGGTAGCCGCTACGTTGCTGATCTGACGAAGGTTGACCGCTACTCGTTTGTGATGCATTTGGTGTCACGCGTGGTGGGCACGCTGCGTGAAGACCTTGATGTGCTGCACGCCTATCGCGCCTGCATGAACATGGGCACGCTGAGCGGCGCGCCGAAAGTGCGCGCAATGCAGCTAATCGCCGAGAAAGAAGGCACACGTCGCGGCAGCTACGGCGGCGCCGTGGGTTACTTCACGGCCAACGGCGACCTCGATACCTGCATCGTGATCCGTTCCGCCTGGGTCGAAGACGGCGTGGCTACCGTGCAAGCCGGTGCCGGTGTGGTACTCGATTCTCAGCCTCAGGCCGAAGCGGACGAGAGCCGCAACAAAGCGCGTGCGGTATTACGTGCCATCGCAACAGCCCATCACTGCAAGGAGATTTTCTGATGGCCGATATCCTGCTGCTCGATAACATCGACTCCTTTACTTATAACCTCGTTGATCAGCTGCGTACCTTCGGCCATAACGTGGTGATTTATCGCAACAATGTGCCCGCTGACGTACTGATCGAACGCCTGCAGCAGATGGAAAATCCGATTCTGATGCTGTCGCCAGGTCCGGGCGCCCCGAAAGATGCCGGTTGCATGCCCGACCTGCTGCAAGCGCTGCGCGGTCGTCTGCCGATTATCGGTATTTGTCTCGGTCATCAGGCAATCGTTGAAGCTTATGGCGGTCATGTTGGCCAGGCTGGCGAAATCCTGCACGGAAAAGCGTCTTCTATTACGCATGACGGCGAAGGCATGTTTGCCGGACTCAGCAATCCACTGCCAGTGGCACGCTATCACTCGCTGGTAGGCAGTAATACGCCCGCAGAGTTAACCGTTAACGCCAGCTACAACGGCATGGTGATGGCCGTACGCCATGATGCCGACCGGGTATGTGGCTTCCAGTTCCACCCCGAATCCATTCTCACCACTCAGGGCGCGCGTTTATTAGAACAGACGTTGGCCTGGGCGCTGGCGAAATAATAGGGAGATTATGATGCAAACTATTCTGGAAAAACTTTACCAATCAGAAACCCTCAGCCAGGGAGAGAGCCACCAGCTGTTTAGCGCCATTATTAAAGGCCAGTTGGAGCCGACACAGCTCGCTGCCGCGTTGATTGCCATGAAAGTGCGTGGCGAGCGTCCCGAGGAAATTGCCGGTGCCGCTTCCGCACTGCTGGAAGACGCTAAGCCGTTTCCGCGCCCGGATTACACCTTTGCCGATATCGTCGGTACCGGCGGCGACGGCATTAATAGCATTAATATTTCCACCGCCAGCGCCTTTGTCGCGGCGACCTGCGGCTTAAAAGTGGCGAAACACGGCAACCGCAGCGTCTCGAGTAAATCGGGATCTTCCGATCTGCTGGCGGCGTTTGGCATCAATCTGGATATGCCGGCAGAGCAAGCACGCAAGGCGCTGGACGATCTCAACGTCTGTTTTCTGTTTGCACCGCAGTATCACAGCGGTTTTCGTCACGCCATGCCGGTACGTCAACAGTTGAAGACGCGCACGCTGTTCAACGTACTGGGTCCACTGATTAATCCCGCGCGTCCACCGCTGGCAGTGATTGGCGTATACAGCCCGGAATTGGTTTTACCGATTGCACAAACGCTGAAAGTGTTGGGTTACCAGCGCGCGGCGGTGGTACACGGTGGCGGAATGGATGAAGTTGCATTGCACAGCCCTACTCAAGTGGCAGAGCTGCGCGATGGTGAAATCACCGGATATCAGCTGACACCCGAAGACTTTGGTTTTGGTTTCCACGATAAAGAAGCGCTGGCGGGCGGCACCCCGGAAGAAAACCGTGACATTCTGACCCGTTTACTCCAGGGTAAAGGCCAGCCCGCCCATGAGCAGGCCGTTGCGGTGAACGTCGCAATGTTGCTGAAAGTATTCGGAAATGAAGATTTGCGCGACAACGCACAGCGTGCCATCGCTGCCATTCGCAGCGGACAGGCTTATGAACGCGTTGTTGCTCTGGCAGCGAGAGGATGAGATGAGTATTAAGGGCACTGTTTTAGAGAAAATCGTACAAGACAAAGCCGTTTGGGTTGAAGCGCGTCAGGCTCAGCAGCCGCTGGCAACCTTCCAGAACGATTTGCAACCTGCGGCACGTCATTTTTACGATGCGTTGCGTGGCTCGCGCACCGTATTCATCCTGGAATGCAAAAAAGCCTCCCCCTCTAAAGGGCTAATTCGCGAGGACTTCGATCCCGCGACCATCGCTGGGGTTTATCGTCATTACGCTTCTGCGGTTTCGGTGTTAACCGATGAAAAATACTTTCAGGGCGATTTTGCGTTCCTGCCGATCGTCAGCGCCGCCATCACTCAACCGGTACTGTGCAAAGACTTTATCATCGATCCTTATCAGATTTACTTAGCACGCCATTATCAGGCGGATGCCATTCTGCTGATGTTATCGGTACTGGACGATGAACAGTATCGTCAACTCGCCGCCGTGGCACACAGCCTGAAAATGGGCGTGCTGACCGAAGTGAGTAATGAAGAAGAGCTGGAGCGCGCCATTGCGCTGGAAGCCAAAGTGGTTGGGATTAACAACCGCGACCTGCGTGACCTGTCTATCGACCTGAACCGCACACGTCAGCTGGCGCCGCGCCTCGGCCATGGCGTCACCGTGATCAGTGAATCGGGCATTCATAACTATGCGCAAGTGCGAGAATTGAGTCATTTTGCCAATGGTTTCCTGATTGGATCCGCATTGATGGAAGAAGCTAACCTAACCGCTGGCGTGCGTCGCGTGCTGCTGGGTGATAATAAGGTTTGCGGTTTAACCCGCGCCGAAGATGCGCTTGCTGCGCACGAAGCCGGCGCCATTTACGGTGGGCTGATCTTCGCCGAAGGCTCGCCGCGTAAAATCAGCAGTCAACAGGCACAAGAGTTGCAGGCTGCCGCTCCGCTGAAGTATGTGGGTGTGTTCCGCAATAGCAGCATAAGTGACATTGTCACCAAAGCCACGACATTAACACTGGCGGCGGTTCAACTGCACGGCGATGAAGACCAGGCGTTCGTCGCGGAACTGCGTCAGGCGTTGCCAGCAGAAATAAAAATCTGGAAAGCATTGAGCATCAAAGATCACTTACCTGCACGCGACTGGCCACATGTTGATCGCTACGTGTTAGATAACGGCCAGGGCGGTACCGGCCAGCGTTTCGATTGGTCCCTGCTGCAAGGCCAGGATTTGAGCAACGTGCTGCTGGCCGGTGGCCTAAGCGCAGATAACTGTGTTGAAGCCGCGCAGCAAGGCTGTGCCGGCCTTGATTTCAACTCCGGCGTAGAGTCTGCGCCAGGCATTAAAGATGCCAGCAAAGTCGCGGCGGTATTCCGCACGCTGCGCGCCTATTAATTTCGCTTGCCCGCCAGCGTGCGGGCCGAATAAGGAAGATGAAGAAATGACCACGTTATTGAATCCCTATTTTGGCGAGTTTGGCGGCCAATATGTGCCGCAAATCCTGATGCCAGCCCTGCGCCAGCTGGAAAACGCCTTTGTTGAAGCACAGCGCGATCCTGAATTTCAGGCCGAGTTTACTGACCTGCTGAAGAACTACGCAGGACGCCCAACTGCGTTAACGCTGTGCAGCAACCTGACCAAAGGTACTAAAACCCGCCTGTATTTGAAGCGTGAAGATCTGCTGCACGGCGGCGCGCACAAAACCAACCAGGTGCTCGGTCAGGCGCTGTTGGCCAAGCGTATGGGCAAAAATGAGATTATCGCCGAAACCGGCGCAGGTCAGCACGGCGTGGCCTCGGCGTTAGCCTGCGCACTGCTCGGTATGAAATGCCGCATCTATATGGGCGCGAAAGATGTCGAACGTCAGTCACCCAACGTATTCCGTATGCGTTTGATGGGCGCAGAAGTGATTCCGGTACATAGCGGCTCCGCTACGCTGAAAGATGCCTGTAATGAAGCGCTGCGCGACTGGTCTGGCAGCTATGAAACCGCGCACTATATGCTCGGCACTGCGGCTGGCCCACATCCGTTCCCAACCATTGTGCGTGAATTCCAGCGCATGATTGGCGAAGAGACGAAAGCGCAGATTCTGGAGCGCGAAGGTCGTTTGCCAGATGCGGTGTTAGCCTGCGTAGGCGGCGGTTCGAACGCTATCGGCATGTTTGCTGACTTTATCGAAGAAGAGAGTGTGGGTCTGATCGGCGTTGAGCCCGCTGGTCACGGCATTGAAACCGGTGAACACGGTGCGCCACTGAAACATGGTCGCGTAGGCATCTACTTCGGGATGAAAGCACCGATGATGCAGACCGAAGAGGGTCAGATTGAAGAGTCTTACTCGATTTCTGCGGGTCTGGACTTCCCATCAGTCGGTCCACAGCACGCGCATCTGAACAGCATCGGCCGCGCTGAATATGTCTCAATTACTGATGACGAAGCGCTGAGCGCCTTTAAAGAGCTGTGTCGCGCGGAAGGGATTATCCCTGCGCTCGAATCCTCACACGCGCTGGCACACGCACTGAAAATGATTCGTGAGAATCCGGAAAAAGAGCAGCTACTGGTGGTTAACCTCTCCGGTCGCGGCGACAAAGACATCTTCACCGTTCACGATATTTTGAAAGCCAAGGGAGAGATCTGATGGAGCGTTATAACCAGCTGTTTCAACGTCTGTCGGCGCAGCAAGAAGGCGCGTTTGTCCCCTTCGTCACCCTCGGCGATCCTTCACCTGAACTGTCGCTGAAAATTATTGATACCTTAGTGGCAGGTGGTGCTGATGCGTTAGAGCTCGGCATCCCGTTCTCAGATCCGCTGGCCGATGGCCCTACCATTCAGGGGGCAACGCTACGCGCCTTTGCTTCGGGCACCACCGTGGCGCAGTGTTTTGAAATGCTCGCGACCGTTCGTCAGAAATACCCCGATTTGCCAATTGGCCTGCTGATGTATGCCAATCTGGTGTTCAGCAAAGGTATTGACAACTTTTATGCACAGTGTGAAGCGGTGGGTGTCGATTCGGTGCTGGTTGCTGACGTGCCGCTGGAAGAGTCCGCGCCGTTCCGTCAGGCCGCGATGCGCCATAATGTGGCACCGATCTTTATCTGTCCGCCAAATGCCGACGATGAGCTGCTGCGTGAGATCGCTGCACAGGGTCGCGGTTATACCTATCTGCTGTCTCGGGCCGGTGTAACCGGTTCGGAAAATCGCGCCAGCCTGCCGCTGCATCACCTGATTGAAAAGTTACGTGAGTTCAATGCTGCGCCGCCGCTGCAGGGCTTTGGCATCTCTGAACCCGGCCAGGTAAAAGAGGCGATTGCTGCAGGCGCGGCCGGTGCGATTTCGGGTTCTGCGATTGTGAAGATCATTGAGCGTAACCAGAATGATCCGACCACGCTGCTTAGCGAACTGAAAGCTTTTGTTAGCAACCTGAAAGCAGCCACCCGCTAAAAATCCTTCAAGGCCTTTTTCGCCGACGCGGATAAGGCCTTTATTATCGTCACCAACCTTTCTCCCCTCATTTTCTCTGGCACTCTCAGCCTTCCCTGCCCCCGCAATCACTATGATTGGATCAATAAGTGGCAAAAATCAGAAATTTTTCATCTTTTCACTCACGGCGATTTGCCGATTTCGCAACGCCAGACCACAATTAACTGCGCCGCCCCATTGCGGCGAAACATCATCTAAGACAGGGAGATAACCAATGAATTTTTTTAAAGTCGTTGCAGGAATTATGATGGCTGCAGTAATGGCGCTGACACTTAGCGCATGTGCTCCAACAGCAACCAAAGAAGGCACAGGCGGATACATCGACGATACCGTTGTAACCACCAAGGTTAAGGCTCAGCTTTTGAATGACGAAGCGCTGAAATCCACCGAGATCAACGTGGAAACCTTTAAGGGTAAAGTGCAGCTGAGTGGTTTTGTCAGTTCACCGCAGATGGCTAATCGCGCAGTTTCTGTTACGCGTAGCGTGGCTGGCGTGAAATCTGTGGTCAACAATATGCAGATTAAATAACACAACGGGCGACCTTTTGGTCGCCCGCTTCCTTTCTAAACGTAAGTTAGAAACGATATCCCGCGCCGAAGAAGAACACCCACGGATCGATTCGTGTGTTGATGTTCTGCTGCTCACCGTTCGCTTTGAATTTCACTTCTGTATCAATGTCCATGTACCACAGCGATGCATTCAGCATCCAGTCGCGGTTGATTTGATAATCCAGCCCCACCTGTCCCGCCATGCCCCATGAATCTTTGACGCTCAGATCGCTTAAACCGGCATCCTCGCCCGTCTGATTGAATTTGGCATCATAGAAAGTGGTGTAGTTAATACCGACGCCCACATATGGACGCGCTTTGCTTTTACTGTCGAGGAAATAATACTGCGCCATTAGTGTTGGTGGCAGCTGGCGCACGGTAGCCAGATTACCGGTAGCACCGAGGCCGACTTTATGACGGAACGGCGTGGCTGCCAGCAGCTCAACGCCGATGTTATCCGTTGCCATATAAGTAAAGGTCAACCCCAGCTGCGTATCGTTGCTGACGTTAAAGCCGCCCATACCCAGCACATTATCAGAGCCTTCGGTCGGACGTACGGTGGCGCTACCCGCGCGCATAAAAAAATCACCCGCTTCATGAGCCAGTGCCAGTTGTGGGATTGCCAGGGCTATCAGCAGTGCACATTTTGCCAGTTTCATCATCACTCCTTTGCGAAAAAGTAGGGTCTCAAAATTATTTGCGGCCCAAGATCTACCTCTTTTTAGCTAAAAGATCATCTGCATCATTTCAAATTAACTACTTAAAAAACAATGGATTGATTCAGATCAATTTTGGCCCTGCGCGGTGAATTTGTAATCATGCTGTGAAGGTTTCAAACTGAAATGAGTTTGCATTTTCAGCTTAGGATGAGCGCGGCATCCGTTAGCAACCCCAACATGCTGCGCATTTACTGCGTTTTTTCACCCTTCTTTACCAGACATGACAGAAAGTTATCGCAATGCGGGTGCCAGCACGCCAGTAGAACATGTACAATCGCCGGGTTAATTAATCCGGTTCTTTCAAGGAGTTTACATGTCTATCACGGCAAGCTCGTTATACCGTGACACAGGAAATTTTTTGCGCCATCAGTTGGTTACTATTTTACTGCTGGCGCTGCTGACATCGTTCATTACTGTGATCGTCGGCCACGCGTTAACGCCAGGTGAAGACCAGTTATCATTGTTGAGCCAGTCCGATGACAGCGCATCATCGCTGTTTGAGCTGGTACAAAATATGTCGCCGGATCAGCAACGTATTCTGCTGCGCGCTTCTGCTGCAGGCACATTTGCCGCGTTGATTGGTAACACGCTGCTGCTGGGCGGCATGCTAATGCTGATCCCGATGGTGTCAGGCGGACAACGCGTCAGCGCGCTGCGCGCTATCGGTGCTTCAGCACCCATGCTGCCAAAGCTGCTGCTGCAAACTTTCCTGATCACCCTGCTGGTGCAACTGGGCTTTATGGTGCTGATGGTGCCAGGCGTAATTCTGGCGATTCTGTTTTCGCTGGCGCCAGTGATTCTTGCTAATGAGAAGCTCGGTGTAATAGGTGCCATGCGCGCTAGCATGCGCCTCGCCTGGAAGAATATTAAGGTGATTGCGCCTGCGATTGTGTTATGGCTGCTGGCGAAGATTGTGTTGATGTTCTTCTTTTCATCGCTGACGGTACTGCCCGCTAACATCGCCTCCGTGGTATTGAATGCGCTGGGTAATCTGGTCTCTGCTGTGCTGATTATTTATCTGTACCGGCTGTATATGCTGTTACGTTAATCGTTATGGCGCTCATTTGAGCGCCATAACTGTACGCTCCTGCCCTAATTGGAAACGCTATGAAGCAGTTACTCGATTTTCTTCCCCTGGTGGTTTTCTTCATCTTCTACAAGCTGTACGACATCTTTGTGGCCTCCGGCGCGCTAATTGTCGCCACCGGCTTGGCGCTGGTCGTCAGTTGGGTGCTTTACCGCAAGCTGGAAAAGATGACCATTTTCACCTTTGTGCTGGTTGCGGTATTTGGCACGCTGACGTTGGTGTTCCATAACGATGAGTTCATCAAATGGAAAGTGACGGTCATTTATTCTCTGTTCGCGGTGGCGCTGCTATATAGCCAGTGGTTTATGAAGCAGCCGCTGATTCAAACCATGTTGGGTAAAGAGCTGCAGCTGCCATCAGGCGTCTGGCGTAACCTCAACGTTGCCTGGGCCATCTTCTTCCTCGCCTGCGGCCTGGCAAATATTTATGTTGCATTTTGGTTATCGCAAGAGTTTTGGGTTAACTTTAAGGTGTTTGGTCTGACCGGCCTGACTCTACTCTTCACCCTGTTAAGCGGCGTTTATATCTGGCGACAGATGCCGCAACAAGAACAAAAATAATAACACTCCGCCCGACATCGTCGGGCTTCTCTTCACCTGCAGAAGAACTGAGCAATGGACGAAAAACATAAGTCGCCGCAAGGCGAAATGGTGTTGCGTACCCTGGCAATGCCGGCGGATACCAATGCCAACGGTGACATCTTTGGTGGTTGGCTGATGTCGCAGATGGACATGGGTGGCGCGATTAAGGCCAAAGAAATTGCCGAAGGTCGGGTAGTCACCGTGCGCGTGGATGGAATGACCTTCCTGAAGCCGGTGGCGGTTGGTGATGTAGTGAGCTGTTACGCCCGCTGCATTCGCACCGGCAACAGCTCAATGACCATAAATGTAGAAGTATGGATTAAGAAAGTCTCGTCCGAACCCATCGGTCAAACGTACTGCGCAACTGAAGCCGTGTTTGTTTACGTGGCGGTCGACAATACCGGTCAATCGCGCCCGTTGCCGCCCGGCAGAAGTAATTTGAGTGATCTATAACGCTGAAAAAGCGGTCAGTTGACCGCTTTTTTTTGCCCATTCTCTGCCTACGCTTATTCGATATTGGCGCCGCCATTGATGCGGAACACGATATTCATCGTTAAATTCTTGCCAGGACGCCCCGGCTGATAGCGCCATTTCTTCATCGCCTGCTTAACCTCCCGCTCGAACATATTGCGCGGTTCGGCAGAGAGGATCTCGACGTTATCAACACGTCCATCGCTATCCACATCAAACTGTACACGCACACGCCCTTCAACCCGGAGCGCAAATGCACGCGCTGGGTACGCAGGCTTGCTGACGTTCATTGCCTTCGGCCCATCGGAAACGCTGGGGGTCGCGGTCGGATTGGCTTTTGGCGCGGTAGTTGGGCGCGTTTGCGTGGTTGGCGCTTCCTGTTTCACCGGATTTTCCTGCGGCTTCACTTCCTGACGCGGTTTTGGCTCCGGCTTCTTCTCAACCTTTGGCTTCGGTTTAGGCTTAGGCTTCGGCTTGGGTTCCGGTTTAGGAATCGGCACCGGCTCAACCTTAGGTGGCTCAGGCGCAACTTCTGGCTCCGGCTCAGGTTCTGGCGGCGGTGGCATCACCTCCGCTGGAGCGGGCTCGGGTTGCACTTCAGGCGCCACCAGCGAAACGCTGATGGGTTGCGATGCTTTTGGAACTTCAATTACCTGATGAAACGATGCATAGAGAATGCCAGCAATCAACGAACCGTGAAGTACCACGGATAAAATTACAGCGATGGGGGTACGTGTAGGCAAAGGCGTAGTCAACGTGGTCATATCATTCATGTTCATTGAGTGAAGCGCAGATTTTAAATGCAAATAGCAATCAGTTTCAATAAGCGATGTGCAAGCGCCGTAAGAAAGGGCTTTTTTAACCCTGATTGCGCTGAATGACAGCGTATTTATCTTTCGTTTGCACTCTGATTAACGATCACTTAACGTGTCACGCAATTTCGGCAAGTCTAACGGGAGTATCCCATCGTGCTTTACGTCATTTATGCGGAAGATACCGCTGATTCACTGGAAAAACGCAATTCGGTACGTCCCGCACATCTTGCTCGTTTAAAGCTGTTGCAAGATGAAGGTCGACTGATTGCTGCGGGCCCGCTGCCAGCGGTTGACAGTAACGATCCTGGCCCGGCGGGTTTCACCGGTTCGGTGATCATTGCCGAATTCTCGTCACTGGAAGTGGCGGAATCATGGGCCAAGGATGATCCTTATATTGCCGCAGGTGTGTATGAGAAAGTCGCGGTTAAGCCGTTCAAGCGCGTCTTCTGATCTATGTGGCAGTCCGTTTTACTGCTGGTGCTTGCTTTAGCACTCATCGGCAGAGCACTTGTTGTATGGCGCCGGCATAGCTGGCGCCACGCTCGGCAGCAAATTGTCATGATGATTGTGCTGGCGGCAGCGGTACAGATGGTCAACGTCCTGCTGGTGCTACGCGCCGGCGCTTGATGGCCGCGCAGGTTAATCACACCATTTGTGAGATAAACAGGATGGAGCGGCGATGCTGCTGCGCCACCTGATGACGAATAGTATGGATGCGTTTATAACGACGCGATTGCCCTTCCAGCCAACGAGAACGACGACGGTGTACCTGACGTAACATTCTCCAGCGCGCCACTTCATTTTTGCTGCGTCTCATCACACCCTCTCAGACCGGCTAAACTCGGCAGGCATTATAAAGATCTGTTAGCAAATGCCAAATCGAAAGCTTCATCGAAACGTCATTCACGATTAAAGGTTTCACTACCTGTGATCAGCACGTAAACTTTGCACAACAAAGCGCGAACAGGACGTCCACTTAATGACCACATTTTATACCCTTATCAGTTGGTTGCTGCTGTTTGGTTACTGGCTGCTGATTGCGGGTGTCACGCTACGAATTCTGATGAAACGTCGTGCGGTCACCTCAGCAATGGCCTGGTTGCTGATCATCTACATACTGCCGCTGGTGGGTATAATCGCGTATCTCTCATTTGGAGAGCTACATTTGGGCAAACGACGCGCCGAACGCGCGCGAACCATGTGGCCTTCCACCGCTAAATGGCTGAACGATCTTAAACAGTGCCGCCATATTTTCGCTACTGAACACAGTGATGTCGCGCGTTCGTTATTTGATTTGTGTCGTCATCGTCAGGGCATTGCGGGTGTTAAAGGTAATCAGCTACAGCTACTGACTAACGCCGACGACGTCATGCACGCATTAATTCGTGACATTCAACTGGCTCGCCACAATATTGAGATGGTGTTCTATATCTGGCATCCCGGTGGATTAGCCGATGAGGTTGCGGAATCGCTGATGGCAGCCTCGCGCCGTGGCGTGCATTGCCGCTTAATGCTGGACTCAGCAGGCAGCGTCACCTTCTTCCGCAGTCCGTGGGTCAACATGATGCGTAATGCCGGCATTGATGTGGTTGAAGCGCTACAGGTCAGCTTGCTGCGTGTGTTCCTGCGCCGCATGGATTTACGGCAGCACCGTAAAGTGGTGTTAATTGATAATTACATCGCCTACACCGGCAGTATGAACCTGGTCGATCCGCGCTTTTTCAAACAGGAAGCGGGCGTTGGCCAGTGGATTGACTTGATGGCACGCATGGAAGGTCCGGTCGCGACCACAATGGGCATTGTGTATGCCTGTGACTGGGAGATTGAAACCGGTAAACGCATTCTGCCGCCAGCACCAGATGGCAATGTGATGCCGTTCGAGCAGGAGAGCGGCCATACCATTCAGGTGATCGCATCCGGCCCCGGCTTCCCGGAAGATATGATTCATCAGGCATTGCTCACGGCGGTTTATTCGGCGCGTGAGCAATTGATCATGACGACGCCCTACTTTGTACCGAGTGATGACTTGCTGCATGCTATCTGTACCGCTGCCTTGCGCGGGGTGGAAGTTAGCATCATTGTGCCACGCCACAATGATTCGCTGCTGGTGGGCTGGGCAAGCCGTGCCTTCTTTACCGAACTGCTGGAAGCCGGCGTAAAAATCTATCAATTTGAAGATGGCTTGCTGCATACCAAGAGCGTGCTGGTTGATGGGCAACTGAGTTTGGTCGGCACCGTCAACCTGGATATGCGCAGCCTGTGGCTTAATTTTGAGATCACACTGGTGGTTGATGATGACGGCTTCGGCAGCGATCTCGCCACCGTACAGGATGATTATATCGCTCGCTCACGTTTGCTGGATGGTGCGCGCTGGGCGAAACGTGCCTGGTGGCAACGCATCGTTGAACGACTGTTTTACTTCTTTAGTCCTTTACTGTAAAACGAGCGAAAATATTACCGCCTCAAGGCAAGCAGGAATGACCATGGATTTAAATAATCGCCTTACTGAAGATGAAACGCTGGAGCAGGCTTACGATATTTTTCTTGAGCTGGCTGGCGACAACCTCGATCCCGCTGACATTATTCTCTTCAATTTGCAGTTTGAAGAGCGCGGTGGCGCAGAACTGTTCGATCCTGCAGAAGACTGGCAGGAACATGTCGATTTTGATCTTAACCCTGACTTCTTCGCTGAAGTGGTGATTGGATTAGGTGAAGCTGACGGCGAGCCGATTACCGATGTGTTTGCGCGTGTTCTGCTGTGCCGTGAAAAAGATCATAAACTCTGCCATATCCTTTGGCGCGAGTAAGCGACGACAGAGAGAAAAACGCCGGGCATTTGCCCGGCGTTTTGTTTTAGAGCGGATCGACTTTTAAGCACGATACCGCGTGGCGGAAGCTGCCTTCCAGCAGCGGTCGCGTTTTGGCGCACTCTGGTCCGGCAATCGGACAACGCGTACGGAACACGCATCCCGATGGCGGATTAATCGGCGACGGCAACTCCCCTTCCAGCAGCTGAATCTGCTTATTCTTCTCCAGATCCGGGTCGGGAATGGGCACGGCTGACATCAGCGCACGAGTATAGGGATGCTGCGGATTGTTATACACCGCATCGTAAGTACCCAGCTCAACCGCATGACCGAGATACATGACCAGCACGCGATCGGAGATGTGTTTCACCACCGCCAGGTCGTGCGCGATAAAGATCAACGACAGCCCCATTTCGCGCTGTAACTTCTGCAGCAGGTTAACCACCTGCGCCTGAATCGACACGTCCAGCGCTGATACCGGCTCATCACAGATGATTAACTTCGGTTCGAGAATCAGTGCACGCGCAATACCAATACGCTGACATTGACCGCCAGAGAACTCATGCGGATAACGGTTGATGAGGTTTGGCAGCAGCCCAACCTTCATCATCATGGTTTTCACCTTATCCTTCACGTCCTGGCGCGGCATCTTCGGATAATAGGTGCGCAGCGGTTCAGCGATGATATCGCCGATGGTCATACGCGGATTCAGCGACGCCAGCGGATCCTGGAAGATCATCTGGATGTCGCTGCGTGCCTGGCGCCACTCTTCCTGGCTTTGCCCCAGCAGATCGCGCCCTAACCAGGCTACACGTCCTTCAGTGGCTTTCACCAGCCCAATGATAGCGCGCGCCAGCGTCGATTTACCGCAGCCCGATTCACCGACGACACCGAGCGTTTCACCTTCGTACAGACGCAGGCTGACACCATCTACCGCTTTCAAGGTGTGCGGCGGTTGCCAGAACCACTGTTTGCCATCTTTAATCTCGAAATGCACTTTGAGATCGGCGATCTCCAGCAGAACTTTTTTCTCTTCAACTACGGTGCTCATACTAATTCCTCCACCGGCTTGAAGCAGGCACGCAGACGACCTTCAGCAAAAGGCTCCAGCGGCGGTGCCTTGGAACAGATATCCATGGCGTAGGCGCAACGAGGCTGGAACGGACAGCCTTGCGGTAAGCGCAGCAAATTTGGCGGGTTACCTGGAATGGTGGTCAGTGACTCACCTTCTTCGGCATCCAGACGCGGTACCGCGCTTAACAGCCCAATGGAATAAGGATGCGCAGGCTGATAGAACACATCGCGTGCGCGACCGTACTCCATGGTACGACCGGCGTACATCACCAGAACTTTGTCACAGATACCCGCAACCACGCCGAGATCGTGGGTAATCATCACAATTGCGGTGTTGAATTCACGCTTCAACTCATTTAACAACGTCATGATCTGCGCCTGCACGGTGACGTCGAGCGCCGTGGTGGGTTCATCGGCAATCAACAGTTTCGGGCGACACAGCAGCGCCATGGCGATCATCACACGCTGACGCATACCGCCGGAGAACTCGTGCGGGAACATCTTCATGCGCTTACGCGCTTCCGGCATTTTTACCGCATCCAACATACGCACCGATTCTTCAAAGGCCTGTGCGCTGTTCATCCCTTTGTGCAGCTTCAGCACTTCCATTAACTGCTCGCCGACACGCATGTATGGATTGAGCGAGGTCATCGGGTCCTGGAAAATCATCGCAATTTGCTCGGCACGCAGCTTGTTCAGCTTGCTCTCGGGCAGATTAAGGATCTCCGCGCCGTTGAACTTGGCTGAACCACCAATGCGACCATTTTTTGCCAGCAGGCCCATCAAGGCAAACGCGGTTTGTGATTTACCCGATCCGGACTCACCGACAATGCCCAGTGTTTCACCGGCATGCAGT
Organism: Pantoea sp. USHLN256; assembly: GCF_037149875.1. Classification (NCBI taxonomy): domain Bacteria; kingdom Pseudomonadati; phylum Pseudomonadota; class Gammaproteobacteria; order Enterobacterales; family Erwiniaceae; genus Pantoea; species Pantoea sp. USHLN256. The sequence continues at coordinate 219,930 of NZ_JBBCQO010000004.1, read as the reverse complement.
GAAAAATTGAGGTCGTTCACAGCAGTGACATCACCGTCGTGGGTACTAAAGGTGACGCGCAGATCTTTCACATCAAGCAGCAGGTTACTGTTTCCCGCACGCGCAGCCATTGCTGGCTGAAATTCATGAATGGTCATCGGGAAACTCCTTAACGATCTTTCGGGTCGAGGGCATCACGCAGGCCATCGCCGATAAAGTTAAAACAGAACAGCGTGACCACCAGGAAACCTGCCGGGAACATCAGCAACCACGGCGACACCTCCATTGAGTTGGCGCCGTCGCTGAGCAGTGCGCCCCAGCTGCTGAGCGGTTCCTGCGTACCAAGGCCAAGGAAGCTGAGGAATGATTCGAACAGAATCATGCTCGGCACCAGCAACGAGGCATACACCACCACCACGCCCAGCACATTAGGCACGATGTGACGCAGCACGATATTGAAGGTGCTCACCCCGCCAACCTGCGCCGCTTCGATAAACTCTTTACGCTTCAGGCCTAATGTCTGACCGCGCACAATACGCGCCATATCCAGCCACGACACCATGCCAATCGCGACAAAGATCAACAGAATGTTGCGACCGAAAAAGGTTACCAGCAGGATGACGAAGAACATGAACGGGAAGGAGTTGAGGATCTCGAGGATACGCATCATGACTGAGTCAATTTTACCGCCCAGATAACCGGCTAATGAGCCATAGAGCGTGCCCACCAGTACCGCGATCAAGGCGGAAGCAATGCCGACCATCAGTGAGATACGGCCACCAATCGCGACGCGCACCAGCAGATCGCGTCCCGATGAGTCGGTACCAAACCAGTGGCCAGAAACGGTATCCGGCGCGGCAGACATCATCGCCCAGTCGGTATCGTCATATTTGAACTGCGACAACATCGGTGCAAACACCACGAACAGCGTGATCACCAGTAACACCAACAGACTGATGAACGCAGCACGGTTGTGAATAAAGCGGCGACGCGCATCCTGCCATAGGCTGCGCCCTTCGACTTCCAGTTTTTCACTGAAGGCATCCAGAGCTTCGCTGTTTTTCTTACTTAACATCATGGGCGAGCTCCACAATCAGTAACGGATTTTCGGATCGATCACGGCGTACAGCACATCAACGATCGCGTTAAACAGAATGGTCAGCACGCCAACCAGAATGGTCAGACTCATCACCAGCGAATAGTCACGGTTCAGTGCCCCGTTAACGAACAGCTGGCCAATGCCCGGCAAACCATAGATGGATTCAATGACCATAGAACCGGTGATGATGCCGACAAACGCAGGTCCCATATAGGAAAGAACCGGCAGCATGGCGGGCTTGAGCGCATGACGCAGTACGATACGACTCAACGGTAAACCCTTGGCGCGTGCCGTGCGGATAAAGTTTGAGTGCATGACTTCAATCATCGAGCCGCGGGTAATACGCGCAATACTAGCGATATAGGCCAGCGAGAGCGCGACCATCGGTAGCAGCATGTAGTTCCATTGGCCGCCGTTCCAGCCACCGCCGGGCAGCCAGCGTAAAGTGATCGCGAAGACCAGCACCAGTAAAGGTGCAACGACAAAGCTGGGGATCACCACGCCGGTCATCGCGACCCCCATCACGGCATAGTCCCACAAACTGTTTTGCTTTAAGGCAGCGATGACACCCGCCGTCACGCCCAGCATCACGGCAAGGAAGAATGCCGCCAGGCCGAGTTTGGCTGAAACCGGGAAGGCATGGCCTACCAGGTAGTTCACTGAATAATCTTTATATTTAAACGATGGACCAAAATCGCCATGTGCCAGCTGGACCAGATAGCTGAGATACTGTTTCCCAATCGGGTCATTGAGATGGTATTTCGCTTCGATATTGGCCATTACTTCAGGCGAAAGCACACGTTCGCCGGTAAATGGACTGCCGGGTGCCAGTCGCATCATAAAGAATGAGATGGTGATGAGGATAAACAGCGTCGGGATGGCTTCCAGGAGCCGACGCAGGATGAATTTTAACATTGCCGTACCTACCAGGCTGTTGCTTCACAAAGTAAAAAGGCGGTGACGCAGCACCGCCACTATCGATAGCCTGAGTGCTATTAATGTTTAATGATATACAGATTTTTATCGACGGTTTTATCCAGCGGATCGTTACCGGTATAACCACCCACGTAAGGTTTCACCAGACGTGCGTTAACGTAGTAGTAAACTGGCACAATGGTGCTGTCTTTATCCAGAATCTGCTCAGCTTTCTGGTAATCCGCTACGCGCGCTTTATCGTCGGCAGCTTTAACTGCATCGTGGATAACTTTATCGAAGTCAGCGCTCTTATAGTGCGAGGTGTTACTGCTGCTATCAGACAACATGATATTCAGGAACGATGTAGGTTCGTTGTAATCCGCACACCATGCTGCACGAGACACATCAAAGTTGCCCTGATGACGCGTATCCAGGAAGGTTTTCCACTCCTGGTTCTCTAGCTTGATGTTCACACCGATATTTTTCTTCCAGATGGAAGACGCCGCGATCGCCAGTTTCTTATGCAGATCGGAGGTGTTGTAGAGCAGGTTAAAGGTCAGCGGTTTATCAGCGGTATAACCCGCTTCGGCCAGCAGCTTTTTCGCCTCTTCGTTACGCTTGTTCTGATCCCACTTGAACCAATCCGGCGGCAGCAGTTCCATACCATCGGTAGCCGGCGGCGTGAAGCTGTAAGCCGGTTGCTGGCCCTGTGCCAGAACCTTATTCACCATGATGTCGCGATCAAGACCCAGTTTCAGTGCGGTACGTACGCGTGGATCGGTGAACGGCGCTTTTTGGTTGTTGATTTCGTAGTAATAGGTGCACAGGTACGGCTTCACCATCAACTCTTTACCGTTGTCACGCTGCAGTTTTTTAAACAGCTCGATTGGCATGTTGTTGTAGGTAATATCGCTGCCATTTTCAGAGAAGTAACGGTTAACGTCGCTGACTTCAGAGTTAATTGGCAGGAAGTTGACTTTGTTCAGTACGGTATGTTCGTTATCCCAATACTGCGTGTTACGCACCAGCACAACGCGTTCGTTGATGACGTGTGATTCAAGTTTGAAAGCGCCGTTGCCCACCCAGTTCGGCGGCTGGGTCCACTGGTCGCCAAATTTAACGATTGCTGGTTTGTAGACCGGCGACATAACGGAGTTGATCAGCAGCTTATAGAAGTACGGTACCGGCTCGCTCAGCGTCACTTCCAGCGTGTGATCGTCGATGGCTTTTACACCCAGCTCGGACGTCGGTTTTTTACCGGCGATGATGTCATCGACATTCACAATGTGACCATATTGCGGATAGCTGGCATAAGGCGATGCGGTTTTCGGATCGACCAGACGTTGCCAGCTGTAAACGAAATCTTGTGCCGTAACCGGCTCGCCGTTGGACCATTTGGCATTCTTACGCAGGTGGAAAGTCCAGACTTTGAAATCTTTGTTTTCCCAGCTTTCCGCCACGCCCGGTACCGGTTTACCATCGCTGTCGCTGGTGATCAGACCTTCATACAGATCACGCGCGATGTTATCTTCTGGCACACCTTCAATCTTATGTGGATCAAGCGACTGTACTTCATCGCCGTTACCGCGAACCAATTCCTGTTTTGCTGCCAATTCAACGCCTGCTGGCACTGTTGCTGCCAGCGCGGCATTCCCTGCCAGCGCGCCGATTGCTGCCAATACGCCTGCAGCAATCAGGCTTTTTTTCGTGATGTTGTTCATTATTACGCTCCAGTTTTATTATCTTCACCAGGTCGATTAAACGCCCGGCGTACCCCGTTTCCAGGTGAACTCCGCCTGTCTGTACGAAGACCCTAATCACCCTTCAGGGTTTACCACGGTAAAGTGCCGCCCGACTGTAGCGCCGGATCGCCACATTACTCAATGTTTCTTTATGTAATAGTATTTCAACGCCAGCATGTCCTGCGGATCCTTACCGGTGAATCCACCCACCCAAGGTTTCACCAGCCGCACGCTTACGCGGTAGTAGACCGGCACTATCGGCGAGTCTTTATCCAGTTGAGCTTCAGCCTGTTGATAAAGCGAGGCGCGTTTAGCTTCATCCGTAGTAGAGAGCGTTTGCTTCATGAGTTGGTCAAAAGCAGAGCTTTGGTAAAATGCGGTATTAATCGATGAGCCGCTCAGCAACATGTTGAGGAAAGTTGAGGGCTCGTTGTAATCCGCGCACCAGGTGGCACGAACCACGTCGTATTGCGCCTGATGTCGCGTTTCCAGCAACGTTTTCCACTCCTGGTTCTGCAACGTCACCACCGCGCCAAGGTTTTTCTGCCACATAGATGCCGCCGCAATCGCCTGCCTTTTATTCTGTTCTGAGGTGTTATACAGCAGCGTGAATCGCAGTGGATGTTGCGCGTTGAAACCGGCTTCAGCTAACAATTGTTTGGCGGCGGCATTGCGTGCTGTCTGGGTTTGTTGCGCCCAGGCGGGAGGAGAAAGTGTAATGCCTTGGGTAAATGGCGGCGTCAAACCATAGGCAGGAATCTGCCCTTGTCCCATGATCTTTTTGGCAATAATGTCGCGGTCGAGCGTTAATTTTAATGCGGTGCGCACCCGCGCATCATTGAACGGTGCTTTTTTATTATTGATTTCGTAATAGAAGGTACACAGCAGCGGGCTGATTTTGACTTCATCCCCAAGATCCTGCTGTAATTTATTAAACATTTCAGGCGGCACCGCGCTATTAGTCATATCAGTGCCGCCGCTGCGATAGCGGTTAATATCACTGTTTTCCGAAGAGATCGGTAAAAACACCCCTTCTTCAATCACTGTGTGGGCATTATCCCAATAGAATGGGTTGCGCTTAACCGTGATTTTTTCATTCACTACCCATTCATTCAGCGTAAAAGCGCCATTGCCAATATAATGCTGCGGTTGCGTCCACTGCTCGCCCCATTGCTCAATCGCCGGACGATAGACCGGTTTCATCGCGCTGTGAGCCAGCATGGCAACAAAATAGGGAACGGGTTCGGATAACGTTACTTGCAGATGATGATCGTCTAAGGCTTTAACGCCAAGATCAATGGGAGCCGCTTTGCCCGATAAAATGGCATCAATATTCGCGACATGAGCCGCCTGCAAATAGCTGGCATAAGGTGAGGCTGTTTTTGCATCAGCCAGACGCTGCCAGCTATAAACGAAATCTTGTGCTGTAACGGGCTGGCCGTTACTCCAACGCGCATCGTCACGCAGCGTAAAAGTCCAGATGCGCCCTTCATTACTTTGCCATTGCTTAGCCACACCCGGCACGAGTTGACCGTTATTATCGGTTTCAACCAACCCTTCCAGCAGATTACGCATCACATTGGACTCAGGCACACCTTCCGCTTTTTGTGGGTCCAGCGTTGCAACTTCGCTACCGTTATTGATCACTATTCGTTGTGAATCTGATAACTGCGTACCCGCTGGTACCTGTGCTGCCTGACTTTGTACCAAAACTCCCGTTAGGCACAACGCAATAAGTGAACGTGCGGCCGTTTGCGCTACCATGCATTTCATCAACAAATATCAACCTTAATCATAAGCCCGATAGCCTTTAAGCAAAAAGCGTACACATTTGTCGCTATCAGATAAAAAATTTGTGATGTGCCGAAAATTATCAGAACTGATGCCCGCACGCCAAAGCTAAACTGCAAAAATGTTAGCAGATTCTCTTTTATCACGTTCAGTAGGTAAGGAGAAGTGTTAATTTTCAAACCAAAAAATCATGCAACCTATTGATTGAAAATCATTAAATGATTTTAATGCTGCAAGTTTATTCATTATTATCTTTAGCTTATAGTTTTTACCCATTTAACTGCGAAATGAACAAAAACACGCATAAATTGCCTTTAATTAAGTAATTCGCTTTTCATGAATTCTAATTCAACGTGATTATTCAGAGCATTAAACTGTGACAATAATCACAATAAGATGTGAGTTTTGAGATGCGCAGAGGGATGTAAGTAGTAAAAGTGATGTTATACGGAATGAGTTAAGAAACATGAATAAAATTACCAAAATGGTGCAATGAAATGTCAGAGCGCACCATTTTGGTTCAATCGCCATTTAAAATCTGAAAATAACCTGATTAATTGAGTAATCCGGGGAAGATCGATTTCATGCCGGTGACAATAAATTCAATTCCCAACGCCATCAGTAATAATCCCATGATTCGGGTAATGACGTTAATCCCAGTTTGACCCAGTACGCGTACCATTAAGGGTGCTGCACGAAACAGCAGCCAGCAGCAGAAGGCGAAAATCGCAATCGCAATAGTGAAGCCAATTAAGTTCTGCCAACTGTGATAACGCGTGCTCCAAACGATCGTTGAGCTAATGGCACCTGGGCCTGCCATTAAGGGCAAGGCAAGTGGCACCACGCCAATGCTTTCGCGAATGGCGCTTTCTGACTTCTCCTGCTTATTCTGTTTATCTTCGCCCAGTTTTCCGCTAATCATCGACATCGCGATGGTAACAACCAAAATACCGCCTGCGATGCGGAAAGAATCAATCGAGATGCCAAATAGATGCAGGATGCCATCCCCGAGAAACAGTGACGTCCAGAGAATAATGGCCACGGCAAGGTTGGCCGTGAGATTGGTTTTATTGCGCTCTGCTACAGCCTGATAGCTGGTCATGCTGATAAAGACCGGGATGATGCCTACCGGATTCACCAGGGCAAACAAGCCGACAAAAAATTTAATGTAGCCGGAAAGGTCGAGTAGCACGGGGTTCAAAGGAAGCTCCGGTAAGGTGTGAGAAGAAAATCGCGCTTAATGTAGAGCAAAAGCCGGGCAGAAAACCAGTGCCAGGAGCAGAAATTTATGCTGCTTTTTTCGCTATATATCAGTTTATTCAACTACGGTTAATGTCAGGTTATGTGGATGAAGCTTACGGATTCAGAATGTGTGGCACATCGCGCTAACTTTACTTGCGAAAGTTCGTGCTGAAAGGTGTCAGCTTGGGTCTGGATTGATCTATATCAAAATTCACCTACCCCATCAGGGGTAATCTTACCGCATCGAAAGCATTTCCTGATTTACAAGCATCTTGACCAGGAAACCCTTTTAGTAAGCAAAGGCAAATTGTCGCCAACCTGACCAATAGTTAAGCATCGCGAGACTATACTTCTGGATTCAGGCTTGTTTACTAAAAGAGTTTAACTTCCTTCAGGAGAGCACTATGGCCGTTACTAATGTTGCCGAACTTAATGCACTGGTTGAGCGTGTAAAAAAGGCACAGCGTGAGTACGCTAATTTTAGTCAGGAACAAGTTGATGCAATTTTCCGCGCTGCAGCCCTCGCCGCTGCAGATGCACGAATCCCGCTGGCCAAACTGGCCGTCGCTGAATCTGGCATGGGTATTGTTGAAGATAAAGTCATCAAAAACCACTTTGCATCTGAATACATTTACAACGCCTATAAAGATGAGAAAACCTGCGGCATTCTCGCCACTGATGATACCTTCGGCACAATTACCATTGCTGAACCGATTGGCTTGATCTGCGGCATAGTGCCAACCACCAACCCGACCTCAACCGCCATTTTTAAAGCGTTGATCAGCCTTAAAACCCGCAACGGTATTATCTTCTCCCCGCATCCACGTGCAAAAGACGCGACCAATAAAGCCGCAGACATCGTGCTACAAGCGGCGATTGCAGCAGGCGCGCCAAAGGATATTATCGGCTGGATCGATGCGCCTTCGGTTGAGCTTTCGAATCAATTAATGCATCACCCGGATATTAACTTAATCCTTGCAACCGGTGGTCCGGGCATGGTTAAAGCGGCTTACAGCTCAGGTAAACCTGCAATTGGTGTGGGGGCAGGTAATACGCCTGTCGTTATTGATGAAACGGCCGACATCAAGCGTGCTGTCGCTTCTATCCTGATGTCAAAAACCTTCGATAACGGCGTCATTTGTGCATCTGAACAGTCCGTCATTGTGGTTGATTCCGCTTACGACGCCGTGCGTGAACGTTTTGCAAGCCACGGCGGCTACCTATTGCAAGGTAAAGAGCTGAAAGCGATTCAGGACATCATCCTGAAAAATGGTGCCCTGAACGCTGCAATAGTTGGACAGCCTGCGGCGAAGATTGCCGAATTGGCAGGCATTAGCGTTCCGGCTAATACCAAAATTCTGATTGGTGAAGTGAAGCTGGTTGATGAATCTGAGCCATTTGCCCATGAAAAACTGTCACCGACATTAGCGATGTATCGCGCGAAGGATTACTACGACGCTGTCGATAAAGCAGAAAAACTGGTGACCATGGGCGGTATCGGCCATACATCCTGTCTGTATACCGATCAGGATAACCAGATTGAACGCGTGCACTATTTCGGCGACAAAATGAAGACCGCACGTATTCTGATCAACACACCGGCCTCACAAGGCGGTATCGGAGACCTGTACAACTTTAAACTGGCTCCGTCACTGACGCTCGGCTGTGGTTCATGGGGTGGTAACTCCATTTCTGAAAACGTGGGACCAAAACATCTCATTAACAAGAAAACCGTGGCCAAGCGAGCTGAGAATATGTTGTGGCATAAACTTCCAAAGTCTATCTACTTCCGTCGCGGTTCACTGCCAATTGCCCTTGAAGAAGTCGCAACTGATGGTGCTAAACGCGCCTTTATCGTCACCGACCGTTTCCTGTTTAATAATGGCTATGCCGATCAAGTCACCCGTGTACTGAAGTCACATGGCATCGAAACAGAAGTTTTCTTTGAAGTAGAAGCAGATCCAACGCTCAGTATCGTTCGTAAAGGTGCTGAGCAAATGAACAGCTTTAAACCGGACGTAATTATTGCGCTTGGCGGTGGTTCACCGATGGATGCAGCAAAAATCATGTGGGTGATGTACGAACATCCAGAAACCCATTTCGAAGAGCTGGCGCTGCGCTTTATGGACATCCGTAAACGTATCTATAAGTTCCCGAAAATGGGTGTCAAAGCACGCATGATTGCTATTACCACCACGTCTGGTACCGGTTCTGAAGTAACGCCGTTTGCCGTGGTAACCGATGATGCTACTGGTCAAAAATATCCATTGGCGGACTATGCCCTCACCCCGGATATGGCGATTGTTGATGCCAACCTGGTCATGGACATGCCGCGCTCACTTTGCGCCTTCGGCGGTCTGGATGCAGTTACGCACTCGCTTGAAGCTTACGTGTCGGTATTAGCGAATGAATATTCTGACGGCCAGGCGCTGCAAGCGCTGAAACTGCTGAAAGAAAATCTGCCCGCCAGCTATCGCGATGGCGCTAAAAATCCTGTGGCACGTGAACGTGTACATAATGCGGCAACTATCGCGGGTATCGCATTCGCTAACGCCTTCTTAGGTGTATGTCACTCAATGGCGCACAAACTGGGTTCTGAGTTCCATATCCCACACGGACTGGCTAATGCCCTGCTGATTTCAAACGTAATTCGTTATAACGCGAATGACAATCCAACTAAGCAGACAGCATTCAGTCAGTACGATCGCCCACAAGCGCGCCGTCGTTATGCTGAAATTGCCGATCATCTGGGACTTTCAGCGGCTGGAGATCGTACCGCGCAGAAAATTGAGAAACTGCTGGCCTGGATTGAAGAGATGAAAACCCAATTGGGCATTCCAACTTCTATCCGCGAAGCCGGTGTACAGGAAGCTGATTTCCTCGCGAAAGTCGATAAACTTGCTGAAGACGCATTTGATGATCAATGTACTGGCGCTAACCCACGTTATCCGCTGATTGCTGAACTTAAACAAATCATGCTGGATACTTTCTACGGACGTGAGTTTTCAGAATCTTATAGCGATAGAGTTGAAGAGACTAAACTAGAAGTTAAGATCGAGAAAAAAGCGAAGAAAGTTTAAATTGTTTTAACTAAAAAACCCGTTCCGGCGGGTTTTTTAGTTTTTTATCCGGCATGTTGGCTATGCATGCGGCTGTTGGGACCCATATATCGCGTTTAACGAACCTTCATCAATCGCTTGCTTATAGTGCTTGCGGCACACCGAAATATAGCGCTCATTACCACCAATAACGACCTGTTCGCCTTCACTGAAAGGTTTGCCGTTTGCATCGAGACGTAAAACCATGCTGGCTTTACGGCCACAATGACAAATGGTTTTTAACTCAACCAGTTTATCCGCCCACGCCAGTAAGTATTGGCTACCAACAAACAACTCTCCACGAAAATCGGTACGTAATCCGTAACACAGTACCGGAATATCAAGGTTATCTACCACATCAGACAACGCTTTAACCTGGTCACGCGTGAGGAATTGACTTTCATCGACCAACACACAGTGCACCGCTTGTTTAGCATGCTCGGCGGCAATATCCTGATCCAGCTTCGTCTCTGCGTTATATAAAAACGCAGGAGACGAGAGGCCGATGCGTGAACTGACTTTGCCCGCGCCAAAGCGATCATCAATTTCAGCGGTATAAACCAGCGAACGCATACCGCGTTCGTGATAATTATAGGAAGACTGAAGCAAAGCCGTTGATTTGCCCGCATTCATCGCAGAGTAATAAAAATAAAGTTGAGCCATAAGCAAAATCTCATCGCAGCCTGAATCTGTTGCGCCGCAGTCTAGCATAAAGTTGTATAGCTGTAGCGATGCATTCTTTTTATCATCTGCTCAAATTAACATCGTTAGTAAGCGCCGTTTCGCTGCAACAATACTAAGAAAGCACGTTTTGGCAAAGTACAACTTATGCCGATATTTTATTCATTACTATTACTGGTGAAGTGTTAGGAATAGCTGATGGTAATGCATGCGGTACAAAGGCTCAGCTTAAAAAGATCACTGAACGCGTAAATATATTTTGTGTATCGTTCTAAAATCACGCTTTATTTTTTAATTTACATTTTGCTTTTAAATCTGGCTATTGCAGTTATTTTTTCGCACCACTATTATGAGACGGCAGAACCACTCCCATTTAATATATTTTGGATTAGGACAATGAGCGAAGCACTTAGAATTCTTAATAATATCCGTACATTGCGCGCACAAGCTCGGGAATGCTCTCTGGAAACGCTGGAAGAGATGCTGGAAAAACTCGAAGTTGTAGTCAATGAGCGTCGCGAAGAAGATTCGCATCTACAAACGGAAAATGCCGAACGTAACCGCAAGCTTGAACAGTATCGTGAGATGTTAATTGCAGACGGAATCGATCCGAATGAATTGTTGCAGGCATTATCTGAGACCAAAACATCCAGTAAAGCCAAGCGTGCTGCTCGTCCTGCTAAATATTCATATGTCGACGAAAACGGTGAAAACCGCACCTGGACTGGTCAAGGTCGGACGCCTGCAGTAATTAAAAAAGCAATTAAAGAACAAGGAAAACAACTGGACGATTTCCTGCTGTAATCATTTCAGTGCTTCGAATTGTGAATAGCAAATTGTGCATTCACTTTCCACCAGGTAAGAAAAAGGAAGCCATAGGCTTCCTTTTTTTATGCTCAGTTATTGTTGGTAGAAGTGGCGATACCATTCAACAAAATGCTTCACACCCTCTTCCACACCCGTTTGTGGCCGGAAGTTAATTGCTTCATACAGCGGCTGGGTATCAGCACTGGTGCTCAGCACATCGCCAGGTTGCATTGGCAGCATATTTTTCTTTGCCTCAATTCCCAGCGCCTTTTCCAGCGACTCAATGTAAGTCATCAAACTTACAGGTTGGCTATTACCGATGTTGAAAACACGATAGGGAGCTGAACTGCTTGCTGGAGAACCCGCTTCAACTGTCCATTTATCATCTGATGCCGGAATGACATCCTGCAAACGCACGATCGCTTCTGCAATATCATCAATATAGGTGAAGTCGCGCGTCATTTGCCCGTTGTTATACACATCAATTTGCTCACCCGCTAACATCGCACGGGTAAATTTGAACAGAGCCATATCCGGACGGCCCCAGGGTCCATAAACGGTGAAGAAGCGTAACCCAGTCGTGGGTAATTGATAAAGATGAGAATAGGTGTGCGACATCAATTCGTTGGCTTTTTTAGTGGCCGCATAAAGTGAAACAGGATGGTCAACGGAGTCGTCCGTTGAAAAAGGCATTTTACGGTTGAGCCCGTATACTGAACTGGATGATGCATATAAAAGATGGCCGATCTTATGATGGCGGCAACCTTCAAGAATATTGAGGTGACCGATTAAGTTAGCATCAGCATAGGCATGTGGATTTTCAATCGAATAACGTACGCCGGCCTGAGCGCCCAAATGGATTACGCGTTCAAACGCATGCTCAGCGAATAAAGAAGAAATGGCCTGGCGATCCGCCAGGTCCATTTTTACGAAAATAAAATCAGGATGTTGAGTGTTCTGATCCAATCGGGCCTGTTTCAGGCTGACATCATAGTAGTCATTCAGGTTATCGATACCGACAACCTGGTGACCAGCGGCCAGCAAGCGCTGACTAACGTGAAATCCAATAAAACCTGCCGCGCCGGTGACCAGAAACTTCATACATCCCTCATTATTCTACGGTTTTAATTGACGCTCCGCGGCCGATTGCATAGTACGTGAAGCCGCGTTTGCTAATACGCTCTGGATCATACAGGTTACGACCATCAAAAATCACGGGTTGTTTTAACGCATTTTTGATGACATCGAAATCTGGCGCACGGAAGTTTTGCCATTCAGTACAGATAACTAAGCCATCCGCACCCTGCAGCGCGGCTTCCTTAGTACCCATCAGCTTAAGATCATCACGATGACCGTAAACGCGCTGGGCTTCATCCATCGCTTCCGGGTCAAACGCCTGAACCGTTGCACCCGCTTCCCACAGCGTTTCCATCAGCACACGGCTAGAAGCTTCACGCATGTCGTCAGTGTTGGGTTTGAATGCCAGTCCCCACAGAGCGAAGGTCTTGCCGCGCAGATCGTCACCGAAATGGCGCTTGATGAAGTTCGGCAGCTTGCTCTTCTGAGAATCGTTAACGTCTTCTACCGCTTGTAGCAGGCGCGGTGTGTAGCCGATAGACTCAGCAGTGCGAATCAGCGCCTGCACGTCTTTCGGGAAACAAGAACCGCCGTAACCACAACCTGGATAGATGAAGTGGTAACCGATACGCGAGTCGGAACCAATACCCTGGCGGACTTTCTCGACGTCGGCTCCCAGACGTTCTGCCAGGTTGGAGATCTCATTCATGAAGCTGATTTTGGTTGCCAGCATGCAGTTTGCCGCGTATTTCGTCAGCTCTGCACTGCGGATATCCATTAAAATCATACGATCATGATTACGGTTGAACGGTTCGTACAGTTCACGTAACAGCTCAACCACTTCATCGTTATCCGTACCGACAACGATACGCTCCGGACGCATGCAGTCATTAACTGCGGCGCCTTCCTTGAGGAATTCCGGATTTGAAACCACGTCAAAAGCGATATTCACATCGCGCTTTTGCAACGTTTCCGTCATTACCGCACGAACACGATCCGCTGTACCCACTGGCACAGTAGATTTGTCGATAACAACTTTATGATCGTTCATGTGCTGTGCAATGGTGCGCGCAACTGCAGTCACATATTTCAGATCGGCAGAACCGTCTTCATCGGGTGGAGTACCCACAGCGATGAACTGCATCACACCATGATTAACGCCTTCTTCCGCATTGGTGCTGAACTTAAGGCGACCCGACTCATAGTTAGACATTACGAGTGGCGTCAGGCCTGGTTCAAAAATCGGAATATGGCCTTTCTTTAAATTTTCGACTTTCTTTTCGTCGACATCAATACAGAGAACGTCATGTCCGACTTCGGCTAACACCGCAGCCTGAACCAGACCGACATAGCCGATACCAAATACAGTGACTTTCATTGAATTATCCTGTGTTTATTGAGTTACTTTTTGTTGCCTACAGCGCCTTCGAGCCACTGGGTAAAATCTTTACCCAATACTGGATGGCGAACGCCGTACTCAACAAAGGCTTGCATGTAACCCAGTTTGTTACCGCAGTCATGGCTTACGCCGTTCAGGTGATAAGCTTCAACGGTCTCTTTTTCCATCAGCATTGCAATGGAGTCAGTCAGCTGAACTTCGCCACCTGCGCCTGGAGGGGTTTTAGCCAGCAGCGGCCAGATATCAGCAGACAGCACGTAACGACCCACTACTGCCAGGTTAGATGGAGCTTCTGAAGCTTTAGGCTTCTCAACTACGCCCACCATTGGCGCGCTCTGGCCTGGTGCAAGATCAGCGCCCTGGCAGTCAACCACGCCATAAGCGGTAACATCAGCTACAGGTTCAACCATGATCTGGCTACGACCGCTCTCTTCATAGCGAGTCAGCATCTCTGCCAGGTTATCTTTGGTTGGGTCAGATTCGTATTCATCAATGATGACGTCTGGCAGGATAACGGCAAAAGGCTCATCGCCAATCAGTGGATGTGCACACATCACCGCATGGCCCAGACCTTTGGCAATACCCTGACGAACCTGCATGATGGTTACGTGTGGTGGGCAGATTGACTGGATTTCATCCAGCAGCTGACGTTTAACACGTTTTTCCAGCATGGATTCCAGTTCAAAACTGGTATCAAAGTGGTTTTCGATGGCGTTTTTAGAAGAGTGTGTAACCAGCACAATCTCGTTAATGCCTGCTGCAATGCACTCATTCACGACATACTGGATCAACGGCTTATCGACCAGCGGTAACATCTCTTTTGGAATAGCTTTAGTAGCAGGCAGCATACGCGTACCGAGACCTGCAACAGGGATTACCGCTTTTTTTACTTTAGTCTTATAGGCAGACATCTAAATACCTCTCTTAATAGGCCGTTCAAGTTAATACTTGATATGTCGGTTTAAAAACGAAATGAGTATATCAGTTACTATCAGGCGGATTTATCCTGGATGGAGCTAATCCGCGGAAATTAAGACTATTACCCAAGTGTAAAGCTTGCCCCTGGTCCTGTCTTTAACCCGCGGAAAATTTAAATCCGGTTGATTATTCTTCAGCTGATAGCATCAAACGTAGCCTGCCGCCGGCACCCCAAATATGACACTGCCATGCATCTGCGCGCTGGCTGATTTGGTTGAGATGGGTACTGCCCATTGTACCGAGGGGCACGCCGTTACTGAGTTGAATTTGGTGGGTATTAATATGCAGCGTGGCATTCAAACCGGCCGAAACCAGTATCAGATTTTTCAATTGTCGATGGTAATAACCCACCAGCAAAGGGAACTGACCGCTGAGATTGGCCTGCCGCAATAGCATATTGACCTGACGCAGCAGACCATTTAACTCTGGCAATCGCTGCTTTTGTCCAGAGAGTTGTTCCTGCAATAAACCGTTAAATAATGCACGCAGTAACAGCGCGGCTAATACACCGTTATCTCCAGCGCGTGTCACATCAAGACAGTAGAATGCAAGATCGTTATCAGATAATGCCGCAATATCCAGCACTAACCCTGGCTGTTCAGCCATGGTGAGCTGACGATAATTAATACGGCAATTGGCGATAGTTTGCTGAACCGGCGGCTGTAATTGTTTGAGTAATTTCGACGCGGCCAATGGATCGCTTACCAGAGCATCCCAATCCTGAAAAAGCTGCTCATCTTCCTCCACCTTTGAAGTGAACATCGATGGATAAAGACACTCGAATACGGCCTCTCTGAAGCGTTCAAGGTTTTTAAGCGGTTTCAACAACACATCCTGAACGCCCAATCGCAATACATGCGCAATATCCGCCATATTTTGTGTGGCAGAGATAATCAAAATGGGCACGTTGTTGCCGCGCGTACGAATGCGTTCAACAAACGGAATGCCCCCCATGCGCGGCATTTCAAGATCGCAAATAACCAAATCAACTGACTGTGCGGACAGTAAGGTCAAACCATCAAGGCCATCACCAGCTTCAAGCGTGCTTGCGCCCAAACTTGTCAGTAAATTGTCTATCAATGAACGGAAAACGACCTCATCTTCGACAATGAGAATCTTTTTGCCGATTAGCGGTTTTTCCATTCTCTCCCCCTGCGTACCAGATAATTCAATAGTGGTTCATAAAATGCAGTTGCGCCTTTCAGAATCGACTGAAGTAGCAACACTTGTGAATGAACAACCTGACTATCTGCCACGGACCAGCGGTAATAGTTCATCCATTTTCTTCTCAACGGCGGCCTTGCCTGCCGCGATGGCTTCTTCTGCACGATGGAAGTCCAGTGTGGAAATTTGTGGACAAAACGGCTGAATCAGCACATCCGGCGGGTCGCCCGCCATGCGGTTACGTTTCAGACGATTTTCCAGTACCTGAATGGATGTAGACATAATCTCCATCGCACCCGGCGTTTGATTAGCTCGGCGATGCGTCAAACCCACAATGCGTTGACGCAATTTTTTACCCCAACTCAGCGCTTCAACTGCCGCCGCTTCTTCACCGCTTTGCGGCGTTACTGATAGTAGATCCTGCTGCATCAGGTGCGCGTCGTGCTGTAAATCAACAGCAATAACAATATCGGCACCCAACGCACGGGTTAGTGAGATTGGCACAGGATTAACCACTGCTCCATCTACTAACCAATACCCATTGTAAGCGATAGGTGGTAATAAGCCTGGCATACTACAGGACGCGCGCACAGCTTGATGCAAATCGCCCTCGGTCAACCACACTTCTCGTCCGGTACTCAAATTGGTAGCCACTACGCCAAAAGGTTTACCGCAGTCATCAATAAGTTCATTTGGAATGAGCTGTCGAATATGGCTGAACACCCTATCGCCGCGCAGCAACCCGCCGCGCTGCCAGGAGAGATCCATCAAGCGGATAACGTCCCAGTAACGAAATGCGCTCACCCATTTTTCCATCACGCCCAGCCGACCATTTACGTAGGCCGAGCCAACTAGCGCACCCACTGAACAACCCGCCACCACATCGATTTCAATCCCCGCGCGCTCGAGCGCAGTAATTACGCCGATGTGTGACCATCCTTTAGCGGCACCTGAACCTAGTGCCAGCCCAATCCTGACTTTTCTCATCTCACCTCGTGATTAGCCTGGTACGTAGCATCACGCCTGACAGTCGGCTACCATAGCGCACGCTTTAATTTACTTTAATCACTTCCAGGAGATGACGTGTCTGAAAAGTGCCCTTGCTGCAGCGGAAAGGAGTATAGCTTATGTTGCCAACCCTATCTGAATGGCCAAGCGAACCCGTCCAGCGCGGAACAGTTGATGCGCTCACGTTACAGTGCCTATGTCGTTAAAAATGCTGCGTGGTTGGCTGCGACCTGGCACTCCAGTAAACGCGTGGCCGACCTTGAAACGTTATTATCTGAAAGTTTTTCCGGTACTGAATGGCTGGGTTTGAATGTAACTCGTTGTAATGATGGAAGCCATGAGAATGAAGCCTTTGTAACGTTTTTTGCGCGTTACCTCGAAAAAGGCCGTACTTCAGCGATCTATGAATGTTCGCGCTTTCTTCGCGAGGATCAACGCTGGTACTATGTTGACGGAACAACGCCTGAGTTAGGACGTAACGATCGCTGTCCTTGTGGCTCCGATAAAAAATACAAAAAATGTTGTGGCTAATCTGGACAGATACACAACGGCTTTACCATTCATCGCTTTGACAGGACTCTGATCGAGATGCAAGCGCAAACCATCCAACGAAAAGTTTTACGAACCATTTGCCCTGATGCGAAAGGTCTGATCGCCAAGATCACCAACATTTGCTACAAGCACGAACTTAACATTGTGCAGAACAATGAGTTTGTCGATCACCGTACCGGGCGCTTTTTCATGCGCACAGAGCTGGAAGGGATTTTCAACGACAACACCTTGTTGGCCGATCTCGATAGCGCGCTGCCAACCGGTTCAGTCCGTGAGTTGCAAAGTGCCGGACGCCGCCGTGTGGTGATTCTGGTAACCAAAGAGGCACACTGCCTTGGCGACCTGCTGATGAAAAGTGCGTTTGGCGGTCTCGATATGGAGATTGCAGCGGTCATCGGTAACCACGAAACCCTGCGCTCGCTGGTTGAACGTTTCGACATTCCGTTTGTGTTGGTTAGCCACGAAGGTCACACGCGTGAAGAGCACGATAACCGTATGGCGGACGAAATTGACCGCTATCAGCCGGATTACGTGGTATTGGCCAAATACATGCGTGTATTAACGCCAGCCTTCGTTCAGCGCTATCCAAACCAGATCATCAATATTCACCACTCTTTCTTGCCAGCGTTTATCGGTGCGCGTCCGTATCATCAGGCGTACGAGCGTGGTGTGAAAATCATTGGCGCAACCGCGCACTATGTAAATGATAATCTTGATGAAGGTCCGATCATCATGCAGGACGTAATTAACGTCGATCACAGCTATACCGCAGAAGAGATGATGCGTGCTGGACGTGACGTTGAGAAAAATGTGTTGAGCCGCGCACTGTATAAAGTTCTGGGCCAACGCGTATTCGTTTACGGCAATCGCACGATCATTCTTTAACCACTTTGGCGCTGAGCTGTTCAACTCTTCAGCGCCACGCGTAAAAAGTGGACAAACGATTTTTATTTTATGTGACGGCGCTTTACAGGCTGAGTGCATTTGGTATGATGCGCCCCGCTTTAAGACGCAATGATTCAGGCCAGTGGTGGGATTCCCGAGCGGCCAAAGGGAGCAGACTGTAAATCTGCCGTCACAGACTTCGAAGGTTCGAATCCTTCTCCCACCACCATCTGAATCGTCTCTCTGAAGCCACAACAAGCAACATCCCTGGTGGGATTCCCGAGCGGCCAAAGGGAGCAGACTGTAAATCTGCCGTCACAGACTTCGAAGGTTCGAATCCTTCTCCCACCACCACCGAATATTCTCCTATCTCAGCTTTAATCCTTGTTTTCTCTCTCTACACATCATGACATTTACCTAAAAACTCGTTACCATCGCGCCATACTTTTGCGGATAGAAATGGCAGCGAAATGAAATTTGTCTCTTTCAACATCAACGGCTTGCGTGCGCGCCCTCATCAATTAGAAGCGCTGGTTGAGCAGCATCAACCCGATGTTATCGGCTTGCAGGAAACCAAAGTGCATGACGATATGTTCCCGCTCGAGGACGTCAGCAAACTGGGCTATCACGTATTTTATCACGGGCAAAAAGGTCATTATGGTGTCGCACTGCTGACGAAAGCGGAGCCGATAAGCGTGAGCCGTGGTTTCCCCGGCGATGAAGAAGATGCGCAGCGTCGTTTGATCATGGCGGAAATCCCCAGCCCGATAGGCGATATCACCGTAATTAACGGCTATTTCCCACAAGGAGAAAGCCGTGACCACCCCACCAAATTCCCCGCCAAAGAGAAGTTTTATCGCGATCTGCAAAGCTATCTTGAGCAGCAATTAGCCGTCGATAAACCGGTGTTGATCATGGGTGATATGAACATCAGCAGCACCGATTTTGATATCGGCATTGGTGAAGAGAATCGCAAGCGTTGGCTGCGCACCGGTAAATGTTCGTTCCTGCCAGAAGAGCGTGAATGGATGGATCGCTTACTGCAGTGGGGGTTGGTTGATACCTGGCGCGACAAATTCCCGGCAACCAACGACCGCTTCTCGTGGTTTGACTACCGCTCAAAAGGCTTTGATGATAATCGTGGGTTACGCATCGATCTGTTACTAGCGAGCCAGCCACTGGCGTCACGTTGTATTGAGAGCGGTATCGATTACGACATCCGTAGTATGGAAAAACCGTCTGATCACGCGCCCGTTTGGTCGACGTTTAAGCTGTGAGGAAACGGCGTGGCGGTAAATCGCCACGCTGTTTTTATTTGATGATCTTCCAGATGAGTGGATTTGTGCCCAAGACTTTTTCGTCCCGTCCACATTGCAACAGCACACCTTCCGCCTTCACCACCGCACCTTCAGAATAGCTACGATTCTCATAGGTACAGCACTGCATGCAGTCGCTTTGGCGACTGTTTTTGCCCTGCGTCCACACTTCGTCAGGCATATCCACCACCACATCCGTATTGCCCATACGATTACTCTCCGGCTGGCGGTTGGCCAGCGCAGAGGTACTGCATAACAACAGTCCGCTCAGCAGCAACATTGCATAACGCATCACTCTGTCTCCTTGGTTTTGCGACGAGCCGTTTTCGGTTTAGCTCTCTTTTTTAGCCCAGGCGCAGTCAATCCGCGAAAGGCCTGTAGCGACGGACGCTGGCGTGCTTCACCAATCAACCCGATTAAGGTGCTGACCAGCGGTTGCATAAACTCATCGTAGCGGCAGGCTTTTTCACTGATGCGCGTCAGCGTCGATTCCCACTGCGCCGTCATATCCGGCCGCGCAGCCATTTCAGGCAACGCATGAATCAGCGCCCTGCCCGCCTCTGTCGAGTGAATATAGCGACCTTTTTTCACCAGGAAAGTGCGGCGAAACAGTAATTCAATAATACCTGCTCGCGTCGCCTCCGTACCTAAACCATCGGTTGCGCGCAGGACTTTCTTTAATTCTTTATCCTGCACGAAGCGTGCAATACCGGTCATAGCTGATAATAAGGTGGCATCAGTGAACGGGCGTGGCGGTTGCGTTTGTTTGGCCAGCACTTCGCCGCGCTCACAGAGCAACTCATCACCTTTACTTACCACCGGCAAGGGCGTGCCATCATTCTCCTCATCGCGCTCTTTGCTGCCTAATAATGCGCGCCAGCCGGCTTCTGCCAGAAAACGTGCTTTGGCAATAAACTTGCCGCCGCCAATATCGAGGTCAATAACGCACTTGCGGAACACCGCATCGGGACAAAACTGCATGAGATATTGGCGCGCTATCAAGCCGTAAATGTTGGCTTCATTTTCGGTCAGATTAACCTTACTGGCGCGCGCGGTGGGGATAATGGCGTGGTGTGCATCGACTTTTTTATCATCCCAACAGCGGTTCTTCTGATCGGGGTTGAAGTCCGTTGGCGGTGTCAGATTAGGCTGATGGGCCTGAATCGCGTTCAATACTGCATGGCGCCCGGCAAAATGCTCATCGGGCAGATAACGGCTATCGGAACGTGGGTAAGTAATCAGTTTATGGGTTTCGTACAGGCGCTGGCAGCAATCCAGCACATTCTGCGCACTGAGGCCATAACGCTTTCCCGCCTCAATCTGCAGGCCAGACAGAGAGAAAGGCAGCGGCGCGGTATCGGATTCACGTTTATCGTTGTATCCGGTGACTAGCGCAGGTTTGCCATTGATGCGCTCTAGCACATGATCTGCCAGCGGACGGTGCAGCAGCCGCCCCTCTTCATCCTGCCAGGGTTCACAGGCATCGCTCGGCACCCAGCTGGCAACAAAACGTTCTTCTTTTGGCGTAACGATGTGCGCTTTGACTTCGAAGTAATCCTTCGGGATAAAGTTCTCAATCTCTTCATCACGCCGCACCACCAAACCCAGTACCGGCGTTTGTACACGGCCGACCGACAGCACGCCATCGTAACCGGCATTACGCCCCAGCAAGGTCCATGCGCGGGTCATATTGATGCCATACAGCCAGTCAGCACGCGACCGCGCTAGCGCAGACACACAGAGTGGAATGAATTCACGGTTCTCACGTAAGCGTCCGACGGCACGCTCCACTGCCGAAGGATTGAGATCGTTAATCAGGCAACGCTGTACCGTTTGGCGTTTTTCTGGCGCGAGTTGCAGATAATCCAGCACTTCATCCACCAGCAGTTGCCCTTCACGGTCGGGGTCACCCGCATGCACTACCATGCTGGCTTGCTGCAACAATCCTTCAATAACTTTCAGCTGCTTCGCCACCGAGGGACGCGGCTGCAAGCGCCACTTTTCCGGAATGATCGGCAAATCGGCCAGATTCCAGCGCGCATAGCGGCTGTCATAACTGTCGGGTTGCGCCTGCTCCAGCAGGTGCCCGACACACCAGGTCACAACCTGGTCATTCCCACAGGCAATATAGCCGTCGCCGCGTCGATGCGGCTTCGGCAACACGTCGGCAATCGCACGCGCTAAGCTGGGTTTTTCGGCAATAAACAAACGCATGAATGGCGTCGTTCCTTAACGTCAGGTAACTACGGTAATCAAAGGACGAGCAGATTCGGCGGCAAATAGCTCACCAATCGACGCAACTTGCACGCCTGCTTCTGCGGCACAGCGCGTGAACGCCTCGATAGCGCTGGGTTGAACCGCCACCAGCAGGCCGCCGGACGTTTGCGGATCGCACAGCAGCGCACGGGTGGCATCATCGATTAGTGAAACATGCGCACCGTAACTGGCGAAATTACGGCTGGTGCCGCCCGGCACTGCTCCAGCGGCAATATAATCATCAACACCCGCTAAACGCGGTACATTTGCCGCGTTCACCTCGGCTCGCAATCCAGAACCGTGACAGATTTCGCTGAGGTGACCCAGTAAGCCAAAACCGGTCACATCAGTCATGGCGCTAACGCCAGCAAGTTTGGCAAATTCCGCCCCGGCGCTATTTAGCTGACACATCACATCCGCTGCCAGCGCCTGATGTTCAGGCCGCAGCAGGCCTTTTTTCTCAGCGGTAGTGAGGATGCCGATGCCCAGCGGTTTGGTGAGAAACAGCTGACATCCGGCCTGCGCCGCGCTGTTCTTTTTCACGCGCGCCACATCAACAATGCCGGTCACGGCCAGGCCGAAAATTGGCTCAGGCGCATCAATCGAATGGCCGCCAGCCAGCGCAATACCCGCAGCCTGACAGGCTGCCCGCCCACCGTCGACCACTTGCTGCGCCACTTCCGGACTTAGCACATTCACCGGCCAGCCTAAAATGGCAATCGCCATGATCGGTTTTCCGCCCATTGCGTAGATATCGCTAATGGCGTTAGTGGCGGCGATACGGCCAAAGGTAAAAGGATCGTCGACGATCGGCATAAAGAAATCGGTGGTGCTAACCACTGCCGTACCGTTACCCAGATCGTATACCGCAGCATCATCGCGCGTTTCATTCCCCACCAGCAGTTGCGGATCGTGGAACGGAGTCAACTCACTGCGGAGAATGGTTTCCAATACCTGCGGCGAAATTTTGCAACCGCATCCAGCGCCATGGCTGTATTGCGTTAAACGAAGAGGTTCACTCATGGCGACGTCCTTATGCGCTGATCAGAAAGCGCTATGTTAGCCTGGCTGTTCGCGGGTGGTAAGTGCTGCACGACCTAACCTCGATCTTTCGCACAGGCTCTGTGCAATCTTTGCAACAGCGCTTAACGTGCCGCAAAAGCCTGCTGCTTTCTGTCAGAAATAACTGACAAACTGCGCCGTGTCAGGCGCCACTACGGTAGTGTTGGCTTTCAACTGCGGCGTGCCCAGATAGAGGAAGCCGACAATGGCATCCTGTTCACGGCAGCCGAAGGCTTGGCGTACTGATGGATGATCGGTCCAGGGACCGCTGCGCCAGATGCCGTTGAAGCCTTGTGCCACGGCGGCCATTTGCATTGCCATCACCGCGCAACTGGCAGAAGCCAACTGTTCCCAATGCGGTACTTTGGCGTTCTCTTCACAATGCGCCACCACGGTGATGATCATTGGCGCGCGAAATGGCGCAGCCGCTGCTTTGTCGATGGCTTTCTGCTCAAGATTGCTGTCACGTGCGGCTTGTTCCAGCAATTTGCCAAAGCGGTCGCGCCCTTCATTTTCGATAATGATGAAGCGCCACGGCTGCAGCGTGCCATGATCCGGCGCGCGTAACGCTGCGTGCAGAATATTTTGCAGCGCTTCGCCCGCTGGGGCCGGTTCTGCCAGACGCGATGCCGAGCGGCGATTAACTAATAAGTCCAGTGCATCCATTATTCTTCTCCCATGAATAAAAAGCGTGGGCTAATCCTGGCACAGCACGATCTTTTGTAACAGTCTGGCGCGATTTCCTGCTGACATTTCGCACGCCGCTCTTTAGGATGAACCCGACATCGGGGCAGACCGCGTGCTGGCTGCCCTGTTACGTGAATATGGAGAGTTTATGCGCACATTGTGGCGAATTATTTCCGGTCTGTTCCGCTGGACGTGGCGGGTGCTGAATTTTATTCGGGAATTTATTCTTAATTTATTTCTTATTGTATTGATCCTGGCGGGCGTTGGGATTTGGATGCAAGTTTCCAGTTCCAGCAACAGTGAGCCCGTTCAGCAAGGCGCGCTGAAAATCGATCTGAGCGGCGTGCTGGTCGACAAACCTTCGGTCAGCAATCGTCTGAGTCGTATTAGTCGCCAATTATTAGGCGCAAATGGCGATCGCCTGCAGGAGAACTCACTGTTTGATGTGGTGGATGCGATTCGCCAGGCGAAAACCGATAAAAACATTACCGGTATTGTGCTGGAGTTACGTGACTTCGCCGGTGGCGATCAACCTTCGCTGCAATATGTCGGTAAAGCGCTGCGTGAATTCCGTGATGCCGGAAAACCGATTTATGCGGTCGGCGACAGCTACAGCCAGGCGCAATACTACATCGCCAGCTACGCCAACAAAGTTTACCTGTCGCCACAAGGCACGGTGGATTTACACGGTTTCGCGACTAACGGCCTGTATTACAAAAGCCTGCTGGATAAGCTGAAAGTCAGCTCGCACGTGTTCCGCGTGGGTACTTATAAATCTGCGGTTGAGCCGTTCCTGCGTGACGATATGTCACCTGAAGCGCGTGACGCCGACGGCCGTTGGGTGGGCCAGCTGTGGCAGAACTACCTGAACACCGTTGCAGCCAATCGCCAGATTACCGCCGATCAGCTCTTCCCTGGTGCGGCTGGCATTATTAGTGGCCTGCAAGCTGTTCAGGGCGATACGGCAAAATACGCGCTGAACAATAAATTAGTCGATGTGCTTGATACACGCGCAGCCGCCGATCAGGAGCTGGTCAAAACGTTCGGCTGGGACAAAGCGAATAACGATTATCGTAGCGTAAGTATCTACGACTATAACGTTAAACAACCGCCGCAAAGTCAGGATGGGAACATCGCGGTAATCCTCGCTAGCGGTGCCATCATGGACGGTGAAGAGAGCGCGGGGAATGTCGGTGGTGATACCACTGCATCGCAGATTCGCGATGCGCGTCTTGACCCGAAAATTAAAGCGATTGTACTGCGTGTTAATAGCCCTGGCGGCAGCGTAACGGCATCAGAAGCGATTCGTGAAGAGCTGGCGGCAGCCCACGATGCCGGCAAACCGGTAGTGGTTTCCATGGGTGGTATGGCGGCTTCAGGAGGTTACTGGATTTCCACACCTGCCGATTACATCGTGGCGGCACCGAGCACGCTTACCGGTTCGATCGGTATCTTTGGCGTGATTAATACCGTGGAAAACAGCCTGAGCTCGGTTGGCGTGCACACTGACGGTGTCGCGACTTCACCACTGGCGGATGTCGCGACCACCAAAGCTCTGCCGCCTGAAGTACAACAGCTGATGCAGCTCACCATCGAGAATGGTTATCGCAACTTCGTCGGTTTGGTCGCCACTTCACGCCATAAAACGCCTGAGCAAATTAATGCTATTGCACAAGGCCACGTCTGGACCGGCAGCGATGCCAAAGCTAATGGTTTAATTGATGCGCTGGGAGACTTTGACGACGCCGTGGCAAAAGCCGCCGAGTTGGCGAAAGTCGCGAAACCGGAACTGAGTTGGTATCAGGATGAACCGGGCATGCTCGATTTATTGCTGAATCAGATGAACGCTTCGGTGCAGGCGGTATTGCCCGCAGCGTTGAAAGTCTGGCTACCTGCTCCGATGCTTGATGTGATGAGCGCGGTTAAACAGCAGCCTGGCTTGCTTAATAATCTCAACGATCCGCAAAATCGCTACGCTTTCTGCCTCAACTGCGGCAACGTACGCTAATCTTTACAGCCCGGCCGCTGGTCGGGCTGCTTTTCGTTCGCAATCCCCTTATACTGCGCGCTTTACGGCAAGTCTGAGTTTCATCATGCAAAAGAAAAATATCTATGTAGCCTACACAGGCGGCACCATCGGGATGCAGCGCTCTGCGCAGGGCTACATTCCGGTCTCCGGTCATTTACAGCAGCAGCTGGCAAACATGCCCGAATTCCACCGGCCTGAAATGCCCGATTTTACTATCCATGAATATCAGCCGCTGATGGACTCCTCGGACATGACGCCGCAGGATTGGCAATCGATTGCTAATGATATTCAGCAAAACTACGACCTTTATGACGGTTTTGTCATTCTGCATGGCACCGATACCATGGCGTTCACCGCTTCGGCGCTCTCATTTATGCTGGAAAACCTCGCTAAGCCGGTCATCGTTACCGGTTCGCAAATTCCACTGGCGGAGCTGCGTTCCGATGGACAGCAAAATCTGCTGAACTCGCTGTACGTCGCAGCGAATTATCCAATCAGTGAAGTCGCCCTGTTCTTCAACAACACGCTATTCCGTGGCAATCGTACCACCAAGGCACACGCTGATGGCTTTAATGCCTTCGCTTCCCCGAATCTATCACCGCTACTCGAAGCTGGAATTCACATTCGTCGGCTGAATACTCCGCCGGCACCACAAGGTAAAGGCGCGCTGATTGTGCATCCGATTACGCCGCAGCCCATTGGCGTCGTGACGATCTATCCGGGTATTTCCGCTGACGTAGTGCGTAACTTCCTGCGTCAACCGGTAAAGGCATTGATTCTGCGATCTTATGGCGTGGGTAATGCGCCGCAGAATGCCGAGTTCCTCTCGGAGCTACAGCAAGCCAGCGATCGCGGCATTGTTGTGGTTAACCTAACGCAGTGTATGTCCGGCAAGGTGAATATGGGCGGCTATGCTACGGGAAATGCCCTGGAACACGCCGGCGTGATCAGCGGTTTTGATCTTACCGTTGAGGCAACATTAACAAAACTGCACTTTTTATTGAGTCAGGACCTTACCAGCACGGAAATTCGTGCCAAAATGCAGCAAAATTTACGCGGCGAACTGACCGAAGATTGATACGGAGCGAAAGTAATGAAGCGGGCATTGATAATTATCGATATTCAGAACGACTTTTGCCCCGGCGGCCCAATGGCGGTACGTGATGGCGACCAAACGGTGGCCGTGGCCAACCGTTACGCGCGTGAGTTTCACGAGCGCGGCGAGTGCGTGGTGGCTTTGCAGGACTGGCATCCCGCCAATCACGGCAGCTTCGCCTCAATCTCCGGCGAACCGGTTTACACTTTGGGTGAATTAAACGGTTTAGCGCAGATTTGGTGGCCCGATCATGGTATTGAAAACTCTGTCGGTGCGGATTTCCACCCTGACCTCGATCGATCTTTGATCGATGCCGTGTTCCATAAGGGCGGCGATGTCGAGGTGGATAGCTACAGTGCCTTCTTTGATAATGGCCACCGCCGTAAAACTGAACTCGATAGCTGGCTGCGCGAGCGTGGTATCAGCGATTTAGTGATGTTGGGCATTGCGACCGATTACTGCGTCAAGTACAGCGTGCTGGATGCGTTAGAACTGGGCTATAACGTTGAGGTCGTCAAAGAGGGCTGCCGCGGCGTGAACCTGAATCCGGATGATAGCGACATTGCGTTCGCACAGATGGCAGCGCAAGGCGCGGTATTAATCTGAAAATGAGGGCTGGCAGCAACCAGCCCTTTTGCTTTTAGTGCAGGTTGATGCGCGTGACATCGGGCTCGATACCGAACTCTTCTTTCAGCTGTTTTTTCGACTTCATCACCATATCCCCACCTTTGCTGATGGTCATATGCTGTGGATCGTCATTGTGGCGCGCCTGCCACAACATGACCAGCTGCAGGCAATTATCCTTCTGCTCTTGCGTCAGGGCGACGCCATCCGGCCATTTACCGGTTTCAACTGCGGTAGACAATCGCTCATACACTTCCGGCGTCATTGCCGCCAGCATCGCTTCCAGTTCCTGTTTCATACTTAGCCCTCTTGCTGATTGCCCTGCTCATCAGTGAAGTTCAGCGAAGCGGAGTTCACACAGTAGCGCTCGCCGCTCGGTTGTGGGCCGTCCGGGAAAACATGGCCAAGATGGGCATCACAGTTGCCACAACGAATTTCCACCCGATGCATACCGTGTGAATCATCTTCCAGATAACGGATCGCGTCGTCATTGAAGGGTTGATAGAAGCTTGGCCAGCCGCAACCTGAATCATATTTCGTTTCAGACAGAAACAGGGGTGAGTTACAGACTAAGCAGTGGTAGATACCGTCCTGTTTGTTGTGCAGCAAGGCGCCCGAGAAAGGGGGCTCCGTTCCACGATGCTGAGTGACATAGCGCTGCATTTCTGAAAGCTGTGCGATTTTTGCGTCGGGTGCGGTGTCTTTAGCCATATTGAGTTCCGGAGTGTCATTCTGAAAAAATCGACTAGTATTCTAACAAACGTACAACATCTATCGGGTCTTATTTCGTGCTAACGCATCCGACCCTTCTGCCATAGCTCGATTTTGTGATGGTGATCACCCTTTGTAAAAGTCATCCCTTTTCAGCCCGCATTCGGCGTAACATAGGCGCGCAATAAGGGTGCTGCGTAAGCGATTGCGCAACGAATTATTCCTGGCGTTGGAATTGACCTGTCGCAACAATTGACACGATTCCGCTTGACGCCTGGTAAGGTTTTTGTAATTTTACAGCCAACCTTTTATTCACTAACAAATAGCTGGTGGAATATATGACTATCAAAGTAGGTATCAACGGTTTTGGCCGTATCGGTCGCATCGTTTTCCGTGCTGCGCAGCAGCGTTCTGACATCGAAATCGTCGCGATCAACGATCTGCTGGACGCCGATTACATGGCTTACATGCTGAAGTATGACTCTACTCACGGTCGTTTTGACGGCACTGTAGAAGTGAAAGACGGTGCACTGATTGTTAACGGTAAGAAAATCCGTGTTACCGCTGAGAAAGACCCGGCTAACCTGAAATGGGACGAAGTGGGTGTTGACGTTGTTGCTGAAGCGACCGGTATCTTCCTGACCGACGAAACTGCACGTAAACACATCACTGCTGGCGCGAAGAAAGTGGTTCTGACTGGTCCATCTAAAGACAGCACCCCAATGTTTGTTCGTGGCGCTAACTTTGACAAGTATGCTGGCCAGGACATCGTTTCTAACGCGTCTTGCACCACTAACTGCCTGGCACCACTGGCTAAAGTCATCAACGACAACTTCGGTATTGTTGAAGGCCTGATGACCACTGTACACGCTACCACAGCAACTCAGAAAACCGTTGATGGCCCGTCTCACAAAGACTGGCGCGGCGGCCGCGGCGCAGCTCAGAACATCATCCCATCTTCTACCGGTGCAGCTAAAGCAGTTGGCGTTGTACTGCCAGAACTGAATGGCAAACTGACTGGTATGGCGTTCCGCGTTCCTACTCCGAACGTTTCTGTTGTTGACCTGACTGTTCGCCTGGAAAAACCAGCCACTTACAAAGAAATTTGTGCAGTGATCAAAGCTGAGTCAGAAGGCAAAATGAAAGGCGTGCTGGGCTATATCGAAGACGACGTCGTTTCTACCGACTTCAACGGCGAAACCCTGACTTCAGTATTCGATGCTAAAGCAGGTATCGCTCTGAACGACAACTTCGTGAAACTGGTTTCCTGGTACGATAACGAAACCGGTTACTCACACAAAGTTCTGGACCTGATTGCACTGGTAGCTTCTAAGTAAGCTAATCTGTGAAACAGACAAGGGGTGACTTCGGTCGCCCCTTTTTTTCGACTGAATAATGAGAAGGTCTGACCATGCAAGATACGCTTTATACCCTGCCGGTAGTCAATCAAATCACCCCTTATCTGTCACAACGGCAGCAAGGTGATTTACCGATCGTGGTAATCAGCCATCCTAAAGTGCGCGCCGCAATTGCGTTACAGGGCGCCCACCTTCTGTCATGGCAGCCCAGCGGACAACAGCCGGTGATTTGGCTCAGTGAAAAGACGCCATTCACTAGCGGTAAAGCCATTCGCGGTGGCGTGCCAATTTGCTGGCCATGGTTTGGCCCGGCGGGCGAACCAGCGCACGGTTTTGCACGCAATATGCCCTGGACGCTAACTGCTCACGATGAAAACGAAGATGCGGTATTGCTCACCTTTACACTGGAAAGCAATGCACAAACTAAAAAGCTGTGGCCGCATGATTTCACCTTACTTGCCCGTTTCCGTATCGCTGAGCATTGTGAAATCGAGCTTGAAGCCTACGGCGATTATGAAGCCACGGCAGCGCTCCACAGCTATTTCCATATTGCCGATATCGCACAAGTTGAAGTCAGTGGTTTAGGCAATAGCTATATCGATAAGGTTAACGATAATGCCATTGGCGCATCGGAGGGTAAACAGACTTACCCGAACCGTGTGGATCGTATCCACACCGCTGCTGATGATTGTAGCGTCATTCATGACAGAGGCGGCAGACGCCAGATCGAAGTCTACCATCACTATCAAAGTGACGTTGTCACGTGGAACCCAGGGCCTGAATTGTCTTGTAGCATGGGCGATATGCCCAATGAAGGCTATAAAACCATGGTTTGCGTCGAAACCGCGCGTATTAATAAGCCGCTTAAGAGCGCTGGCGAATCACCTGCTCGCCTCGGCACCACGATTCGCGTCGTTAACAAATAAGATGATGCGGCGCGTTAGCGCCGCTAAACCACATCCAGTGCGGTTTTATGCTGCGGCGCAGGGAATGCGCGATCAATTATGGCGAGCTCTTCGTGAGTTAAATCGATGGTTAACGCCGCGGCATTCTGCTGTACGTGGGCTACACTGCTGGCTTTAGGAATGGCTAAAACCCCTTTCTGAAGGATCACCCAGGCCAGCATAACCTGCGCTACGCTGATGCCCTTCTGTTGTGCAATCTGCTGCAATTGCCCATCTTCAAATAATGCCTGACGCAGTCGGCCGGCTTGCGCCAGAGGGCAATAAGCCATGATTGGCACCTCGCGTTGCTGACACAGCGGCAACAAATCATACTCAATGCCACGTGAGGCCAAATGGTAGAGCACCTGGTTGGTTACACAGGCAGTGCCGCCTGGCTCATTCCACAGTTCAAGCATATCGTCATGGTCAAAATTCGATACGCCCCAGTGGCGGATTTTGCCCTGCTGCTGTAAAGACTGCATCGCGCGAATGGTCTCTTCTAAAGGCACATTGCCGCGCCAGTGGAGAAGATACAGATCCAGATAATCGGTTTGCAGGCGGCGCAAACTGCGCTCGCAGGCCTCAAACGCGTCAACTTCACCGGCGTTCCAGGGGTAGACTTTGGACACTAGCCAGGCTTGATCGCGACGTCCACGCAGCGCTTCTCCAACAACGTCTTCCGCACCACCTTCGGCATACATTTCGGCGGTATCAATGACTTTTAAGCCGTGGTCGAGCCCGGCCTGTAATGCCGCCACTTCCAGACCGCGCTGCGCGGCGTTTTCGCCCATATACCAGGTGCCCTGGCCGATAGCGGGTAAGGCAGATTCACCGTAAAATTTAATGGTCTTCATTACTCCTCCGGCTGCGCTAAATTGGGGCTCGCAAAACGTGCAATGTAAAAAAAACGCCTCAATACGAGGCGTTAATTTTAGTTTTTAGAAGCTATAACTTACGCCAGTCCAGAGTGTGAACTGGCCATCTTTATCGACCATTGGACTGTCTTTAATTTCGCTGTCAAAACGCGTATAGCGTCCTGACAAACTGGCGTTCCAGCTGTCACTGATTTTATAGCTGGCATTCATCTCGACATACGGCGACCAGCTATCATCTGGGTGGTATTCAGAAATACCGGTACGCGCGCTTTCATGTGAAGAAACACCATAATAGTAGCGGTTCTGATTGGCACTGTTCCACAGCGCGCCAATACCCGGTGTCAGGCTGAACGCACCGAAATCAAAGCGATATAAATAAGTGATATCCCAGAGCATGCCATTGCTGTTATTAAGCACATCGCCAAGCAATGAGGTGCGCACAATGCCCCAGTCGGCGACATGACGATAGCTGGCACCCGCCATCAGCGTCATACGGCGCTTATCCAGCCCCTTCATATCACCCAAATCGTTATCTTTAGGATCGTACTTTTGTGGCGATCCCAGCACAGTCAGCGACAGCTGATTCTGTGGGTCTTTCCACAGGTAATAGCCACCCTGCAGGCTGCGGAACCAGAAATTTTCACCTTCGTAATTAATCACTGGGATCGGCAGGTAACGGTCTTGACCACCACGATAAGGTGACTGTGCATAAATGACCGAAGCACCGAGAGATAAGGGTTCTGCATGAGTGCCGAACGCCGCAAAATAACAAGGAATAGCAACAGCAAGCGCTTTAAGTTTGAATTGGTTCACAATTTGTTCAGTCCATTAATATAACAATCACACGTAGAGTCTAACCAAATTTTTGCCATCGGTTAACGTTTAATGATGCTCTCGCAACCGCGCAACAGAATTATCTGAGGCGCCTGGTTGCCCTACCTGCTTAGGTTGAAAGCCTCAGTGCTTATGAGACTTTGTTATTGATATATCGCTGAATAAGGAGAAAAGTGGCAGCAGGTTTTCTGAATGCCTTCTACAGTTAAATGTAAGACGAGACTTTTTGTACGAGCAGAGTAACCAAAAGAATTGTGTATCCCGATAAAAAAACGTCAGGTTGGCATAAGGGTTGCTGTACTCATTAAAGAATATCTTCCGGGAGCAGCTAGACAATTTTATTACGCTCCTTTACCTGTGCTAAAAACGAAAGGACGGGCATCGCTATGAATATATTCGATCACTATCGTCAGCGTTATGAAGCTGCCAAGGACGAAGAGTTCACATTGCAGGAATTCCTCGCCATCTGTAAACAGGATCGCAGTGCATACGCCAACGCTGCCGAGCGACTATTAATGGCCATCGGTGAGCCGGTGATGGTTGACACTGCGCAAGAGCCACGCCTTTCCAGAATTTTCTCCAACCGCGTCATGGGACGCTACCCTGCCTTTGAAGAGTTTTACGGTATGGAGGAGGCGATTGAGCAAATCGTCTCTTACCTGAAACATGCCGCGCAGGGTTTAGAAGAGAAGAAACAAATTCTCTATTTACTGGGTCCAGTGGGCGGCGGTAAATCTTCGCTGGCTGAACGCCTCAAAGCACTGATGCAGCGCGTTCCTATTTATGTGCTGAGCGCCGACGGCGAGCGCAGCCCGGTAAACGATCATCCACTCTGTCTGTTTAACCCGCAGGAAGACGCCAATATTCTGGAAAAAGAGTATGGCGTGCCGCGGCGTTACCTCGGCACCATCATGTCGCCGTGGGCGGCAAAACGCCTGCATGAGTTTGGCGGCGATATTACCCGCTTCAAAGTCGTTAAGGTGTGGCCATCGATTCTTGAACAGGTTGCCATTGCCAAAACAGAACCAGGCGATGAGAACAACCAGGATATCTCCGCGCTGGTCGGTAAAGTGGATATCCGTAAACTGGAAAACCATGCGCAAAACGATCCTGATGCTTATGGCTACTCCGGTGCATTGTGCCGTGCTAACCAAGGTGTGATGGAGTTCGTTGAGATGTTCAAAGCACCTATTAAAGTGCTTCATCCCCTGCTGACCGCGACACAAGAAGGTAACTACAACGGTACCGAAGGCATCTCTGCCCTGCCGTTTAACGGTATCATTCTGGCGCACTCCAATGAATCAGAATGGGTCACCTTCCGGAACAACAAGAATAATGAGGCGTTCCTTGACCGTGTCTACATTGTCAAAGTGCCTTATTGCTTACGCGTTTCCGAAGAGATCAAGATTTACAACAAACTGTTGGATCACAGTGAATTGACCACCGCGCCATGTGCACCGGGTACGTTAGAAACATTGGCCAGGTTCTCCATTCTGTCACGCCTGAAAGAGCCGGAAAACTCCAGCATTTACTCGAAAATGCGCGTCTATGATGGTGAGAGCCTGAAAGATACCGATCCAAAAGCGAAATCCTGGCAGGAGTATCATGATTACGCCGGCGTTGATGAAGGTATGAACGGCCTCTCCACTCGCTTCGCCTTCAAAATTCTGTCGCGCGTGTTTAACTTTGATCATGCTGAAGTGGCGGCCAACCCGGTACATCTGTTTTACGTGCTGGAGCAGCAAATCGAACGTGAGCAGTTCCCACAGGATCAAGCCGAGAAGTATCTGGAGCATCTTAAAGGCTATCTGATTCCGAAATACGCAGAGTTCATTGGTAAAGAGATTCAAACCGCGTATCTGGAGTCATACTCTGAATACGGGCAGAACATCTTTGATCGCTACGTCACCTATGCCGATTTCTGGATTCAGGATCAGGAATATCGTGATCCCGACACCGGACAACTGTTTGACCGTGAATCGCTGAACGCCGAACTGGAAAAGATCGAGAAACCTGCCGGGATCAGTAACCCAAAAGATTTCCGCAACGAGATTGTGAACTTTGTGCTGCGAGCACGTGCGCAAAACAGCGGTCGCAACCCGAACTGGACCAGCTACGAAAAACTGCGCACGGTCATCGAGAAGAAAATGTTCTCCAACACCGAAGAGTTGCTGCCAGTCATTTCGTTCAATACCAAAACCTCAACGGACGAGCAGAAAAAACACGACGATTTTGTCGATCGCATGATGGAAAAAGGCTATACCCGCAAGCAAGTACGCCTGCTGTGTGAGTGGTATCTGCGCGTGCGTAAGTCGTCATAATCGTTACCTGTAAGCGACGCAGCGCTTGAGTGCTGCAACAGGAGGCCGGGTGATCCCGGCCTAAGCTTACAATGCAGCTTGGGGGAGTTTTATGGCCTATTTTATCGATCGGCGTCTCAACGGTAAGAATAAAAGCGCCGTCAATCGGCAGCGCTTTCTGCGCCGTTATAAGTCGCAAATCAAGCAGTCGATCTCCGAGGCCATCAATAAGCGTTCGGTGACCGATGTCGAGAGCGGCGAATCGGTCTCGATTCCAATTGACGATATCAATGAGCCGAGTTTCCACCAGGGCCGCGGCGGTAATCGCCATCGCGTTCACCCCGGGAACGATCACTTCGTACAAAACGACCGCATTGAGCGCCCACAAGGTGGCGGCAGCGGCGGTGGCAGCGGCCAGGGGAATGCAAGCCAGGACGGTGATGGTCAGGATGAATTCGTCTTCCAGATCTCAAAAGATGAATATCTCGATCTGCTGTTCGAAGATTTGGCGTTGCCGAACCTGCGTAAGAATCAGCATCGTCAGTTAAACGAGTACAAAACCCATCGCGCTGGCTACACCTCAAACGGTACGCCGGCTAACATCAGCGTGGTGCGTTCGCTACAGAACTCGCTGGCGCGTCGTACAGCGATGACGGCGGGTAAACGCCGCATGCTAAACGAGCTGGAAGCGACGCTGACGGAAGTAGAAAACAGTGAACCAGCCCAGTTGCTGGAAGAAGAACGCCTACGTAAAGAGATCGCTGAGTTGCGCGCGCGCATTGAGCGTGTGCCGTTTATCGATACCTTTGATCTGCGCTACAAAAACTTCGAGAAGCGGCCAGAACCGTCCAGCCAGGCCGTGATGTTCTGTTTGATGGACGTGTCAGGTTCGATGGATCAAGCCACTAAAGATATGGCGAAGCGCTTCTATATCCTGCTGTATCTGTTCCTGAGCCGCACCTATAAGAACGTTGATGTGGTTTACATTCGCCATCACACCCAGGCGAAAGAAGTTGATGAACAGGAGTTCTTCTACTCGCAGGAAACGGGCGGCACTATTGTATCCAGTGCCCTCAAGCTGATGGATGAAGTGGTAAAAGAGCGATATGACCCGGCGCAGTGGAACATTTATGCGGCGCAAGCCTCAGACGGTGACAACTGGGCCGATGATTCCCCACTCTGTCACGAGATTTTAGCCAAGCATATTCTGCCGGTTGTGCGTTATTACAGCTACATTGAAATTACGCGCCGCGCCCACCAGACCTTGTGGCGCGAGTATGAACACCTGCAGGCGATGTTTGATAACTTTGCAATCCAGCATATTCGTGAGCCAGAAGATATCTATCCGGTATTTAGAGAGCTTTTCCACAAACAGGCGGCTGAAGCCTGAATGTATAAGCCGGTCACTGACCGGCTTTTTCTTATCAGCAGCAAACCTCAATCCTTGCCAATTCCTGTTGAATTTTCATACAAATGTAGCCGTATATGGGATACGGCCCCACAGAATGAAAAAATGTGCAATTAAGCGCTGACAAGCTATTGATAAGGCATTATCTTTTCACCTTGTCTGTGTGAATCCCCCGCAGTTTGTCTTTTTTGTTCCCGCCGCAGGAGAATGCCGTTGAATGCCAGCATGATTTACAGTTTGTTCATTATTGGGTCCGTGCTGGTAGCAGCAAGTATTTTGCTCAGTTCCTTTTCATCCCGCCTTGGCATTCCTATTCTGGTGATCTTCCTTGCTCTCGGCATGTTGGCCGGCATTGACGGCATTGGCGGCATCGCGTTCGATAACTATCCGGTTGCCTATCTGGTCTCTAACCTCGCGTTAGCCATTATCCTGCTGGATGGCGGCATGCGGACTAAAGCGTCCTCACTGAAAGTGGCGCTCGGTCCAGCGCTATCGCTGGCGACAGTCGGCGTAATGATCACCGCCGGATTAACCGGCGTCGCTGCAGCCTGGTTATTTAAACTCGACCTGATGCAGGGCTTTCTGATTGGCGCGATTATCGGTTCCACCGATGCCGCGGCGGTGTTTTCACTGCTGGGCGATAAAGGCCTGAATGAACGTGTTAGCTCAACGCTGGAGATCGAATCCGGCAGTAACGATCC
Organism: Pantoea sp. USHLN256; assembly: GCF_037149875.1. Taxonomy (NCBI): domain Bacteria; kingdom Pseudomonadati; phylum Pseudomonadota; class Gammaproteobacteria; order Enterobacterales; family Erwiniaceae; genus Pantoea; species Pantoea sp. USHLN256. The sequence continues at coordinate 183,312 of NZ_JBBCQO010000004.1, read as the reverse complement.
CATGGCGGTGTTTCTTACCATCACGCTGATCGACATGATTCAGCAAGGCCAGTCTGGATTAAGCTGGATGTTCGTGGTTCATCTGGTTCAGCAGTTTGGTCTGGGCATTGTGTTAGGCCTCGGCGGCGGCTGGGCGCTACAGCAGCTGATTAACCGCATTAACCTTGCGCAGGGTTTGTATCCGCTGCTGGCAGTAAGCGGCGGCATCATCGTATTTGCCCTCACCACAGTAATGGAAGGCAGCGGCATCCTGGCGGTCTATCTCTGCGGTTTCCTGTTGGGTAATAGCCCCATTCGTAACCGCCACGGCATCCTGCAAACCTTTGACGGCATGGCATGGCTGAGCCAAATCGGCATGTTCATCGTGCTGGGATTGCTGGTAACGCCGTCCGATCTTTGGCACATCGCGGTGCCAGCGATGATTCTGTCACTATGGTTGATTTTGGTGGCTCGCCCGCTTTCCATCCTCGTTGGCCTGTTACCTTTTAAAGGCTTCACCGGGCGCGAACGAATCTTTATTAGTTGGGTCGGCCTGCGTGGCGCGGTGCCGATCATCCTCGCCGTTTTCCCGATGATGGCTGGGCTGGAAAACGCCAAGCTCTACTTTAATATCGCGTTCTTTGTGGTACTGGTTTCGCTGATGCTGCAAGGCACCTCGCTCGGTTATGCCGCCAAACGCGCCAAAGTGGTGGTGCCGCCGACCGCCTCGCCAATCAGTCGCGTTGGGCTGGATATCCATCCGGAAAATCCGTGGGAGCAGTTCATCTATCAACTGAGCGCCGATAAGTGGTGCGTCGGCGCCGCGCTGCGCGATTTACAGATGCCGCGTGAAACCCGCATCGCCGCGCTGTTCCGCGATAACGCGTTGATGCATCCGAACGGCAATACGCGTCTTAAAGAAGGCGATGTACTGTGCGTCATCGGCCGCGAGCGCGATTTGCCGGCGTTAGGCAAGATGTTCAGCCAGTCGCCTCCGGTATCGCTCGATCAGCGCTTCTTCGGCGACTTTATTCTTGATGCTGAGGCGCGCCTACGCGATGTCGCCCAAATTTACGGGCTGGAACTGGATGAGCAGACCAACGATCAGCAATCGCTGGGTCAGCTGGTGATGAGCCTGTTAGGCAGCACGCCGGTGGTCGGCGATCAGGTGGAATGGAATCAACTCACCTGGACAGTAGCCGAAAAAGAGGACAATCAAATCGTGAAAATTGGCGTGCGCGTGAGTGAAGACAAGGAATAATCCGAGTCTTTACCGCTCGTAAAAGGCGTGTGAACGACTATGCTCACTACTCAACCCAGCAAATACGGGAGAATGTTATGGGACACGTGGTGAAGATTGGTCGTTATGAAATTGTTGATGCAGAGTTCAATACTGACAATGTCGATACTGTGAGTATTCCCTGCCACACCAATCCCGGCCTGAGTGACCAACTCGACGGCTGGGATGTGGAAACCAGTGTACCGGCGTGGATTGATGGCGAGGCGGTCGATCTGCAAATCGGACATTATGACAAACAGCAGGACCTGTGGGTCCTAAAAAAACCTGCCTGATTGTTTCTCACCGCCATTGAGCCAATGGCGGTCATTCCGAAAAGTTGTCTTAAAATGAAGCGTCATATTGCAGTTTATTTTACTTTTAACCTTATATTTCAAATAATTAGCCAATTATTTCTTTAGTCATTTATTTCCTTTTCAGACTATTTCCATATTAACTCTGTCAAATAACTCCTGCATACTCTTAAACGTTGCTGCAGCTTTTCGTGACGTGCATCACGTCTCAAACGGTCCTTTCCTTGCAGCGCTTATGGCAGCACTGACTTATATCTCGCTGAAAATATTATTTTTTCTGCTTTTCAGCGGACCACTCCTGAGCGCGTACTTGATTCTGGTCAGGCCATCTTTTACTTAAGAAAAGAGAGCAGGTTTTATGGCAAGTACTTTGATAATGAATAGCGCAACCCGCTCGTGGAGCGGACTGCGCAAAAATCTCATCGCAAAAGTCGCACTTAGCTTATCGGATTTAATTGCGTTAAATCTGGCATTGTTTTTATCTGCCGCTACCGTTCAAGGTATTTGGGGCGAACTGGATACCTTTATTCCGCCACAGCAGATTGAATACCGGTTTATTGCCCAATTAGGCCTTTCGGTGCTTTGTACCGCCTGGTTCTGGGTACGCATGCGTCACTACACTTACCGCAAGCCGTTTTGGTTTGAATTGAAAGAAGTCATCAAGACGCTGTTCGTCTTCTCTCTGCTCGATCTGGCGCTGATTGCCTTCTCGAAATGGGACTTCTCGCGCATGGTTTGGGTATTTAGCTGGACCTACGCCCTGCTGCTGCTGCCGTTGATGCGCGCGGTAGTGAAACGCGCAATCAACCGCGCGGGCCAATGGCAGAAGGAAACCATCATCATTGGTTCCGGCAAAAATGCGATGGAAGCTTATGCGGCGCTGCAAAGTGAAGAGATCCTGGGTTATAACGTGCAGGCCTTTATCTCGCTGGATGATGACCAACAGCATGAAAAAGTGAATGGCGTGCCGGTAATTACCTGGAAAGATATTAACTGGCAGACCATGGACCGTGACAACACGCAATTTATCGTCGCCACCGAGTTTGAGCAGCAAGTGGTGCGCGATAAATGGCTGAAGTTCCTGTCCAAAATGAAGTGCCGTTCGATTTCCGTGATCCCTACGCTGCGTGGTGTGCCGCTGTATGGCACCGACATGTCATTTATCTTCAGTCATGAAGTGATGATCTTGCGCGTGAGCAATAACCTGGCGAAACGCTCTTCCCGCTTCCTGAAACGTACTTTCGACATCGTGGTGGCCTCGCTACTGCTGCTGTTCCTCGGACCGGTGTTTGGTCTGCTGTGTGCGATGGTGAAACGCGATGGTGGCAATGCGATTTATGGCCATGAACGCGTGGGACAAGATGGCGTGAAGTTCAAGTGCCTGAAGTTCCGCTCAATGGTCACCAACTCGCAGGAAGCGCTGCAAAACCTGCTGGCGACCAGCGAGGAGGCACGTGCCGAGTGGGATCGTGATTTCAAACTGAAAAACGACCCGCGCGTCACCAAAATTGGTAACTTCCTGCGTAAAACCAGCCTTGATGAGTTGCCACAGCTGTGGAACGTGATTCGCGGCGAAATGAGCCTGGTGGGTCCACGTCCGGTGATTGAAGCGGAACTGGAGCGCTATGCCGGCGATGTTGATTACTACCTGATGGCCAAGCCGGGCATGACCGGTCTGTGGCAGGTTAGCGGCCGTAACGACATCGACTACGATACGCGCGTTTACTTCGACTCCTGGTACGTGAAGAACTGGGCGCTGTGGACGGACATCGCCATTCTGTTTAAAACCGCAGGTGTCGTGGTACGTCGCGACGGCGCTTACTAATACCCTCGACGCGGTGCCTGTGCACGTTGGCAGGCATCGCATTTTTTTATCCCTTTCTTTTTCCCCGCAGAGTCATTACCCTTCCCGCTTGTTTAACAGGTCGTTCGGTTCGTAATGCAAAAATTCACCTTAATTCTGCTAAGCCTGGTGCTGCTGGCGCCGCTTGGTATTGATCTTTACCTCCCTACTCTGCCGCAAATCGCCGATGGACTGAACAGCCCGGTGAGTCTTATCCAGATCACCATTCCGCTGTTTTTGTTAGTGATGGGCATTGGTCAGCTGGTCACCGGACCGTTGGTGGATAACTTTGGCCGTAAACCGATCGCGCTGATCGGCCTGGGACTCTATATCATCGGCAGCGCGATTGCTGCCACTGCGACGCTTTGGCCGGTGTTCTTCCTCGCACGTATCATTCAGGGCTGTGCCGTGTGCTGCACCGCGGTGGTGGCATTCAGCGGCGTGCGCGATCGCCTCAGTGGCGAAGATGCCGCGCGCGCCTATGGCTTTCTCAACGGCGCACTGAATATCGTGCCAGCGCTGGCACCGCTACTGGGCGGGATTCTGGCTGAAGCCTACGGCTGGCGTATGCCGTTCTGGTTCCTGTGCGGTTATGCGCTGGTTATCGGTTTGATCGTACTGCTGTGGCTGCCGGAAACGCGTCCTGCGGACACGCTGCGCGTCAAAGGTTTACCGCTAGCGCAGTATGCTGCGATCGCGCGTGAACCGCGCTTCCTCGCCTTCGCATTTGCCAATGCGGGCGCGCTGGGCATGGTGCTGACGTATGTTTCGTTAGCGCCGCACGTGCTGATGACCGAAGGTGGCCTCACGCCGCTGCAGTTCTCCTTCGCATTTGGTGCCAACGGCTTCTGGATCATGCTGGTGAGCGCCTTCGTGAATAAAACGATTCGCAAAGCCGGACGTCCGTTCTGCCTGGCGATGGGCTTTGCCACGATGCTGATTGGCGCGATTCTGCTGATGATGGGCACCACGCTGCTACCCGCGGCATGGCAAAACCATTGGGCGCTATACATGATTCCGGTAGCGGTTTCTGTAGCAGGATTGGCGTTTACGGTGGGGCCGGCCACCAGCTACGCGCTGGAGCCCTATCAGCAGCAAGCGGGTGTTGCCGCGGCCCTGCAAGGTTTTATTCAGATGGCGTGTGGCGCAGGTGGCAGCATGGCAATCGTGGCACTGCCCGTTGCAGAGAAATCATCGCTGGCGTTAATGATGTTGACAGGTGCAGCGCTGGCTCTGATCGCCTGGCGCTGCAGCAAGAAGATGCACGGCAGCGTGACCGCGCTTAAATAACCTCAACCGGAACGCGTGGCGCAAGCGCACACATCAGCTCGTAGCCCACCGTTCCGGCAGCTTTTGCCACTTCATCAATCTTCACCTGATTCCCCCATAGCTCAACCTTCGAACCAATTCCGGCCTGCGGGCAGGGTTCCAGATCGATCATCATCATATCCATGGATATCGCGCCCAGCGTTTGTGTGCGCACGCCATCAACGCTGACCGGCGTTCCGGTGGGTGCATGACGTGGATAGCCGTCGGCGTAACCACAGGCAACAATACCAATACGCTGCGCTGCACCAGCATGATAGCGATAGCCGTAACCGACACCATCACCGGCATTCAATTGCTGTACACCAATGATCTCGCTGTGGAGTGTCATCACTGGCTGCAATCCGGTGCTGGCGATATCCTGCCAGTCACCGCTCGGCGATGCGCCATACAGGATGATGCCAGGACGCACCCAGTCAAAATGCGCTTCCGGATGCCACAGCGTGGCAGCAGAATTCGACAAGGAGCGTGGACAATCGAGCCCTTCCGCTGCCTGCTCAACGCGCTTCATCGGCTCAATGATGCCTTGCGGGTTTTCGGCATCGGCAAAGTGCGCCATCAGCGTCATTTCACCGACGTTAGGCAATGCGCGCAGTTTTTGCCACGCCGCCTGCGCCAGTTCAGGCCGAAAACCTAAGCGATTCATGCCGCTGTTAATTTTCAGGTAGACATCGATTGGTGCCGACAGATGTGCCTTGGCGAGCGCCTGAATCTGCCAGTTACTGTGTACGCTGGTGGTGAGACGATAGCGATCGATCAGCACTAAATCGTCGGCATGGAAGAAGCCCTCCAGCAGCAGGATCGGTTTTTTCCATCCCTGCTCACGCAGCAAAATCGCCTCTTCCATATTCAGCAGCGCAAAACCATCAGTTTCGGCGAGGCTTTGCCACACGCGGGCCACGCCGTGGCCATACGCATTGGCTTTCACCACTGACCAGACGTGCGAGTGAGGAGCCGCCTGACGCACAGTGGCCAGATTATGACGCAGTGCCTGGCGACTGATGGTGGCACCGGTTGGACGTGACATGCTTGTACTCTCCCTGAGGTTTCAACGCGCCGCGTTGGCGTTACGCAATGGCGACGCATGTGGCTCAAAACCCGGCAGGTAGCGCAGCACTGACAAATCATCTGCGGCAATCGCCGGTTTCTGACCGGAAATTAAATCGGCCAACAGCTGACCGGAACCACAAGCCATCGTCCATCCCAGCGTACCGTGACCGGTATTGAGATAGAGATTTGAGAGCGGCGTGCGCCCCACAATCGGCGTACCGTCTGGCGTCATCGGACGCAAGCCGGTCCAGAACGTGGCCCGTTCGACATATCCGCCTTCAGGATAAAGATCGCGGACGACCATCTCCAGCGTTTCGCGTCGTGCCGGCAACAGTTTGGTGTTAAAACCAACAATTTCTGCCATGCCGCCCACGCGGATGCGATCGTCAAAGCGCGTCACCGCCACTTTGTAGGTTTCATCAAGGATGGTGGAAACCGGTGCAGCATCAGCATTTTTAATCGGAATGGTTAACGAATAGCCTTTCAGCGGGTACACCGGGATCGCCAGGATATCTTTCAGTAACGCCGTGGAGTAGGAACCAAACGCCACTACGTAAGCATCGGCTTTAATCACTTCCTCGCCACACTTCACGCCGTAAATGCGGTTGCCCTCGCGCAGCAGTTGGTCGACCGATGTGTTGTAGCGGAAAGTGACGCCCGCCGCCGCCGCCATCTCTGCCAGTCGTTGGGTGAACAGCTGGCAATCGCCGGTTTCATCGTTGGGCAAGCGTAAACCGCCGGTAAGCTTGTGGGCGGTCGCCGCTAATGCCGGTTCGACATTTTTCAGTTGATGCGCCTCGAGTAACTCATAAGGCACGCCAGCATCACGCAGCACCGCAATATCTTTGCTGGCACTGGCAAACTGCTGCTGAGTACGAAAAAGTTGCAGCGTTCCGCCCTGCCGACCTTCGTAAGCAATACCGGTGCTGGCACGCAGCGTTTTCAGGCAGTCGCGGCTGTACTCCGCAATGCGTACCATGCGGCTTTTATTCTCTTGATAGTGCTGCATGTCGCAGTTACGCAACATATTCCACATCCATGCCAGCTGGAACTTGCTGCCGTCCAAACGCACCGCCAGCGGCGCGTGACGTTGAAACATCCATTTGACAGCTTTGAGCGGAACGCCCGGCGCCGCCCAGGGCGCAGCGTAGCCCGGCGAGATCTGTCCGGCATTACCGGCGCTGGTTTCCAGCGCCGCTGCGGGTTGACGATCGATGACCGTCACCTCATGCCCAGCCTGTGCCAGATACCATGCGCTTGCTACCCCAACCACACCACTACCAAGAATTACTACGCGCATAAGCCCCTCGTCGCAGCAAAAGAATAATTAACTATTAACCAAGCCCAGGGCAGGATAATTTCACCACCCATCAAATCTTACATTCGACCGCCATATTTCACATGTTTTTCACCTAACTGCACACTGAAATCATGCATCACATCAAAAATCAGGATTTTTTATGCCTTTAATCGCTTAATCAGCCATTTATTATGCGTCAGGTAGGGGTTTTACCTTTTTTCAGGAGAAAGCGCCGCAGTCATACAATGCACTTATAAACAGAATATTATCCTGACATTTGAAATAAAACCAACACTTACCATAAGTATCCGCTTAACTGACGCTTTTTGAATGATTTTCTGCCAAAAGAATTCAATTGAGATTCAGTTTCGGATAGGCGACAGTGGACTATCATTGAAGTGTTCGCTCAGTTTTATTGGGCCATCTTTACTCAGGATGAGGCCTTAAACGATCGTGACAGGTGATCCCTGCCGCTTGCAAAACAGAGGTGCGCTATGACGACAATCTTTGACGAGCCGACCCGCAACAGTAAACGACTCAGTGACGGCCCAGACTGGACCTTCGAACTGCTGGATGATTATCTGGCGGAAATTGACCGCGTAGCGAAAAGCTACGGACTGGAAACCTATCCGCACCAAATCGAAGTGATCACCTCCGAACAGATGATGGATGCGTACTCCAGCGTGGGTATGCCGATCAACTATGCACACTGGTCGTTTGGCAAGAAATTCATCGAAACCGAACAACGCTATAAGCACGGTCAGCAAGGCCTGGCTTATGAGATCGTGATTAATTCCAATCCGTGTATCGCCTATTTGATGGAAGAGAACACCATGACCATGCAGGCGCTGGTGATGGCGCACGCCTGTTATGGCCACAACTCTTTCTTTAAAAATAACTATCTGTTCCGCAGTTGGACCGATGCCAGTTCGATTGTTGATTACCTGTTATTCGCCAGAAATTACATCACCGATTGCGAAGAGCGCTATGGCGTCGAGGAAGTTGAGCGCCTGCTCGATTCCTGCCACGCGTTGATGAATTACGGCGTTGATCGCTATAAACGTCCGCAAAAAATTTCGCTGCAGGAAGAGAAGGCCCGTCAGCAGAGCCGCGAAGAGTATCTGCAGAGCCAGGTAAATACGCTTTGGCGCACGCTGCCGCGTAAAGAGAAGGAATCGGTGCACATCCAGGCATCGCGCTATCCCTCTGAGCCACAGGAGAACCTGCTCTATTTCATGGAGAAAAATGCGCCGCTGCTGGAGTCGTGGCAACGTGAAGTGCTGCGTATTGTGCGTAAGGTCAGCCAGTATTTTTATCCGCAAAAACAGACGCAGGTGATGAACGAAGGCTGGGCGACATTCTGGCACTACACCATCCTTAATCATCTGTATGACGAGGGCAAAGTGTCGGAACGCTTTATGATGGAGTTTCTGCATAGCCACACTAACGTGGTGTATCAGCCGCCCTATAACAGTCAGTGGTATAACGGCATCAACCCGTATGCGCTGGGCTTTGCGATGTTCCAGGACATCAAGCGCATCTGTCAAACACCTACCGAAGAAGACCGCTACTGGTTCCCTGACATTGCCGGTTCCGACTGGCTGAAAACCATGCATTTTGCCATGCGTGAGTTCAAGGACGAAAGCTTCATCAGCCAGTTCCTGTCGCCAAAAGTGATGCGTGATTTCCGGTTATTTACGGTGATGGACGATGACCGCAACAATTTCCTCGAAATTGCGGCCATTCATGACGAAGCGGGTTATCGCGCCATTCGGCAGCAGCTGTCGGCACAATATAATCTGAGCAATCTGGAACCGAACATTCAGGTTTATAATGTCGACTTACGTGGCGATCGCTCATTGACGCTGCGTTATGTGCCGCAACAGCGGGCGCCGCTCGATAAAAGCCGCAAAGAGGTCCTGAAGCATGTGCATCGTTTGTGGGGCTTTGACGTGATTCTGGAACAGCAGAATGAAGACGGTAGCGTCGAGTTGCTGGATCGATCGCCCACGCGCGGTCCAACGCTATAAAACAAAAAACCGGACTGTTAACGTCCGGTTTTACTTTTATCGCTGGTTATCGCTTGCTGGCTAAATCATCCGGCATGCTTTTCTGCATCTTGTGCCAAATCTCACCGCTGCGTCGACCGTATTCACGTACGCTATCGACAATCTGCTCCTGCGAAGGATTTGCCACGCACAGATCGGCCAGTTGGCGATAGAAGTTACGCGCCAGTTCACGGGCTTCCAGACTGGAGAAGTAGTGACGACCCACACGGGTATACAACCCTTTCAGGCCATTCAAAATCAAACCATAAATCGGGTTACCGGACGCAAACGCCAAACCGCGAAACACACGATAATCGAGCTCGGTGTAAGCCTCTGCTTTATCCTCCTCACTCAGCGCATTTTCCAACACTTCACGCGCTTTTTCTGGATGATGGCGCAGTGCACGGCTGATAAAAATGGAAGAGATGTTGGTACGCACCGATAGCAAATTATCAATCAGCTGCGGCACGCTATCGTGGTCGAGTCGGGCCAGCGTTTCGAGGATGTTTAAACCAGAGGTTTCCCAGAAATCATTTACGCGTGTCGGCTTGCCATGTTGGATGGTCAACCAGCCATCACGTGCCAGGCGCTGCAACACTTCACGCAGCGTGGTGCGAGTCACGCCAATCAGTTCAGAAAGCTCACGTTCGGCAGGTAGAATGGATCCCGGCGGAAAACGACTGTTCCAGATGCTTTCAATAATATACTCTTCAGCAAATCCCGCAGGGCTCTGCGCCTTAATCACCATAGCATTTATTTCTCGTTGCTTTCTTTATCGTAATACGACTCATCATACCAGAGCGGCTATAGCGGAAATAGCCTGCCAAACGATTAAAAGCGCGCGCTGGCGCAAAATTCAGCTGTGTTTTCAGACACGCTAGTGCGACAAAGCATACGTTTGCGCTGCGCTTGTTGCCGACAGATTTTCTCTCGCCTTTTGAGTCCACTCTTTTTTCACTTCAACCAGACTTAAGTCATTTTTGTACATGATTTTTTCCCGCTGCCTGGCTGGCACGGGTGCGCTTTTGGTTTACACTGCGAAACATTAACGGTTACAGGAAAAGCAATATGTTGCGATATTTGAATCAATGCTCGCGTGGACGAGGTGCCTGGCTTTTGCTGGCCCTAACGGCTCTGGCTTTTGAATTGACGGCTTTGTATTTTCAACACGTGATGGGATTGCAACCCTGCGTGATGTGTATTTATGAGCGTTGCGCACTGTTTGGTGTGATGGGTGCAGGCATCGTGGGTGCCATCGCGCCAAAAACGCCGCTGCGCTGGGCGGCGATCCTGATCTGGATTTATAGCGCCATTGAAGGGGTTCGCCTCTCCTACGACCACACCATGATTCAGCTGCACCCCAATCCATTTGTCACCTGCGATTTTGCGGCGCGTTTCCCCACCTGGCTGCCGCTGGATAAATGGCTGCCCTCGGTGTTTGTCGCCAGCGGCGACTGCGCCGAACGTGGCTGGACTTTCCTGACCTGGAGCATGCCGCAGTGGATGATCGTGATTTTCGCGGCGTATCTGTTGGTCGCGCTGCTGGTGTTAATTGCCCAACCGTTTAAACCTAAACGCCGCGATCTGTTCGGACGATAAGCACAAACAAAACAGGCAGCCGTAGCTGCCTGTTTTATGTTTAACCGTTACGGTCCGGTCGATCAATTATATGCTCTTCCCAATCGCGCACTTCACTCTCACGCACCGCAATAAAACGCACGGAAATGCGCTGGGCATGCATCGCTTTTTTAGAGCCGGCGATCAGCGGATGCCAGGCCGGCAAGGCTTTCCCTTCCCCTAATACGCGATAGGCACAGGTACGCGGCAGCCATTCAAAACTGGTGAGATTTTCGCGCGTCAGCTTGATGCAGTTCTCTTCTAACTCAAAACGACGCTCGTAGCTGCGACATTGGCAGGTTTTGATGTTCAGCTGATTACAGGCGACGTTGGTGAAGTAGATCTCATCGGTGTCCGCATCCTGCAACTTATTCAGGCAACATTGGCCACAGCCGTCGCACAGGGATTCCCACTCTGCGTCGTTCATTTGGTCAAGGCGTTTAGTCTGCCAGAAAGGTTGTTCAGTCATGATGGCGGTCCGGGTTGATAATAAGACCGCACCTTATAAAGCTTCAGGTGCGGTGATGCAAGTTTTACAGTACGCGCGTGGAAATACCGTGACCGGCAAGTGATACTTCCAGTTTATCGCCAGAGCGCATCGGGCCAACGCCTTCAGGCGTTCCGGTCAGGATCACGTCACCTGCGCGCAGCGTGAAATACTGGCTCATGTAGGCAATCAGCGGCAAAATTTTGTGGATCATATCGGCAGTCGTACCGTGCTGACGCACCTCGCCATTCACGATCAGCTTCAGCTCGGTATTCTGTGGATCGCCGCCGAATTCTGCCGCCGGTATAAATCCTGACAGCGGGCATGAATTATCAAAGCCTTTCGATTTTTCCCACGGTTGACCCGCTTTCTTCAAACCCGCCTGCACATCGCGCAGGGTTAAATCCAGCGCGACGCCGTAACCGGCAATTGCTTTAGCGACATGTTCTTCGCTCGCCTGCTTCAGCGTCGAGCCAATCAGCACCGCCAGCTCCACTTCATGATGCACTTCACCAAAGGTTGCCGGAATCGACAGCGGCTGGCGCAGATCGCAGACCGCGGTTTCCGGTTTGATAAACACCACAGGCTCGGTTGGCGTGGCACTTCCCATTTCCTTTATGTGCTTAGCATAGTTGCTGCCGACGCAAACCACTTTGCTGACCGGATAATCCAACAGAGCGCCCTGCCAGTTACGATGCTGATACATGCTATTCCCCTGCTTGAGTTGTGTTTGCCGCCAGTGCGACTGGCGAGTAAGTCGAATTCAGTGCCGGAACGCGGCAGGCTGAGAGGGAATATATTAGCGGGTTTGTGGCGGCAGGCGTGGTGGAAATTGTCAAAAGTCGTTAATCGTATACAACAAAATCTGCAAATGCCTGGATAATTGCCCGCAATAAAGGGTTAACGCGGGCAGTTAATTAACGCAAATAGCACTGATTATTTCTACAGGATATATTTTACAGATGAATCTGAATTAATCTATTTTACCCTGATCGAGATGAATGTTGAGCAGACTTTCAACCGGTGGTGGAATTTGTAAATAATAGCCGTGTTCGCTTAAACCTTGCTTAACTTTATTGATATCCGCGTTAGCCAGCTTGTCACGCTTATCCAGCGACAGCACCATGGCCAGCTGGGGTTTGCCGAAGCCACGCAGCAGTTCTTCTGGTACGCGGGAGAAATCGTCTTTTTTTTCAACATACAGATAAGTCTGTTCACGTTGCGGGCTTCTGTAGATCACACAAAACATATTTTTTACTCGAATTAACCGATGGCGTCACTTGCCTGAATATAGCAGTAACTATAACATGCTTGCAGAACTTCGAATATTGACCGTTTGATGTTATTGCCGATTTTATCGACGTACATTTAAAGGTCGTAAAACAGGACTGAGTCAGCAAAGATGTCGCAAACGCCAATCGAATTCAAGGGAAGCAGTTTTACCCTGTCAGTCGTTCATCTGCATCATTCGCAACCCGAGGTGATTCGTCAGGCGCTCCAGGAAAAAATCGATCAGGCACCGGCCTTTTTACTGAATGCGCCCGTGGTGCTCAATGTATCAGCGTTGACAGGCGACATTAACTGGAAGCAGATGCAACAAGCGGTGATGGCGACGGGTTTACGTATCGTTGGCGTCAGCGGTTGCAAAGATGAAGCCCTGAAAAAAATGATTGCCCGCGCAGGTTTGCCGGTACTCTCTGAAGGTAAAGAGAGTCGCAAACAGGCGAGTGCTCCGGTTGTCGAAGCCGCCCCCGTGCTTCCCGCGGTAACGGCAGAAGCCGTCAGTAAAACGCGCATCATTAATACGCCAGTGCGTTCGGGCCAACAGATTTATGCGCGTAATGCCGATCTCATCGTCACCAACAGCGTCAGCGCCGGTGCCGAGCTGGTTGCCGACGGGAATATCCATATCTATGGCATGATGCGTGGCCGTGCGTTGGCCGGCGTAGGTGGCCAAAGCGATAGCCAGATTTTTTGTACCAACCTCGCCGCAGAGTTGGTCTCAATTGCCGGGGAATATTGGATGATCGATCAGATCCCGGCGGAATTCTTTGGTAAAGCGGCACGCCTGAGCCTGATAGAGGGCGCGCTTACCATTCAGACACTTAATTAAGCCCCTTTTCTTTCGTTAAGGAAATCAACATTTATGGCACGCATTATTGTAGTTACATCGGGTAAAGGGGGCGTTGGCAAGACCACGTCAAGCGCGGCCATCGCCACCGGGTTAGCGCAGAAAGGCAAAAAAACGGTCGTCATCGATTTCGATATCGGCCTGCGTAACCTGGATTTAATCATGGGCTGTGAACGCCGCGTGGTGTACGACTTTGTTAACGTTATTCAGGGTGATGCCACACTGAACCAGGCGCTGATCCGTGACAAGCGTACTGAGCAACTCTACATTTTGCCGGCCTCGCAAACGCGTGATAAAGATGCGCTGACTCGTGAAGGCGTTGAGAAAGTGCTGAATGATTTGGCGGCGATGGAGTTCGACTTCATTGTGTGTGACTCACCGGCGGGCATTGAAACCGGTGCGCTGATGGCGTTGTATTTCGCCGATGAAGCCATCATCACCACCAACCCGGAAGTCTCTTCAGTTCGTGACTCGGACCGTATTCTTGGCATCATCTCGTCTAAATCACGTCGTGCCGAGAACAGCCAGGATCCGGTGAAAGAGCATCTGCTGCTGACCCGTTACAATCCAGGCCGCGTCACCCGCGGTGATATGTTGAGCATGGAAGATGTGCTGGAAATTCTGCGCATTCCACTGGTTGGTGTGATTCCGGAAGATCAATCTGTGCTGCGTGCTTCTAACCAGGGTGAGCCGGTGATCCTCGACGCAAACGCTGACGCCGGTAAAGCCTATGCTGATACCGTAGATCGCCTGCTTGGCGAAGAACGCCCCTTCCGCTTTATTGAAGAAGAGAAGAAGGGTTTCCTTAAACGCCTGTTCGGGGGATAACCAATGGCATTACTTGATTTCTTTTTATCCCGTAAGAAGAACACAGCCAATATAGCCAAGGAAAGGCTGCAGATTATCGTAGCCGAACGCAGAAGGGGCGACAGTGAGCCCCATTACCTGCCGCAACTGAAGCGCGATATTTTGGAAGTGATCTGTAAATACGTAAAAATTGACCCGGATATGGTGACCGTTCAGCTGGATCAGAAAGGGGATGATATCTCCATCCTTGAGCTCAACGTAACGCTGCCGGAGCCGGAAGACGTTCCTAAATGATTAAAGCGGTTTCCTGATTTTCCCCTGCGGTATTGCGCAGGGGAAAATGCTGCACTTACAGCGCCTGCAGGATCTCGTCGATACCCGCCTTCAGCAAATCACCTCGCCAACCTGTTAGCAGCTCAGGTGTGCGCGATGCGTTCTTCAATCCCCAATAAACACTCAGCACCTGATTGATCTGGCGGCGTGATGCCAGCAACTCCTGACTAAATCCACTCTCCTCGCTCACCTGTTGCACCAGCGCTTTAATGGCTTTGAAGGCCTGCTTATAGTGCGGATGATCGATAAGATTCGGCAGCGGCTGCGGCAAGGTAGCTTCATCCTGCGCCTGTGCTTCAGCCACCAGCGCCACCATCGCTTTACCGTGGAAACGGATCTCATGGCCGTTCAGCCCTAAATGATCCAGCTCGCCAAGGCTGCCCGGCATAAAGCGCGCCACTTTCCACAGATTCTCTTCGCGCACCACAAAGTTCACCGCCATATCTTTTTGGCGCGCAATATTCAGACGCCACGCCGCCAGACGCTGCAAGGCTGCCAGCTGGCGTGGGCGCAACTGCCACGCATTGGTGATGTCACGCCAGGCTTCTTCGGGTTGCAGCACGTCAAGACGGCGCTGACACAGCGTGTCGCATTCGCTCAGCGCCGCCGCCATATTGCCGGCCGCTTCTGTCTGCGCAACCAGCTGATGGGCAATCGGCAGCAGATAAGCGACATCGGCAGCGGCATATTCACACTGACGCTCGGTCAGCGGACGCGCCAGCCAATCGGTGCGCGATTCGCTTTTATCCAACTCGATTTGGTTAAAGTGCATCACCATCGAGGCAAAGCCCCATGACAGCGCCTGACCACTGAAGGCTGCCAGTATTTGCGTATCGATCATCGGATCGGGCAGGCACTTGAAGCGATGCAGGAACACCTCAAGATCTTCTCCACCGGCGTGGAGGAATTTGGTGACCTGCTTATCCTGCAGCAACGCCACGAACGGCGTCCAGTCACTGATATTAAGCGGATCGATCAGGATCAGCTGGTCGCCATCAAACAGCTGAATCAGGCCGAGCTGCGGATAGTAGGTGCGGGTGCGCACAAATTCGGTATCCAGCGCCACGGCAGCATGTTGGCGTGCTTTCTCGCACACGGCGGCCAGTTGGTCATTTTGGTCGATCAGGGTGTAATTCACGTTGTCTTTCTCGCTGCGGCAAACTACGCGCAGCGCTCCATGTTAAAAGCAATAAAAACGCCGGACTGTGCCGGCGTTAACCTGAGGAGAATGGCGCGTTACTGCCCTTCTCGCTTCGCCTCATCACGCAATTCGCGGCGCAATATTTTGCCCACGTTGGTCTTCGGCAACTCGTCACGAAACTCGATAATCTTCGGCACTTTGTAGCCGGTGAGCTGGCGACGGCAATGATCCAGCACTTCCTCTTTCGTCAATGACGGATCTTTCTTCACGATGCACACTTTTACTGCTTCGCCTGACAGATCGCTCGGTACGCCAATCGCCGCGGCTTCACGCACTTTCTCGTGCTGCATCAGCACATCTTCAATCTCGTTAGGATACACGTTAAAGCCCGACACCAGAATCATGTCTTTTTTACGATCGACGATGCGAATAAAGCCTTCGCTATCAACGGTAACAATATCACCGGTATGCAGCCAGCCATTTTTCAGCACTTCATCGGTGGCATCGGCGCGCTGCCAGTAGCCGGTCATTACCTGCGGACCACGAATGCACAGCTCGCCCGGCTCACCCGGCGGCACCTCTTTATCTTCATCATCCGCAATGCGCACGTCGGTGGAAGGCACCGGTAAACCAATGCTGCCGGTGTGACAGGTAATATCATACGGATTCACCGACACCAGTGGCGAACACTCGGTCAGGCCGTAACCCTCCAGCAGATAGTGACCGGTGAGTTTTTCCCAACGCTCAGCAACGGCTTTTTGCACCGCCATGCCACCGCCAGCGGACAGGCGCAGCGTAGAGAAATCGAGTTTATTGAAGTTGGCATCATTCAGCAGCGCATTGAACAAGGTATTCACGCCGGTGATGGCAGTAAACGGAAACTTGCTCAGCTCTTTAACGAAGCCCGGAATATCGCGCGGATTTGTAATCAAGAGATTCGTGCCGCCGAGGTCGAGGAACAGCAGTCCGTTCACCGTCAGCGCAAAAATGTGATAGAGCGGCAGCGCAGTCACCACCTGCTCTTTACCCGGGCGCAACAGCTTGCCGTAAGTAGCTTTCGTCTGTTCCAGGTTGGCCTGCATATTGCGGTGGGTCAACATCGCGCCTTTGGCAACGCCAGTGGTCCCACCGGTATATTGCAGGAAGGCCAAATCATCATTGGTGACGGTAGGACGCTGATAGGTCATCTGCTCGCCCTGCTGCAGCGCGCTGCGGAACGGCACGGCGCCGGGCAGGTGATACTTTGGCACCAGCTTTTTCACATACTTAACCACGAAATTGACCAGCGTGGCTTTCACCGGTGCCAGCTGATCGCCCATACGCGTCAGCATGACATGCTTGATTGGCGTCTCGGCCACCACTTTTTCCAGCGTGTGGGCAAAGTTCGACACGATAACAATAGCGCTGGCCCCGCTATCAATCAGTTGGTGTTTGAGTTCGCGCGGCGTGTAGAGCGGATTGACATTGACGACTACCATGCCGGCGCGCAGGACGCCAAACAGGGCAACCGGATATTGCAGCAGATTGGGCATCATTAACGCCACACGATCGCCCTGCTTCAAGCCTAAACCCTGCTGCAGCCAGGCCGCAAAGGCGCGGCTCTGCTTTTCCAGCTGCCGATAGGTCATCGGCTGGCCCATATTGATAAATGCCACCTGATCGGCATATTGCTGAGTAGCATGTTCGAAAAGATCGACCAGAGAAGTATAACGATCGGCACTAATTTCCGCTGGGACATCTGGCGGATAGCGTTTGAGCCAAACCTTGTTCAAAGAATCACCCCGATATTCTTGTTGTGTAGCCATCGCCGCCTCGACAATCAGTGTTGTTAACAATATTTTAACTGATTGTACCAGTTTGCCTGTTTCGGCATTTTCAGGTTGCGAAGCGCATCACTAAATTTCGCGCATCGGTTGCGCGCCCAATAAAAAGGCCCGCTCGCAAGCACCGCGACCGGGCCGTAAATTAAATGATAAAGCGTTATTCGGTGAGGATAGTTTGCACCTGCGCCGGCTGGCCGAGGTTCATGCCCCAATAAGGATTAGGCCCCCAATATCCCGCACGATGGCGCGTTGGACCATACCAAATATAGGGATCGATCGGTTGTGGCGGTGTCATCACCTGCTGCGTCAAATGCCAGCGCTGATAACCGCGTACATCGATCACCACAAAGTTGTAGCTGGCCTTGCCGATATCCCCTTTTTCGATGCCTTTGATGTTACCCAGCACCGTAATGTATTGATTGTTCAGATCGACCGGATCCACGAAGCCGCGAATATCGGCAAAAATGCGGCCAACCGAAGCGGCACCTAAGCGCGGACGCGCGCTATCATCCAGCGGTTGGGTGGCAATCTCTACCCGGGTTAAGCCGTTAAGATTGGTGACCTTCACCACTTTGCCGCCGAAACGCGATTCCTGACCGACATACAGCTGTGGCGCGTTCATCACGCGCAGTAAATCTTGCTGTGGCAGCTCAGAACTTCCTTTAATAGAATCTGGCACCGAAACACAGCCGCTGAGCAGCAGCGCGCAGGCTAACAGAGCGCCAGACATCCCTTTACGACTTATTGGCATAGCACTTCTCCTGTTATTTCTCTGATTAGACTGAACCGGTGCAGATAAGTTGCGCGCCGCTTAGCGTCCCGGCAACTTTTTCCATGCCACTTCATTCCGCAGATAAACCGGCTCGGCATGCTCTACCGCCACCGCTTCGTCACGCTGCCAGGCGCTGAGCGCCAGCGGCAGCATATCTTCAGCCGCTGGCAGTAAAACCTCTGAGGCGATAAGGTGTGCGCCCGGCGCGGTCATAAGATGCGGGTAAGCCTGCCAGCCGGTGCCGACGGTCATCCAGTCACCGCTCAACGCGGCAATACGCTCCATCGCCACTTCCGGTTTGATCACCGCTTCGGTTTCCACGCCCTGCCATTCGCCATGTTCGTCGCGCTGATACTCGGCCCAATAGAGCTCGCCCATCCGCGCATCAATTGCCGCCAACACGCGTGTCGCACCGGTTAAGCGCCAGGCGCCCTGTGCCATGGTCGCTAACGAGGAAACACCAATCATGGGCAGATTCGCCCCCAGCGCCAGTCCTTGCGCAATACCAATGCCGATACGCACACCGGTAAAGCTGCCCGGGCCGCGGCCAAATGCCAGTACGTCAA
The DNA here is from genome assembly GCF_037149875.1 of Pantoea sp. USHLN256. Classification (NCBI taxonomy): domain Bacteria; kingdom Pseudomonadati; phylum Pseudomonadota; class Gammaproteobacteria; order Enterobacterales; family Erwiniaceae; genus Pantoea; species Pantoea sp. USHLN256. The sequence continues at coordinate 164,499 of NZ_JBBCQO010000004.1, read as the reverse complement.
GCGCGGTCAGCTCCAGCTGCTGCGCCTGCAACAGCTCCTGAACCAGCGGCAGAATACGTTGGGTGTGATCGCGCGGGGCGATTTCAAAGCGGGCATCAATCTGCTGCAGATTTTGCAGCGCGGCAGAACAGGCTTCTGTCGCCGTGTCCAGGGCTAAAATTCGGACGGACATAACAACCTCAGAGAGTCAAAATGGCGCGCATCTTATCACAGCCTGGCACAAATTAGTGATCCACTGGCTGGCGGACAAACTCGATGGCGCGCGCGATATCGCGTGTGCGCGGCGTCGGCGGCAAACTGTTGAGGAACAGGCCGCCGTAAGGGCGAGAAACCAGACGCTGATCGCAAATCACCAGCACACCGCGATCGTCGGTATCGCGAATCAAGCGGCCAACACCCTGTTTCAGGGTGATCACCGCATCGGGCAGTTGCACATCATTAAAGGGATCGCCACCGCGTAAGCGACAATCTTCCATGCGCGCTTTCAGCAACGGATCTTCAGGTGAGGTAAAAGGCAGCTTATCGATAATCACCAGCGACAACGCATCGCCGCGCACGTCAACACCTTCCCAGAAGCTGCTGGTCGCCACCAGCAACGCGTTACCGGCTTCGAGAAATTGCTTGAGTAACTGTCCTTTACTGGTTTCACCCTGCAGCAGCACCGGTAATGTCATCGAAGCACGAAACTCTATCGCTAACTCACGCATCATCTTGTGCGAGGTGCAAAGGAAGAAGCAGCGGCCTTTGTTGGCATCAATCAGCGGCTTCATCATGCGTGCGAGCTGACGCGCACCACCGGGATGATTAGGTTCTGGCATGTTGCGCGGCACGCATAACAACGCTTGTTGGGTGTAGTCAAACGGACTGTCGAGAATCAAGGTGGTGGCGTTATCCACGCCCAGCCGGCTTGAGAAGTGGCTCATCTGCTCATTCACCGCCAGCGTTGCCGAGGTGAAGATCCACGCAGCTTTGCGGTTATCCATCACTTCCCGGAAGCGTTCCGCCACCGACAGCGGCGTAAGCGCCAGCGTGAAATGGCGGCTGTTACACTCATACCAGTAGCTGAAGCCCGGTTCATTAATGGCGCGCAAACGCTTCAAACGTGTGCGATACAGCGCCGCGCGCTCAAACGCGGCATCCAGCAGCGCTGAACGGCCGAGCGACAGCTTGATAACGTCGTAACAGAGCTCGAGCGCATCATCCAGCAGAGTGAACATACGCATAATGTTGTTATCGCTTAACAGATCGCGCAGGTTTCCGCGAAAACCGGGCTCGCCCAGCGTCAACCGGAAATCCTGCGCGCACTGCGCCAGACGATCGGCGGATTTCTGCAACTGCTGCACATCGCGCACTTCGGTGCGATAGGCAATGATGATGTCTTTGGCGAGATCCTGCAGTTGCCGGCTCGATAACTGCTGGCCGAAATATTGGCTGGCGATATCCGGTAATTGATGCGCTTCATCGAAGATCATCACATCGGCTTCCGGGATCAGTTCGCCAAAGCCGCCCTCTTTCACCACCAGATCGGCGAGAAACAGGTGGTGGTTCACCACCACTACATCAGCGTCCATGGCTTTTTTTCGCGCTTTCACTACGAAGCAATCTTTATACAACGGGCAATCGCTGCCGAGGCAGTTGTCATTGGTGCTGGTGACAAAAGGCCAGATTGGGCTGTCTTCTGCCACGCCGCTGCAGTTGCTGACATCGCCATCACTGGTTTCTGACGACCAGCCGCGCACGCTGATCAAATCACCCAGCGCCTGCACGCTAAGGTCGCCACCGGTTTGATTTTGTTGTTCCAGACGTTCAAGACAGAGATAGTTGGAGCGCCCTTTCAGCAGCGCAGTTTTACCGCTGAACTTCAAGGCTCGCGCAATGGTGGGCAAATCACGGTTGTACAGCTGGTCCTGCAACGCTTTTGAACCGGTTGAGACGATGACTTTTTTCTTCGCGCGCAGCGCCGGGGCCAGATAGGCATAGGTTTTACCGGTTCCCGTGCCAGCTTCAACCACCAGCTCGCCACCTTTTTTAACCGCCTCGGTGACCGCTTGTGCCATTTGGCGCTGTGCTTCACGCGGTTTAAAGCCCGGAATCGCCTGCGCTAGCGCGCCATCAGCTGCAAAATCGTCTGCCACACTTCCTCACATCATCGTTAAAAACCACTGTAATTATGTCAGGATTCCCGCCTGCCAACCACAACAGATGACATTCGCCCCTGGGATATGGCAGGCTAGCGCAGCAAAACTAAAGGAGAACAGCATGACCATTACGCGTATCGATGCGGAGCACCGCATGTCAGAAGCGGTAGTACATAACCAAACCGTGTATTACACCAGCGTACCGGAAAATCTGGATGACGATGCAGAAGCGCAAACCGCCAACGCGCTGGCGGTGATTGACGCCATTTTGGCGCGGGTGGGGTCGGATAAAAGTAAAATTCTCGACGCGACGATTTTCCTGGTCGAGAAAACTGACTTCCCGGCAATGAACCGCGCCTGGGATGCGTGGGTTTCCCCGGGCAATGCGCCGGTGCGTTGCACCGTGCAGGCCGGTTTGATGAATCCGAAGTATAAAGTCGAAATTAAAATTATCGCCGCGCTATAAATCTGTTCGGGCGTTATTCGTTGTCGTCGTCTTCTTCATCCTCATCGTCTTCGAACATCGCCCGAATGCCTTCCCCTTTATAGGTTTGGCGGATCTCCTGCGCCACTTGCGCAATCGCCTGACCGCTCGACATACCACCCGCCATCAATTCCTGGATGCGCTCAACCGCTTGTTGTTGTTGTTCGTGAGATAACGCTGGAAGACCTGTAAACATAATTCACTCCTGATGCTAGGGGGACGCATTATTACCACGTGGAACAAACGGGTGCCAGCAACAAAAAAATATGCCAGGCTAGCGACCTGCTTGCTGAAGTGATTTGTCCCATGATGGTAAAAAGCCTCGTTCTGAAGTATACGCCCGAAACGCTGTTACACCTTTTCGCTCCGCTTGCTCAGCAGTGCTGGGCGATGTTGCTGACCTCTGGCCAGGCCGATCATGCGGATAACCGCTTTGATATCCTGACTGCCGATCCGCGCGCTACCCTAACCACACGTGGCGCAAGCACCGAAATTGTCTGTGGCGATAAGGTGATGCTCTCTGCGGCCGATCCGCTCCTGCTGGTACAGCAGCAATGTGCTGAGCTCGGTGCCACGCCAGATTTTGATGCTGATTTACCTTTTCAGGGCGGAGCCATCGGACTTTTTGGCTACGATCTGGGGCGTCGCTTTGAAACCCTGCCACAGCGCGCGCAGCAGGATCTCACTACGCCGGATATGGCGGTGGGGATTTATGACTGGGCGTTGATCGCCGATCACCATCAGCAAAAACTGACGCTGGTCTCGCTCACCGATGCGGAACAGCGCTGGCAATGGCTACAAACACAAACCGCGCCGCAAACGGAGCCTTTCGCCCTGACCAGCGAGTGGCAATCCAATCTCAGTTTTGAGCAGTATGCGCAGCGATTTCATGCGGTGCAGGAGTATATTCAAGCCGGTGATTGCTATCAGGTGAACCTGGCACAGCGTTTTCAGGCTGGCTATCGCGGCGATGAGTGGCAGGCATTTTTGCGCCTGAACCAGGCTAATCGCGCCCCGTTTAGCGCTTTCCTGCGCTTGCCAAACAGCGTGCTGCTGAGTTTGTCGCCTGAGCGCTTCCTCTCCTTACAGCAGCAGGAGATTGAAACACGTCCGATTAAGGGTACGCTGCCGCGCCTCTCTGACGCAGCAGCCGACCGCCTGCAGGCGGAGAAACTCGCCAATTCAGAGAAAGATCGCGCTGAGAATCTGATGATTGTTGATTTGTTGCGTAATGATATTGGTCGCGTTGCCGAACCCGGCAGCGTCAGTGTTCCACAACTGTTTGTGGTGGAGCCTTTCCCGGCAGTACATCATCTTGTTAGCACTATTCGCGCGCGTTTACCTGCCACGCTCACCGCCACCGATCTGCTGCGCGCCTGCTTCCCCGGTGGTTCCATTACTGGCGCGCCAAAAATCCGCGCGATGGAGATTATCGAAGAGTTAGAGCCGCATCGCCGAAATGCGTGGTGCGGCAGCATCGGTTACATCAGCCTGTGCGGTCGCATGGACACCAGCATCACCATTCGTACCTTGATTGCTGAAAACCACCAACTTTACTGCGCCGCTGGCGGCGGATTAGTGGCGGACAGCGAACTCCACGCCGAATATCAGGAAACCTTCCACAAGGTGAACCGCATTCTGCCTAGCCTGCGCGATGAGAATTGAGATGAATTTAACGCTGGACCAATTTCTTAGCCGCTTTGTCTTGCAGCCGCCGCTGCAGACCACCAAAAGCGCCATCAGTGGACGGCGCGCAGCAGTGCTGGTTCCGGTGATTAACGGTGCTGAACCTGGCTTACTGTTAACACGTCGATCTTCTCATCTGCGGAAGCACGCTGGTCAGGTTGCTTTCCCCGGCGGCATGCAGGATGCCACCGATCATTCGCTGATCCACACCGCGCTGCGCGAGGCGCAGGAGGAAGTGGGGATTCAGCCGGAGCAGGTACAGATTATTGGCGTTCTGCCGCCGGTGACCAGTAGCACTGGTTTTGCCGTTACTCCGGTGGTGGGAATCATTCCCGCCGATCTTGCTTTGTCTCTCAATCCTGACGAAGTCGAAAGTGCCTTTGCCATGCCGCTGGCTGAAGCGCTACGCCTCAGCCGTTATAGTGACCTCACGCTACGCCGTGGCCATCGCCAACATCAGGTGTGGTTGTCATGGTATGAGGATTACTTTATCTGGGGCATGACGGCCGGCATCATCCGCGCGCTGGGTCAGCAAATCGCGCTGCCGTAATCCCCCCGTTTCGTTAGCCTTTCATCACGAAAATCGATCCGCTTCACAACTGTACAGCCGGATAACAATTTCTGTGGTTTATAATTAGTTTATTTCATGCGAAAAGCTGCTCGTAATAGGGCACAGGCGATTACTATTAGCCGCATAAACGGCTTGTGCCGTGCAGAATAAGATTTGTGAGGAGTGTCACCTGTGATTAGTGTTTTTGACATGTTTAAAGTGGGCATCGGTCCCTCCAGTTCGCATACCGTTGGCCCGATGAAAGCGGGTAAGCAGTTTGTTGACCTGCTGGCCGAACAAGGCAAGTTGCAAGACGTAACGCGCGTGGCGGTCGACGTCTATGGTTCTCTGTCGCTCACCGGCAAAGGTCACCACACCGATATTGCCATTATCATGGGTCTGGCGGGTTTCGAACCGGCCACCGTTGATATCGACGGCATTCCTGCATTCATAAAAGATGTTGAGCAGCGCGAACGTTTGCTGTTAGCCAACGGCGCACGTGAAGTTGATTTCCCGCGCGAAGGCGGCATGGTGTTTCGTAGCGAAAACTTGTCGCTGCACGAAAACGGCATGACGGTGTTCGCCTTCGCGGGTGATTTACTGATCCTGAGCAAAACGTACTACTCCATTGGCGGCGGATTTATCGTCGATGAAGAACATTTCGGTCAGCCGGTGCTGGATGAAGTGACTGTTCCCTGGCCGTTTAATTCCGCCAAAGAGCTGCTTAGCCACTGTCGTGAAAGCGGTTTGTCGCTGTCGGGTTTGGTGATGAAAAACGAGCTGGCGCTGCATAGTCGTGATGAGATTTACGCCTATTTTGGTCACGTCTGGCAAACCATGCAGGCATGCATCGATCGCGGCCTTAATACTGAAGGCGTGCTGCCGGGTCCATTGCGTGTTCCGCGTCGAGCGGCCTCACTGCGTCGTCTGCTGGTGTCATCGACTAAACACTCGAAAGATCCGATGGACGTGATCGATTGGGTGAATATGTTTGCGCTGGCGGTCAATGAAGAGAACGCGGCGGGTGGTCGTGTGGTGACGGCGCCAACTAACGGTGCCTGCGGCATCGTGCCGGCAGTGTTGGCCTATTACGATCACTTTATTGAACCCGTCACGCCCGACATCTTTATCCGCTACTTCCTTGCCTCGGGTGCAATTGGCGTGCTGTATAAAATGAACGCCTCTATTTCCGGTGCTGAAGTGGGCTGTCAGGGCGAAGTTGGCGTCGCCTGTTCAATGGCCGCGGCGGGTCTGGCGGAACTGCTGGGCGGCAGCCCGGAACAAGTGTGTGTCGCGGCGGAAATTGGTATGGAACACAATCTGGGACTGACCTGCGATCCTGTCGCGGGCCAGGTTCAGGTGCCGTGCATTGAACGTAACGCTATTGCTTCCGTTAAGGCGATTAACTCGGCGCGCATGGCGCTGCGCCGTACCAGTGAACCGCGCGTTTCACTGGATAAAGTGATTGAGACCATGTACGAAACCGGCAAAGACATGAATGCCAAATACCGTGAAACCTCGCGCGGCGGACTGGCGATTAAGGTCCAGTGCGATTAGTCATTGCTCATCGCTTCATTGATGATTAAAGCAACAGTTGAAATTTTTTCTTCATCCGTTGCTACCTCCAACTGAGTAAACCAGATACATTGATTTCGAGCGCGGCCCTGAGTGGCCGCGCTTTTTTTAGTGCCGATTTTTTATTCTGCCGCACTAAACCTGGCCGCCTCAATGCCGATAACCTTCACGTTAATTTGGCTTCAATCTTTGTCTTGCAAGGTGGTTACTGATGCTCATTCCCCAGCAATTTGTGGGTCAATTTCGCCGTAAGCGTCTGCTTATTGCGTTAGTGATCGCCTCGCTGGTTCTGGTTCTGACGCTGACTTTTCGTTACATCGAAGAGAAATCACGTATTGAGCAGCAGTCATTAAATTTCGCCGGCCGCGCGATTGAACGTTTCGATCGCATGTTCTCGCCACTGGATGTTTCGGCCAATAACACCCTCGGTTTGGTCGGTGTGCCCTGCGCACAAGTGCGCTATCCGCTGATTGAGAAAATCGCCGCACTGCAAACCGTGCGCACCGTGCTGCTGGTGCAAGACGATACGCTGTATTGCTCAAGCATTTTTGGTCCACTGAATCTCTCCTTCAGCCAAACCTATCCTGAGCTGGCGCTCAACAACCAGCGCATGATGCTGGCGACCGACGACGATCTGTTAAAAGGATCGCCGGTGCTGCTGCTCTGGACGCCCAAATCGCTGGATAATCATGATGGATTGCTGCAGGTCATCAATATTGAATTGATGACCGATTACCTACTGGAGCCGCAGCTGCCCTGGGTTGAGCGAGCCATATTCAATGTCGGCGGACAAAGCCTTGAATATGGTAATCCGCTGATTGAGCAGACCGAGCCTTCTGAAGATGAAGTGGCTTACGATCAGGCATCACTACGTTACCCCTTCAGCATCACCTTATACGGCCCTTCCCCGGCGCGCCTGGCACTGAACACCTTACCGTCGCAGCTGCCTTTGGCGCTAATGCTCAGCCTGTTAATCGGCTACATCGTCTGGCTGGCGACGGCCAACCGCATGAGTCTTAGCTGGCAGATAAGCTATGGCATCACGGCCAACGAATTTATGGTCTACTGCCAGCCGTTAATAAACGCTAAAAGCGGTGAGTGCGATGGCATGGAGTTGCTGTTACGTTGGCATAACCAGCGTCAGGGTTGGGTTGCGCCGGACGTGTTTATTCCGCTGGCCGAGCGACAAAACCTGATTGCCCCATTAACGCGCTTTGTGTTGGCGAAAGTGGTTAATGAGCTGCCGAATCTGCCGCAATGTCCGTCGTTCCACATTGCGATTAACGTTGCCGCCAGCCACTTCCGCGACCGCGCGATAGTTGAGGATCTGCAGAGTATCTGGTGGCCTGCCAATCCAATGCCCAAGCTGGTGGTCGAACTGACCGAACGCGATGCCTTGCCGGTGATCGATCAATCGGTGGTAGCGCAGCTACATGATATTGGCGTGCGCCTGGCGATTGATGATTTCGGAACCGGTCACAGCTCGCTGGCTTATCTGAAAGATCTCAAGCCGGATGTCTTGAAGATCGACAAAATTTTTACCGCCGCGATTGGTACTGATGCGATTAACGCCACCGTCACCGATATGGTGATTTCACTGGCGCAACGCCTGAATATTTCGCTGGTTGCCGAAGGTGTAGAAACGGCCGAGCAGGCGCATTATCTGCGTGAGCGCGGCGTCGATCATTTACAAGGCTATTTCTACGCGCGTCCAATGCCGATTGAAGATTTTCCGCTGTGGCTGGCGCAACATCAGGCCCAGCTGAGCGCCTAAACTTTTCCACATATTTCACCCATAAAAAAACGGCCACTCCTTGCGGAATGGCCGTTTTTGTTCATATCAAGCGCGTTACTTACTCTTCATGCTCTTCATGATCGAAGGGCTTATCTTTGGTCACGCGCACCAGATCGATGCGGTAATCGGTCGCCTCAATCACCTGGAAATGCAGCGGCGGCAGATCGATCACCTCACCTGGCAGCGGCAGCTGGCCTTTTTGCGCTATCAGCAAACCGGCTAACGACGCGTGATCTTCATCGGCTTTCACCAGTTCGTGGTGATCCAGTAACTGCTGCAGCGAGTGCAGATCGGTCCCGCCCTTCACTAACCAACCGTCACCATCGGCGATAATATCTGGCGTTTCATCTTCGTCAGGGAACTCACCGGCAATCGCTTCCAGTACGTCCAGCGGCGTGATTAAACCCTGCACCACACCAAACTCGTTGGTGACGATCACGAAGCTACCTTTAGCACGGCGCAGCACGCCCAGCAGATTGATCGGGTCTAACGTCTCAGGTACCACGATCGCCGGCGTGTTAGCAGCAAAGGTTGCGACATCCATACCGTGTTCCAACGCAACCAGCAGCTCTTTCGCACGCACCACACCGATAATTTCATCCAGCTCACCGCGACATACCGGGAACAAGCTGTGCGGCGTATCCAGCAGTTGAATACGGATTTCATCCAGCGGACGCGATACATCCACCCACGAAATATTACCGCGCGGCGTCATGATGCTGCGGATGGAACGCTGCGATAACGTCAACACGCCGTTAATCATGTAGCGCTCTTCATCTTTAAACGCTTCCTGCGGCATCGCTTCGGTCAACGCATTTTCTTCTGTCGTGGCTGACTGCTTACGCTGGCGTCCACCCATCAGACGCAGAATCGCTTCGGCGGTGCGTTCACGCATCGGGCGATGTTCCTGATGGCGAATAAAGTTGCGGCGCGCAATCTGGTTAAACAGCTCGATAATAATTGAGAAGCCAATCGCAGCGTACAGATAACCTTTCGGAATGTGGAAACCAAAACCTTCGGCCACCAGCGACAAACCGATCATCAACAGGAAGCTCAGACACAGCACCACCACCGTTGGGTGTTCGTTGACAAAGCGCGTTAGCGGCTTTGAGGCCAGCAACATCACGCCCATCGCAATCACCACCGCGGTCATCATTACCGGCAGATGGTTCACCATACCGACGGCGGTAATCACCGCATCGAGTGAGAACACTGCATCGAGCACCACGATTTGAATCACCACCGCCCAGAAGCTGGCATAGCTCTTATTGCCTTGATGTTCATGCCCGCGGCTCTCAAGTCGCTCATGCAGTTCCATGGTTCCCTTGAATAACAGGAACAAACCACCGAACAACAGAATTAAATCTCGTCCAGAAAAGCTGAAATCGCCTACGCTGAATAGGGGCCGCGTCAGCGTAACAATCCATGAGATGAGCGACAGCAGGCCCAGACGCATTACCAGTGCAAGCGACAAGCCGATAAGACGGGCTTTATCACGCTGCTTCGGCGGCAATTTGTCTGCGAGAATGGCGATGAACACCAGGTTATCAATGCCGAGAACAATCTCCAGCACGATCAGCGTGAGCAAACCCGCCCAGATTGAGGGGTCGAAGAGAAATTCCATCAATGACTCCTTGCCGAACTAACGGGCGCACGAAATTGAGTCTGCGCCAGAGGGCGAGACGAAGGATCGTTGCAGGCGGTGATAACGCTGGAGAGCGTGGAAACGTGCGCAGGAACGCGCAGAGAACATGTTGAGCGACGTCGGTGACGGTCCATAAAGGTGAGCTGAAGCCCGGTACTCCTGAGTAATAAACAGATGGCTAATGTATCAGTTACATCAACGACGTCAAAAAAATTTATTACATTTACAAATATCTACGCAATCGCATGAATAACGAACAAAAGTGCATATTAGCGCCGTTACGCTCTCAATAGCTGACAAACATCACATAATTTATTTTTTCGATCACTAAAATAAATCGCGACCTTATCGCTGTGCAGCGGATAGTTTCGTTTTATTTATTGATGCTTTTCTTCATCTTAGACCTAACGATCCACCTGAAACACTAACCGTAATTTTCAATGATTCCCGGCAATGCCAGAGAATCTCTCACGCGAACGGAGGTAGCAAGTGACCATTGCTATTGTAATTGGTACACATGGCTGGGCGGCAGAACAGTTGCTTAAAACAGCAGAAATGCTGTTGGGTGAGCAGGAAAATGTCGGATGGATTGATTTCGTTCCCGGCGAAAATGCAGAAACGCTAATCGAAAAGTATCAGGCGCGGCTGGCAGATCTCGACACGTCAAAGGGCGTGTTGTTCCTGGTCGATACCTGGGGTGGTAGTCCGTTTAATGCGGCAAGCCGTATTGTGGTGGATAAGCCTGGCTACGACGTTATCGCTGGCGTCAACATCCCGATGCTGGTGGAAACGCTGATGGGACGCGATGACAACCCATCGCTGGAAGAACTGATTCACATCGCGGTAGAAGCCGGTCGTGAAGGCGTTAAAGCCCTTAAAACCGAAACGCCTGCTCCAGCAGCTGCAGCTGCGGCTGCGGCTGCGGCACCGGTGGTGGCGAAAGCCCCTGCTCAGCCGCAACAGCCAATGGCTCCGGGCGATCATATGAAAATCGGCCTTGCGCGTATCGATGACCGCTTGATTCACGGACAAGTGGCAACGCGCTGGACGAAAGAGACCAACGTAACCCGCATCATCGTCGTCAGTGATGAAGTGGCTAACGATCATGTGCGTAAAACGTTGCTCACCCAAGTCGCACCGCCGGGCGTTACCGCGCACGTGGTGGATGTCGACAAAATGGTGCGTGTCTGGAATAACCCAAAATATGGTCATGACAAAGTGATGCTGTTGTTCACCAATCCGACCGATGTAGTGAGGATTGTTGAGCAAGGCGTGGACATCAAGTCAGTCAATATTGGCGGCATGGCGTTCCGCCAGGGCAAAACCCAGGTAAACAACGCGGTATCGGTTGATGAAAAAGATATCGCCGCGTTCCGCAAACTTAACGAGCGCGGTATCGAACTGGAAGTGCGTAAAGTGTCCAGCGATCAGCGACTGAAAATGATGGACCTGATCGCCAAGGTCAATCCGTAGTTCGCCCTTTGCCTGCATACGTGGGCGAATTTTACAGACCTTGCAGAGGAGAAATGCAATGGAGATAACCACGCTACAAATCATTTTGATATTTATTGTGGCCTGTATCGCCGGGATGGGATCGATTCTTGATGAGTTCCAGTTCCACCGTCCGCTGGTGGCTTGTACCTTAATTGGTGCGGTTCTTGGCGACATGAAAACCGGTATTATCATCGGTGGTACGCTGGAGATGATCGCACTGGGCTGGATGAACATCGGTGCAGCGGTTGCACCCGATGCGGCGCTGGCTTCTATCATCTCGACCATTCTGGTCATTGCCGGCGGTCAAAGCGTCGGTGCCGGTATCGCACTGGCCATTCCGCTGGCAGCCGCGGGACAGGTGCTGACCATCATCGTGCGTACCATCACCGTCGCCTTCCAGCACGCCGCTGACAAAGCTGCGGAGAAAGGCAATCTGAGCGCAATTAGCTGGATCCACGTTTCGGCGCTGGTGTTGCAGGCGATGCGTATTGCCATTCCAGCGTTGATTGTGGCGATTTCCGTCGGCACCAGCATCGTGCAGGAGTTGCTGAACTCCATCCCAGAAGTGGTCACCAATGGCTTGAATATCGCTGGCGGCATGATCGTGGTAGTCGGTTACGCGATGGTCATCAATATGATGCGCGCAGGCTACCTGATGCCGTTCTTCTACCTTGGCTTCGTTACTGCAGCCTTCACCAACTTCAACCTGGTCGCGCTCGGCGTGATTGGCGTGGTGATGGCGGTGCTGTATATCCAGCTGGCACCGAAATATAACCGCGTTGCAGGCGCTGCAAACGCCGGTCCTGCTAACAATGACCTCGATAACGAACTCGACTAGGAACAGGTGAAATCATGGTTGATACAACGAATACTCCTAAGAAGCTCACCCCTGGCGATGTCCGCGGTGTGTTCCTGCGCTCTAACCTGTTTCAGGGTTCGTGGAACTTTGAACGCATGCAGGCGCTGGGTTTCTGCTACTCAATGGTGCCGGTGATTCGCCGTCTTTATCCGGAAAACAACGACGCGCGTAAACAGGCGATTAAACGTCACCTCGAGTTCTTCAACACGCATCCGTATGTGGCGGCGCCGGTACTTGGCGTGACCATGGCGATGGAAGAACAGCGTGCTAACGGTGCGCCAATTGACGATGCCGCAATTAACGGTATTAAAGTGGGTCTGATGGGCCCACTGGCGGGTGTGGGTGATCCGATCTTCTGGGGTACGGTTCGTCCGGTATTTGCCGCTCTCGGTGCAGGTATCGCAATGAGTGGCAGCCTGCTGGGTCCGCTGCTGTTCTTCATCCTGTTTAACGCGGTACGTCTGTTGACGCGTTATTACGGCGTGGCGTACGGCTACCGTAAAGGCGTCGATATCGTTAGCGATATGGGCGGTGGTTTCCTACAGAAACTGACGGAGGGCGCGTCGATTCTCGGCCTCTTTGTCATGGGGGCGCTGGTCAACAAGTGGACGCATGTGAATGTGCCACTGGTGGTCTCGCGGATTACCGACCAGACCGGTAAAACGACCGTCACCACGGTACAATCCATTCTCGATCAGCTGATGCCGGGACTGATTCCGCTGCTGCTAACCTTTGGTTGTATGTGGCTGCTGCGTCGTAAGGTTAACGCGTTGTGGATTATCGTTGGCTTCTTCGCCATCGGGATCTTCGGTTACTGGATCGGCCTGCTCGGTCTGTAATCATCAAGCCGGGAGCGTGTCTCCCGGCTATTTTCGAACGGCATTACCTGAGCGCCCACGTTGAGGTAATTTCGGTTGAGGAAGAACACCTAATGTCACTGACTGACGCCCTTATTGCCGTGCTGATTGCCGGCCTGGTACTTTTCGCCATTTATGATGAAGCGATTCTGCCACGCCGCAATGGCCCAACCAAACTTCGCGTGGCGTTGCGTCGCCGACATAAGATCGATAGCGCCATTTTCGTGGTCCTGCTGCTTATACTGCTGTGGAACAACATCGATAACCATGGCACGCAACTCACCACCAATTTGCTGATGGTGCTGTGCTTTATGTCGATCTGGTTATTCTGGATTCGCAGTCCAAAACTGCTGATGAAGGATGAGGGGCTATTTTTTGGCGGCGTGTGGATCGATTATCGCCGTATTCAGAGTATGAATCTTTCGGAGGACGGCATTCTGGTGATGCAGCTCGAAAAACGCCGCCTGCTGATTGCCGTCAAACAACTGGATGATCTGGAGAAAATTTACCACACGCTGGTGGAAGCGCGTTAATCACGCTGCCACAAGGTCAATGTAAAATCGGCATCGCAATTAAACGTGCTGGATGCCGCGAGGTTTTGCCACACCTCTTCACGCGCACGCCAGGCAAACGGCGTCATCTGCAATAAGCTCACTGCCGCTGTCCCACTCAATGTCATAGCGTAATGCAGGTTTTGTTGAACGACCTGCTTAAAGCCAGGGTACATTTTCTCTTCCGCCGCATGCAGCTGTACCTCGCGATAAATCAGCGCCTTAAACTGCTGCAAATGCTGCGGGCCAGGCGTAACGGTTATCAGCAATCCGCCAGGCTTAATCACACGGCGCAATTCATCTTCATTACAGGGCGCATAGATGCGTACAATGCCATCTAAAGACGCATCCGCAAAGGGTAAGCGCTGGCTGGACGCCACGCAAAATTTCACCTCGCGATAGCGCCTGGATGCCATGCGAATCGCCGCCTTCGCCACATCAAGACCCCATAATTGTGCCTGAGGCAGTGCTTCCGCCATCGCTGCAGTGTAATAGCCTTCACCGCAACCGATATCTAATACCTGCGCGGCTTGCCCGCTGAGATGCTGAGTAAGTATTCCCGCGACGGCAGCGCGCAGAGGCTGATAGTGTCCGGCATCAAGGAATGCGCGACGAGCCTGCAGCATCTCTGCACTATCACCCGGTTCACGCGAACCTTTATGCTGCACCGGCAGCAGATTGACGTACCCTTCTTTGGCCTGATCAAATTGGTGGCCGGCATCACAGCGGAAACTGTTGGCCTGCTGTAATAGTGGCTGCTGACAAAGTGGGCAAATCAACGACATAGACAACTCCGGGTTAGCTTTACGCGGCGCAGTTTACCTTGATCGTTTGACGACAGAAAGCCTAAAGAAAAAGCCCTGTTCATTGAACAGGGCTTTAAGATTCGTTTCAGTGGTGCATGGCACCGAGCCTGAGGGCGAAATCAGATTGGGGTAACGTTGACCGCAGCAGGACCTTTCTGGCCGTCCTGGATTTCGAACTCAACATTTTGGCCTTCGGCCAGCGTTTTAAAACCATTGCCCTGGATTGCAGAGAAGTGAACGAACACATCTTTGCTGCCGTCAGCAGGAGTAATAAAACCAAAACCTTTAGACTCGTTGAACCACTTAACCTGACCTTTAATCTTTGCCATTTCGCAAATTTCCTTTCAATGATTATATTGCCCGCAGGCAGACTTACAGATAAACCAGAGACATTACTGAATGAGGCACTAATTTAAGGTTCGGCAAGGAAGCGGTATTCAACGTCAACGTCTTTACTCGTAACTTCTTTACTGAAGATGCCATACATAAACAGAACTGTACCTCGTTTGACCCACGATTTGTTATCACATATCCGCAAATTAATGGCAAGCCATTTTTAAACAGTGATCGACGTGACGCACATAATTAGTTAATACATCGAGCGACTTACTCACGTAGATAATGCCGCAACCTGCATTAACCGCCAAAAAAAGGGTTATCAGTCAGTATACTTAGCGTCAGAATGTTGCTTCGTCAAGCGCAGCGGTAACAGTTAATTCGGTACAATTTAAGCGGTTAACATTACGCTAAAAATATTGCACTAATATGGCATCAATAAAATATTCCACTAAAAATTCCCCCTGCTGCACAACAACCCCGCCCTGTACAAATCTTGTACAAATAGATTTGACCGGTATAAGTTATTAATTGTTTTGCACCAAAATCAGGAGGCCGGAATAATATACGCCCCATTTAAACGCATTAACATTACGTGGCATTTATCTCATTTTTAACTATGCAGCCAACAATTAAATGTTAAAAAAAACATCATTGAGCTTGATTTAACAAAATCACCTTAGGATTAATCCTGGTTGATATTCACCATCCAGGCTAAACCGCAACGCTTTGCTGTTAGAACACCCTGCTCAATTACTTTAACTCAGGTTGCTGCGCACCATTTCAGTGCGCAAGCGATCGCCGTTATCACCGCTGAAGCGTATTACTTAATGCTTAACGTTCCGGTATCATCCGAATAAAATCGTGTTTTTCATCCGCGTCTTCATCCGCGTTGGGTTTTGCTGTAGATGGCTGAGCCTCTACCAAACGTCGCAGCAGCGCGTTCTGCTTCTTTTGCTCTTCTATTAACGCTTCCAGTAGGCTGATCTGCTCACTGGCGCGCACGCTAGCCCGATTGACGAAAAACCAGGCAATAAAGGCCACAATAATGATGATGGCCAGGACGCCATAGGTGAACAGCGGACTGGTGTTTGCGGCTAATTCGTTCATAACTGCCTCTATAGTCAAAAATCAAACATCTACTCCGCCGCTGATTCTACTCGTTGCTAGCGCAAAAGATAATGGGTAGCCGCTGAAAGCAGAATATCCCGCCCTGCCCGCTCTTTCAGTTATCTCTGATCGATTCGATGGCTAAAGCGAGGCATGCTGCTACAGTAGGTCTGGCAGCAACTACGGGAGAGCTGCGTTATGTATCACAAGGAGAGAAGATGAAACTACTCATTCGGACAATTATGCTGGTTGTGTTGGTTTGGTTAGCCATGCTGCTGACAGGCTATGGCGTGCTTACCGGCAGCAATAAGAATGCGGCGGGATTGGGGCTGCAGTGCAGCTATCTGACCGCGCGCGGCATGATCACGGCGCAGTATCTGCACACAGACAGCGGCATCGTTGGCGTAACGGATTGTCCGTTACTGAAGAAAAGTGGTGAAGTGGTCGACAATTAAGTGTTTAAGCGGGCTGGCAACAGCCCGTTATTCCTGTCAAAAAGGGTAGTCATGATAGCCCATTTGCTCTGACAGATTGCGTGCAGCACGATGCAACATCGCAACGTATTCATTTTTCCCTTCTTCTGAAAAGCGGATGGTTGGGAACGAGATGCTCAACCCCGCAATGACCACACCAAAGCGATCAAAAACCGGTACTGCAATGCAGCGTAAGCCCTCTTCCTGCTCTTCATTATCTTCGCCAAATCCCTGCACTTTGACCTGATCTAACACTACCAGCAACGCATCGGCGCTAACGATGGTCTTCGCCGTGCTACGACGAAATTCAACCTCGCTCAGGATCTCCTGCACTTCGCTTCGATCGCGCCACGCCAGTAACACTTTACCAATGGCGGTGGTGTGCAGCGGATTACGGCGTCCAATGCGTGAATACATACGCAGGTTATAGAGCGAATCAATTTTATGGATGTAAACGATACTGTCTTCTTCCAGCGCGCCGAGGTGAATGGTCTCTTTGGTCAGGCGTGAAAGTTCTCGCATTTCGATATCGGCACTGCGAATCAAATCAACGTTCTGCAGGGCCTTGGCACCGAGCTCGAACAGCTTCAGCGTCAGCGAATATTTCTCACTTTCCCCTTCCTGCGCCACGTAGCCAAGCGATTTCATGGTCTGAAGGAAGCGATAAACCGTGCTTTTGGACATCATTACCCGTTGGGATAATTCGGTTATGCCGTGATCGCGCTCTTCACCCAGCGCCTGCAAAATGCCAAACACTTTCATCACCGATGAAACGGAGTCTGGTTGTTTATCGTTATCATTGTTCGCCATGATGCATATCCTTTTTCAACGGTGTTTCAAAAAAAACGGAACAGAAATGGCAGTATATGCGTTTCAGCAGGTTTGCAGCAACGACTCAGGTTAAGTGACACATCCACACGTAATTTTATGTCAATGAATGCGGTGCTTTTCCGCAGCGAATTGATTAGCATGATGATATTCACTTCCTTCACTTATCCTATTTATGTCTGCTACCGTTTCTCAGGATGGATTACCTCTTCCGCAGCGTTATGGCGCGATTATCACCATCGCTTTGGGCATCATGATGGCGGTGCTGGACGGCGCTATCGCTAACGTTGCCTTGCCGACCATTGCACGCGAACTTAACGCCAGTCCGGCCGAATCGATTTGGATCGTTAACGCTTATCAAATTGCTATCGTAATTTCGCTGCTGTCGCTGTCATTTCTCGGTGATATGCTCGGCTATCGCCGCATCTATCAGGTCGGATTGGCGCTGTTCATCGCCACATCCCTGTTTTGCGCCCTCTCCTCGTCACTGAATATGCTGACGGTGGCGCGTGTACTGCAAGGTTTTGGTGGTGCTGCACTCATGAGCGTCAACACCGCGCTGATACGCATCATCTATCCGCAGCGCTTTCTCGGGCGCGGTATGGCGATCAACTCACTGATTGTTGCCGTTTCCAGCGCTGCAGGGCCAACCGTGGCGGCGGCGATTCTCTCTGTCGCCAGCTGGAAATGGCTATTCCTCATCAACATCCCACTGGGCATCTTGGCATTGTGGCTGGCGCTGCGCTTCCTGCCAGATAACACTCAGAAAGCTAAGCAGCAAAAATTTGATATGCCGAGTGCCATCATGAATGCGCTGTTCTTTGGTCTGTTGATTTCTGCACTCAGTGGTTTCTCTCAGGGCCAAAATGGCTGGCTGATCGTGGCGGAACTGGTGGCGTTAGTGTTGGTTGGTGTGGTGTTTGTTCGTCGTCAGTTATCGATGCCGGTGCCGCTGCTGCCGGTCGATTTACTGCGCATTCCAATTTTCTCTCTCTCAATTGGCACCTCAATCTGCTCGTTTTGCGCACAAATGCTGGCGATGGTCGCACTGCCATTCTTCCTGCAGAATGTATTGGGTCGTGATGAAGTGGCAACTGGCTTGCTTCTCACACCGTGGCCGTTAGCGACAATGGTAATGGCGCCGATTGCCGGTCGACTGATCGAAAAATTCCATGCCGGGCTTTTGGGCGGATTGGGATTAGCCATGTTCGCTGCCGGTCTGTTCCTGCTGGCGTTGCTGCCCACTCAGCCAACCGATGCCGATATTATCTGGCGCATGATGCTATGTGGTGCCGGTTTTGGCCTCTTCCAGTCACCGAATAATCACACCATTATCTCCGCTGCACCGCGTAATCGCAGCGGTGGCGCCAGCGGTATGTTAGGCACTGCACGGTTGGTCGGACAAAGTAGCGGCGCAGCTCTGGTGGCGCTGATGTTTAATTTGTTCAACGACAGCGGTACGCATGCATCGCTGGTGTTAGCCGGTAGCTTTGCCACCGTCGCTGCCGTGGTAAGTCTGGCGCGCATGACGCAATCCCGTCAGCCAGCTGAATCGTAGAAATAACAAGGGCGCCATCAGGCGCCCTTGTTTATGCTGTGTCTCACAACTATTTCAGGTATTCACCGCTGCGCAGCGCTTCGATACGTTTATCGAGCGGCGGGTGCGACATAAACAGCTCGCTCAACGATTTGTTTTTACCGTTGATGCAGAACGCCATCATGCTGCTTGGTTCCTGCGGCTCGTAGCTGGTTTTCAGACGCTGCAGTGCAGCGATCATCTTCTCGCGTCCTACTAGCTTGGCTGAACCTGCATCGGCGTGGAATTCACGATGGCGCGAGAACCACATGGTGATGATGCTGGCGAGGAAACCAAACAGCAACTCCAGCACCATCGACACCGCAAAGTAAACCATTGGATTACCGTTGCTGCTCTCTTCACCGTCGCGATTGCCGGAGAGGAAGCCCGAGGCGATCTGCGCCAGAATACGTGAGATGAAGATCACAAAGGTGTTCACCACACCCTGAATCAGCGTCATGGTGATCATGTCGCCATTAGCAATGTGGGCGATTTCGTGCGCCAGCACCGCTTCCGCCTCATCACGGCTCATGTTTTGCAACAGTCCGGTTGAAACGGCAACCAGCGACGCATCGCGGCGCGCGCCAGTCGCAAAAGCGTTAATATCGGGCGCGTGATAAATCGCCACCTGCGGCATCGCAATGCCAGCCTGTTGTGCCTGGCGGCCGACGGTTTCCATCAGCCAGCGTTCCGTCTCATTACGGGGTTGTTGAATCACTTCACCACCGACAGAGCGCAACGCCATCCATTTGGACATCAGCAGTGAAACAAACGCACCGCCAAAGCCAAACAGACCTGCCATAATCATCAGACCCTGAACACTGCTTGACTGGATTCCTGTCAGACTCAAGATCAGTCCGAAAACCAACATCACCGCTAAGTTGGTGAGCAGGAAAAGAGCAATACGCATCATAAACGTTAATCTTCCTCAGTTGTGCACGCGCTTATGCGCGGATATCTATCCTATGGTCATTGCCGCGCTTTTCAAGCAACCTTAATCTTTAAGTGCCTAAAAAGACATAACTTTACATTGAGTCGTAAAGAGCGCGATACCGTGCGTTAGCAGGTCTTAACAACAAGTTGAGTGTAAAAAAAAGCACCGCCGAAGCGGTGCTGTTTCAGATGCCGAGGAGCTATTTCGCGGCCTGAGCAGCTGGCTGAGATTTCTCCAGCTGCGCCATGTCATTAGCGATTTTCACCGTTTCATCCAGATAAGGATCCGGCTCTTTATAGTCTTTTGGCAGATCTTCGATGCTCTTCAGCGGTGCTTTGCCTTCCGCCTGATAGCGCGCATTAATGCGCTCCAGACGCAGTGCATCATCTTCATGATTCTCTTTCTCACGCTGCGCGAGATTGAGTGACACGATATTGCGCTTGTCCTTCATTGCGTCGAAACGCGCAATATCTTTCATGATGTACTGGAACTCGCGATCTTTAGCGATGCGATCGGCATGCTCTTTGGTCAGCTGCGGTACCAGCGGGGCAATATCGCCCGTTTTGGTATAGCTTGCCGCATTCACGCTGTCCCAAGGTAACGCGTTATCCTCGAACTTCTCGCCGGTTTCTGCCGCTTCAACACCGGTAGGCATCAGCAGATCAGGCGTTACGCCTTTACGCTGGGTGCTGCCACCGTTGATGCGATAGAACTTCTGAATGGTGTACTGCACCGAGCCTAACGCTGGCCATTCCGGACGCAGCATCTGATCGTAGATGCGGTTTAGAGAACGATACTGCTGCACGGTACCTTTACCGAAGGTGGGTTCACCGACGATCAGCGCACGGCCGTAATCCTGCATCGCAGCGGCGAAGATTTCCGATGCCGAAGCACTGAAGCGATCAACCAGCACCACCAGCGGACCTTTGTAGTAAACAATGCCATCGTTATCGCTGTCTTCACGCACACGACCGTTGTTATCACGAACCTGCACCACTGGACCGCTCGGAATGAACAGACCGGACAGTGAAACCGCTTCGGTCAATGCACCGCCACCATTGGTACGCAGATCGATAACTACGCTGTCGACGTTCTGCTTCTGCAGTTTTTGCAGTTGTACTTTCACATCGTCAGTCAGACCAACGTAGAAGCCAGGAATGTCGAGCACGCCGACTTTCTCTTTGCCCACGTTATGTACGGTGCCTTTAACGGCACGGTCTTCCAGGCGGATCTTCTCACGCGTCAGCGTTACAGTACGGGTTTTGGTACCCTTACCGGCTGGCAGGATCTCCAGGCGTACTTTGCTGCCTTTCGGTCCTTTGATTTTTGAAACCACATCGTCCAAACGCCAGCCGATAACGTCTTCCATCGGCTTGCCTGGCTGGCCAACGCCAACAATGCGATCGCCCACGCTGATCGATTTGCTCTTCGCAGCCGGTCCACCCGCCACCATTGAGTTGATCACCGTGTAATCATCGTCCATCTGCAGCACGGCGCCGATACCTTCCAACGACAGGCTCATTTCGGTATTGAACTGTTCTGTGTTGCGCGGTGAAAGATAGTTAGTGTGCGGATCGATTTCATGCGCGAACGCGGTCATCGCCAGCTGGAACACATCTTCACTGTTGCTTTGCGCCAGACGACGAATGGCAAAGTTGTAACGCTTGGTCAGCGTTTCACGCATCTCTTTCTCATCTTTGCCGGCCAACTTCAGGCTCAGTTCGTCATATTTAACTTTGGCATCCCAAAGCGCGTTAAGCTCATCCACGCTTTTCGGCCAGGGCGCTTTTGCCCGATCAATGTCAATGGTGTCATTGCCGGTGAAATTCATTGGGCGGCTCAGCACACTCAGCGCATATTGATAGCGCTCAAAGCGGCGTTTCTGCGCCAGATTGTAGAGATCGTAAAACACATCCAGCTTACCGCTGCGGAACTCATCACCAACGGTGGTTTTTTTATCGGTGTATTGCGCGATATCCGATGCCAGCAGCACGTTGTGGCTGTAGTCCAGCAGATTCAGGTAGCGATCAAAGATTTTCGCAGAAAAGTCCTGATTTAAATCGAACTGGCGATAGTGAGAGCGGGTGAAACGTGACGTAACGCGTTCGCTAACGGTGGGATGCTGTGGATCTTCATGCAATTGGGGAATCTGGTCGGCGCGGGTAATGTTGTCTGCGCCAAAGGTGGGGCCTGCTAATAGCAGGCCCGCGATCATACCGATCTTTAAAAAATTGTTCATGCCAGGGTCAGCCTCCGTTTCAGAACTGCAAATGTTCTGCGCGCACAATCATTGCCATGCCGGAAGCGAGCTGAACCCGAACGCCATCTTTGGTGATCTCAAGAATGGTAGCGTCCATTGCACCTTTGCCTGCAGTCACTTTAATGTTCTGGCCAGGCTGCAGCGTTGAGGTATCAGTGACAGGTTTGGCTCGCGGTGGCTGCGGAGCACTACGTTCAGCAGAGGCCGCACGCGGAGCCTGTGGACGCGGCTTACGCGTTGCATCACCTTCGGCAGCTTTACGCGGAGCAGGCTTGCGCGGACGACGTTCAGCGGTCTCTTCACCGGCTTCACGCTTCTTCGCTTTCTGCTGATCGCGCTGCGCCTGAACGCGAGCTTTGGCTTCTTCCAGTTGCTTGCGCGCATGTTCTACGTGTTGCTCATCCAGCACGCCACAGGCGTTACCGTCGAGATCAACACGAATGGCACCTGCTTTGATGCCATAAAGATAACGCCAGCTAGAGGTATATAGACGTAAGGCAGAACGCAGTTGCGTCTTGCTCAGGCTCAGTTCGCCTTGAACACGCTCGACCAGATCTTGAAAAATGCCGATTTTGAGCGGACGCGCCTCGCCTTCGGCGCTAAAGCATTGCGGAAAACGCTCCGCCAAAAAGGCGATGACTTCTTTACTGCTATTCAACTTAGGTTGATTTTCCATGAAATTTCCTGATTACAACGGATTTGCCGACCAGAGCAGGCATGAACAGGCGACATTATAATGACAACATCGCCAAATGCTATGTGATCCAGTCGATTAGCTGTGCGTCAGCTGAATAAATTTTACGATGTCGCTGCCCGCCAGCACTTCACAAAGCCCGTCGGTAAGGGCCACCAGCCCCGCTTCATCCTCGCTATCGAAGCGAGAATAAACCGTACTATCAATGTCTAAAACACCCACCAGAGTGCCATTCACTTTCAGAGGAATCACGATTTCGGCGTTGCTTGCAGCATCACAAGCGATATGGCCCGGGAACGCATGCACGTCTTCCACCAGTTGCACTTTGTCCTCAGCCACTGCGGTACCGCACACACCTTTACCCACCGGAATGCGTACGCAAGCAATTTTGCCCTGGAAAGGACCTAACACCAGCGTATTCGGCTCAGTCAGCAAATAGAATCCAGCCCAGTTCACGCCTTCCAGGCGTTCAAATAACAGCGCACTGCAATTGCCGAGCGCTGCGAGGAACGAGGTTTCACCCGCCAACAGGGCGCGGACATCACGATTTAAATCCTCGTAAAAAGCTTTTTTGTTCATTGTTCAACCATAACTCGTCACTGTGGTGACCTTGTTGTCACTCAGTTGTTAAAATAAGCACTAATAATCCAGGCGCATAAGGTGAATCATTGAGTTAGTTACTATACCCTTAGCAGTCGGTGATGAAGGATATTCTTGTACCACCGATTATTGCAGGCAGAATGGCTCTACTCAGCATGCCGGTAAACGTAACGAACGATGGGCACTCGCGTCACCTATGAAAATTCACGCTATCAGCCAGACGTTGCCCCACGCACGTTATCAGCGTTGTCCGCAATGCGATACCCTTTTTTCCTTACCGGATGTGAAATCGCATCAGACGGCCTATTGCCCACGCTGTCATGCACAAATACAGAGCGGACGTGACTGGTCAATGACCCGCCTCACCGCCATGGCGGTGGTGATGATCGTGTTGATGCCGTTCGCCTTCAGCTTGCCGCTGGTCGATATTCGCCTGCTCGGAATGCGTATTAACGCGAGCCTGCTGGAAGGTGTGATTCAGATGGCACAGCAGGGCAACACGCTGACCGCTTCGATGGTCGCGTTCTGTACCATCGGCGCGCCGGTCACGCTGGTGGCGGGCATTCTCTATCTGTGGGTGGGTAACGCGCTCGGTATGAACCTGCGTCCGGTCCTGCTGATGCTCGATAAGCTGAAAGAGTGGGTAATGCTGGATATCTATCTGGTCGGCGTGGCAGTGGCATCGATAAAGGTGCAGGATTACGCCGCGCTGGAAGTGGGTTATGGCTTAGTGGCCTATATAGCGCTGACGGTACTCAGCCTGCTGACGCTGATTCACCTTAACGTCGAGCAGTTGTGGGAACACTATTATCCGCAAGCCATGCCCACTTCGCCGCCGGAAGAGTGGCAAGTGTGCCTCAACTGCCATCAAACTGGCGTGCCCGATGCGCGTGGGCGCTGTACGCGTTGTCATACACCACTCGACTATCGCCGTCGCCACAGTTTGCAGAAGTCATGGGCGGCGCTGATCGCCTCAATTGTGCTGCTGATTCCTGCCAATCTACTGCCTATTTCGGTGGTTTACGTTAACGGTGCACGCCGCGAAGACACCATTTTCTCCGGCATTCTGGGCCTGGCATCCGGCAATGTGCCGGTCGCTGCGGTGGTCTTTATTGCCAGTATTCTGGTGCCGTTTACCAAAGTATTAGTGATGCTGACATTACTGATCAGTATTCATTTTAAATGCGAACAGGGCTTAAAAACCCGCATTCGTCTGCTGCGCGCCGTTACCTGGGTGGGTCGCTGGTCAATGCTGGATCTGTTCGTGATTGCGTTAACCATGTCGCTGGTCAATCGTGATCAGTTACTGGCTTTTACCATGGGACCGGCCGCCTTCTATTTTGGCGCTGCCGTTGTCCTGACCATTATGGCTGTAGAGTGGCTTGATAGCCGCCTGATCTGGGATGCACATGCAACAGGAAACGCCGACTACACCGACTAGCGCCAATCTGCGCAATAAGCGCAAGATTTCGCCGTTCTGGTTATTGCCCATTATCGCTTTGCTGATCGCAGGCTGGCTGTTATGGACCAATTATGAAGAGCGCGGTACGACGATCACCATTAACTTCCAGACCGCCGACGGCATCGTGCCCGGCCGCACGCCGATTCGATATCAGGGCGTGGAAGTGGGCACGGTGCAAGGCATCGTGCTGAGCGATGATTATCGCAGCATCCAGATCAAAGCCAGTATCAAGAGCGATATGCGCGATGCGCTGCGTGAAGACACGCAGTTCTGGCTGGTGACGCCAAAAGCCTCACTGGCCGGCGTGTCCGGACTTGATGCATTAGTCGGCGGTAACTACATCGGCATGATGCCGGGCAAAGGCAAAGAGAGCGAACGCTTTACCGCGTTAGATACCCAACCGAAATATCGCGTCAATACCGGTGAACTGCTGATTCATCTGCGCGCGCCGGACCTTGGCTCACTCAATACCGGTTCACTGGTCTATTACCGCAAAATTCCGGTGGGTCGTGTTTACGATTACAGCCTGAATAACAGCACAGATGGCGTGACCATCGATGTGCTGATTGAGCGTCGCTTCATCAATCTGGTGAAAAAGCAGAGCCGCTTCTGGAACGTTTCCGGCGTTGATGCGGATGTCAGCCTGAGCGGTGCCAAGGTGAAACTGGAAAGCCTTGCCGCCCTGGTTAATGGCGCGATTGCTTTTGATTCCCCCAATGACGGGCAGCAGGCTAACGTCGATGCCACCTATCAACTCTACCCGGATTTAGCGCGCAGTCAGCGCGGGGTTCAGGTCAAACTTGATTTACCGAGCGGCGACAATCTGAAAGCCGACAGCACGCCGCTGATGTATCAGGGCCTGGAAGTCGGCACCTTGACCAAACTTAACCTGCAGGATGGCGGTAAAGTCACTGGCGAACTCACGGTTGACCCTTCGGTAACCAGTTTGATGCGCAGCGGCACGCGCATTGAAATGCGCACACCGAAAATTAGCCTGACTGATACCAACCTTAGCAGCCTGTTGACCGGCAACACCCTCGAATTGGTGCCCGGAGAAGGCGAGCCGCAGGATCAATTCACCGTGCTGCCCGCCAGCGAAACGCTATTGCAAAAGCCCGATGTGTTGACGGTAAAACTCAGCGCGCCGGAAACCTATGGCATTGATGCGGGCCAGCCGGTGATGCTGTATGGCATGAAAATTGGTCAGGTGATTTCCCGTACGCTGGATGAGAATGGCATCAGCTTCGTCGCCGCCATTAATCCTGAACACCGCAAGCTGGTGCACGCCGACAGTAAATTTGTGGTGAATAGCCGCCTCGACGTGAAGTTTGGCCTTGATGGTATGCAGGTGCTGGGTGCCAGCGCACGCGAGTGGGTCGATGGCGGCATTCGCCTGATTCCAGGCGCGAAAGGCAATCCGTCCAGTCGTTATCCTTTATATGCCGATGCGGAACGTGCGGAGGAAGGTATTGTCGGCGAACAGCCACCGACCACGCTAAAACTGACCGCCAACAGCTTGCCAGATGTGCAGGCCGGTTCGGTGCTGCTGTATCGCAAATTCCAGGTGGGTGAAGTGGTTGATGTCGTGCCGCGCGCGGATGCCTTTGAAATCTCGATTCACATTCAGCCGCAGTATCGCAAGTTACTTACCAGCGAGAGCGTATTCTGGGCCGAAGGTGGTGCCAAAGTGCAGCTCAACGGCAGCGGTTTGACGGTGCAGGCATCTCCGCTCAACCGCGCCCTTAAAGGTGCGATCAGTTTTGATAATCTGACTGGAGCGCAGGCGGTGAAAGGCGTGAAGCGCGTGCTGTACTCTTCAGAAACCGTGGCGCGTGCCGTCGGCAGTCAGATTACGCTGCACACCTTCGATGCCAGCAAACTGGCTGCGGGTATGCCGATCCGCTATCTCGGCATCAACATCGGTCAGGTTGAATCGCTGGCGCTGAGTTCTGATAACAATCAGGTGGTAGCAAAAGCGGTGCTCTATCCGGAATACGTGCAGGACTTCGCGCGCATCGGCAGCCGCTTCTCGGTGGTGTCGCCGGAGATTTCTGCCGCAGGGGTTAATCATATCGAAACGCTGCTGCAGCCTTACCTCAACGTCGATCCGGGCAAAGGTTCTCCGGCGCGCACCTTTGAACTGCAGGAAAGCACTATCACCGATTCTCGTTACCTTAACGGCTTAACGATTTATGTCGATGCCGCTGACGCGGGATCGCTGTCGGTGGGAACGCCGGTGCTGTTCCGTGGCGTTGAAGTCGGTACCGTGACCGGCACGTCGTTGGGTAACATGGCCGATCGCGTACAGATCGCGCTGCGTATCAGCAAGAAATACCAGCATCTGGTACGTAACAACTCGGTGTTCTGGCTGGCTTCCGGTTATAACTTCGATTTCGGCCTGATCGGCGGCGTGTTGAAAACCGGTACCTTCCAGCAATTCATTCGCGGCGGTGTGCAGTTTGCAACGCCGCCAACGGTACCGTTAGCACCACAGGCCGGCGCCAACAAACACTTCCTGCTGCAGGATGAAGCGCCAAAAGAGTGGCGCAATTGGGGCACGGCGATTCCGGATCCTAATCAACCTTAAGCAAATCGGGCAGCCTGGCTGCCCGATTCTTTTTCGCATGTTACACTTCGCGCTCATTTTGTTTCCCGGTAGATGCCCGTGT
Source organism: Pantoea sp. USHLN256 (assembly GCF_037149875.1). Taxonomy (NCBI): domain Bacteria; kingdom Pseudomonadati; phylum Pseudomonadota; class Gammaproteobacteria; order Enterobacterales; family Erwiniaceae; genus Pantoea; species Pantoea sp. USHLN256. The sequence goes on along the minus strand of NZ_JBBCQO010000004.1, from coordinate 137,117 downwards.
CCGATCGCTTTCCCGAAGATTTCCTCGCGCTAATGCGCGCCAGCCTCGCTGATGACGCTGAATTGCAACGCTTTCTCGCCATTAGCCAGCAACCGCTGCGCCGCAGCATACGCGTTAATACCTTAAAAATTAGCGTGGATGATTTCCTCGTCCGCACCGCTGATTATGGCTGGCGGTTGTCACCCATTCCGTGGTGCGCCGAAGGGTTCTGGATTGAGCGTGACGATGAGTCGCTGCCGCTAGGTAGCGTTGCGGAGCACCTTAGCGGGCTGTTTTATATTCAGGAAGCCAGCTCGATGCTGCCGGTTACCGCACTGTTCGACGCCGCACCCGATGCGCGTCAGGTGATGGATGTGGCTGCAGCACCAGGCTCCAAAACCACGCAGATGGCCGCGCTGATGCGCAATGAAGGCGCCATCCTTGCCAACGAATATTCCGCCAGTCGCGTCAAAGTGCTGCACGCCAATATCAGCCGCTGCGGCGTGAGCAATGTGGCGCTCACCCATTTTGATGGTCGGGTGTTTGGCGCGGCGCTGCCGGAACGTTTCGATGCCATTCTGCTGGACGCGCCCTGCTCTGGCGAAGGCGTGGTGCGTAAGGACGCCGATGCGCTGCGTAACTGGACGTTGGCCAGCACCGAAGCGATCGCTGAAACCCAGCGCGATCTCATTGACAGCGCTTTCCATGCATTACAACCCGGCGGCACGCTGATCTACTCGACCTGCACGCTCAATCAGATTGAAAACCAGCAGGTGATTCACTGGTTGCAACAGCGTTATCCCGATGCGGTAGAAATTGTGCCGTTGAATGGTCTATTTGCTGGCGCCGATCAGGCTTTAACACCGGAAGGTTTCCTGCACGTGTTCCCGCAAATTTTCGATAGCGAAGGCTTCTTTGTGGCGCGCCTGCGTAAAACCGCCAGCATTCCCGGGTTGCCCGCACCGACCTATAAAGTGGGCAAACTGCCCTTCTCACCGGCCAGCCGTAAGCTCAGCGCCGAGGTACAGCAGGCAGCAGCAAAAGTAGGCTTGCAATGGGATGACAATCACACGCTGTGGCAGCGCGATAAAGAGCTGTGGCTCTTCCCGGCAGCGCTGGAAAGTTGGCTGGGTAAAGTGCGCTTCTCGCGTATCGGCCTTAAGCTGGCAGAAACCTTCCCGAAAGGTTATCGCTGGCAGCATGAAGCCGTTGTCGCGTTGAGTAAGCCAGGCAGCGCGCTGGATTTTGCCCTTACCGATGCGGAGGCAGAAACCTGGTATCGCGGTCAGGATATTCATCCTGAGTCGCTACCGAATCGCGATGAGGTGATTGTGACCTATCAGTCACAACCTTTAGGATTGGCCAAAAAAGTCGGCAATCGGATCAAAAACAGTTATCCGCGTGAGCTGGTGCGCGACGGGCGTCTGTTCCGCTAAGCATTACTGCAATTTTACCAGCGTGAGACAGTTGCCGAAAACCGCGCCGGTATCAATATAATGCTGATTCGCCACATGCAGCGGTTGCTCCAACGGCGTGTGGCCGAAGTAAAAATCGCTGGCGCCCGCAATGTTTGCTGAAGCGCCACGTTGATGGCGTCCCAGCCGATCGCGACTCCACACCACCTGTTGCCAATCGACATCCTGCCCCAGTGCATAATAGCTGGCAGGATAATCGGCGTGAGCAATCACCACCACGCGGTCACCGAATTCCAGATGCAAAACCAACGGTAAATCGGCGCAGCGTTTCAACGCATGGCGCGCAGCGATTAACTTTGCGCCCTTCAACTGCCAAAACCATTCGCCGCCGTTCATCATCCACAAGGTCTGATCGCGCCCATCCAGCGCGGCGAGCGCCATCTGTTCGTGATTGCCGCGCACACAGCGAAACCAGTGTTCTTGCAATAGCGCTAAACAGCCGGGACTGTCTGGCCCGCGATCAATCAAATCGCCCACCGACAGCAATAAATCCTGCTGCTTATCGAAATCCCGCTTGAGGAGCTGCGCATCAAGCTGGGCGCGGCAGCCGTGTAAATCGCCCACCACCCAAATGTTTCGCCACATTTGCGCACTTAACCGTTGGTAAAGCATGTAATCTTCCCCGGTTGACTGGAAGTTTAGTGAGCCCGGCTTAAAGTATAGTCCGGTCAGGTTTAGCCAGCGGAGGGAACAGCATGAGCGGCCGTAAACAATTTATTGGTGTCTTGATCGTTATCTTCATCGGCAGCTTGCTGCTGCTAGAAACGCTGGCTCGCCTGGTGCATCTGTTATTTGTGGGATAATTACGCAGCTTTACTTTCCTCGCTAAACGCCTAAACTCCTTTGCGCATCATATAAAGGAGCCTGTATGAGCCAGAATATTTACGACGACCCGCATTTTTTTGCCGGCTATGCCACGCTGCCACGTTCAGTGCAGGGATTGGACGGCGCACCGGAATGGCCCGCACTGCGCGCATTACTGCCCGATCTGGATGACAAACGCATTCTCGATCTCGGCTGTGGCTATGGCTGGTTTTGCCGTTACGCACAACAGCAAGGCGCGCGTGAGGTACTGGGGCTCGATGTCTCAGAGAAGATGCTGGCGCAAGCCGCGACCATGACTCAAGGAACGGGCATTCGCTATCAGCGTGCCGATTTAGAAACGCTGCAACTCAGCGAAACCTTTGATCTCGCCTACAGCTCGCTGGCGCTGCATTATCTCAGCAACATTGATACGCTCTTCGCCACCCTGTTCAATGCCTTAACGCCAGGTGGTGCGCTGGTGTTCTCTTGCGAACATCCGATATACACCGCGCCAACGGCGCAGCAGTGGATAATTGATGATCAACAGCAGCGTAGTTGGCCGGTAAATCACTATCAGCAGGAGGGTGAGCGCATCAGCAACTGGTTTGCCGATGGCGTAAAAAAACAGCATCGCAAACTGGCTACCTGGATTAATGCACTGATTGCCGCAGGATTTGAGATCGTCCATCTTGATGAATGGGGACCCGATGAAGCACAGTTAGCACAGAATCCTGCCCTGGCAGAAGAGCGCGATCGCCCAATGATGTTTCTACTGGCTGCGCGTAAACCTCGTTAGATTCCAAAAGTGGCTGCGCTCTGCAGCCCCAATTAAAGCTTTTCTGCCGCTCACCCAAGTCATTTAATTATCCAGCATAAGTGTCGTCTTTGATCGGTGAACTCCTTTTCTGAGCCGCTTACCTTGACTGACTACATCTTTAACTTTCGTCCCGCTCTCGATATCCATTATCGCTATAAACCGGCAGCCGATGATAATCGGCATTTATTGATCGTCATGTCGGGTTTTAACCTGCCAGATCCCACCATCTACGACTTTACGCTGTTGCAACATACACGATCGGCGGTGTTGTGGATCAAAGATGATTTCCAGGGGCTGCCCGCTTACTACCTGTGCAACAATATGAACTTCGATATTGAGCATGGCGTGAGCCAACTGATTCGTTCGGTAATAGAACTGACCACACCGGAAAATGTTTCGATACTCGGCGCCTCTAAAGGCGGCAGTGCGGCACTCTACTTTGGCGTCCGGCATAACATTAAAAACATCATTACTGCCGTGCCACAATTTTATCTAGGTGATTATGCGGAGACTATGTGGCCAAAAGTAGGCGAAGCCATGATGGGCACCATTACCCCCGCAGCAGTGACCTTATTAAATAAGCTATTGCCAAATACCCTACGACGCGATCGCCAGACAGATAAAAATATCTATCTTTTCACTGCCCTTGCCGACTACCAACGTGAACAGGAAATTTTACCCAACCTGGCGCTGTTGCAGAAATACCGTAACTTCAATTTGATCGAGTCCGCATCGCCGTGCATCACACAACATAACGAAGTAACCCGCTATAACCTGAATTTGATATTGGCTCTGATTTATCAGTTAGAACAGGACATCACTCCTTGCTGGGGCCACATTCGCAATGGCAGCGGCTGGGATGTTGCGCATGGATAGTCACAATCGATGATAATGCTCTGCTAAGGTTAGATATTGATGATGTCTACAGGAGCGAGCCAATGAAAGACTATTATAAAATTGATCTGGAAGTGTTTATGCAAAATAACGTGGAATTAATTCGCGCAATTAAAAGCAAAGCGCCGGCCTATGCCGATGAGTCAGGTTTAGAGGTGATTCAATATATCAACCGGGAAATAAAACAGGCTCATCTCGATTATATTGAAAGTTTGGGCGTGAAAGATCCGTATGAGCATTACATTTCACAACATGAAGAAGATCGCTCTCTGGCGGAACAACTCATTGCTCAACACCGCGCTGCTCTGCATCCTGCCCCGTAACGCCAAACCATTGCCACAACTGACGTGTGGCATTTATCTGTTTTAGCTCTAACGCGTGATCAGGAAAATTGCCAGCAAGAAAAAGGCTAATAAACCGGCGAAGGTTATTGTGCCGATGCGCGGGGTTTTTGCCCGACCCACGACCACACCAATAAAGATACTCAGCAGCGTTAATGTGCCAATCATTACCCAGAGAAGATATTGTGTATTTGCCATGAAGGGTCCTTATTAGCCGGCAATAAAGCAGATGCGCCAACGTTATACCATTTTTTGCGCATGCTGACTGCAGCTTTTTGGCCTCACATTTCTACGGGCTATCTGTCTGGCTGGTGATAATTAGGCACCATTAGACGGGCAACGCACCGATTTCAGCGCCTGTAACTGTGATAATCGCGCCGCGGCGTTATGCTTAGCGCTGGCTTTGGCAATGCCATTACCGATGCCAAAATCACCCACGAAACCGAGCACCGTCAGCGCATCAAATTCGCCTGTTTTATCAATCTGTTGCTGCACGCTAAGAGATTTTGCTATCTCCTGGTTCAATGTTGCGCAGTCATAAGTTTGCGCTTCTGCATCGCTCACCTTGGCGGATTGCGGATACTGTTTTAGTGCACAACCGCTAAGCATCAGCATGGCGACTATAGCCATAGGCTTAAGCATCTTCTTAATTCTCATTGATTTGAGGTGAAGTAACTTGATGGCAAGGAATGTATCACGTGAAGGCGAGAGCGATCAGAGGAATAAGTGTGCTAAAGCGCGGTATTTAGCGCAAAAAAAAGCACTGCCGAAGCAGTGCTAGTGATACTTATATCAGGCAATCGCCTGACAACTCCCAATATAAAATCAGGAGAGATAATCCATTATTATGCAGTTTTCAACACAATCATTGATGATTTGCAGAAAATACATTTAGCGCCATGGGGGTTCATTTTAGTAATATCGAACGCGGAGGTGCGATATTGTGAACTCTGGCAATGCGGACATCTTAAACGATTATAAATGCGAATAATTACAGACCTAATACATTTGTTGCTGACGGACCTTTTGGACCATCTTCAACTGAAAACTCAACACGCTGACCTTCATCAAGTGAGCGATAATCTGTGCCCTGAATGGCTGAGAAGTGGACGAAAACGTCCTTGCTGCCATTTTCAGGAGAAATAAAGCCGAAGCCTTTTTCTGAGTTGAACCATTTTACCGTTCCAAGAATTTTGTTAGACATAATTTTTACCTTTTAAATGAGCCTATTGGCGTAAGGGCCGAGTTGCAGATACGAATCAGAACTTAGGATAAGACTCAAAGAGAAAGGGCTTGAAGCGGCACTAACTGGGATGAGAAATACAATGGGAACTAACCTTCTAACTGTCTGCTATTCAGACCGACGGAGCATTAACGCATTTATCCATGCCACAAGCAAGCGATAATATTTTTTTAATTTTAATGAATGATAAATGATGGCAAAGGTATGCAGAAAAAAAAGACCAAATACTTAACAACCATAATAAAATCAATTAATTACAAAAGAAATTGGCGATGGGATGGCTACATCGGATACTTAGATGCTTCCTCTTGAATCACTTCAGCAAGAATCAGTTGCATCTCAGCATCTGTCAAAAGAGCGCAGTTTGTCCCTATGAGACTTTGAAATTTTGCAAAATAAGGATTATTTTCAGCAGCTATAAAAAATTCGTTTGAACATTTTGCAGACATCTCATTCAAAATATTTAACTTCGGTTGATAATTATTTTTTGAAGCATAAATTAAAATATCTGATGAAATTGGAAAATATATCGCCCTTAATGAATTCTTAATATCAAAAAAAGGTTTAAACTCTTCCATGTTATCAAATTCAAAAAGAACTATTGAATCACCTAAGATCATATCGAAATCAGTTTTAATGATCTGAAAATCAAGGTCTTTATATATTTCTAATTTTTTATTATCTTGAGGAAAGTTAATCATTCCACTGACATGACCTTTCTTTATGACGTTTTTCAGTTGTGTATTTATCGCTAAAGAAAATGATTCCCTGATTGGAGCCATACATGAATTCAAGTGATGTTCTAAATTTGATTCCAACAGCGGCCTAATTACATCAAACATCGTTTGCCGGAATTGTTCAGGAATACCCATTTTTTCAAATAGGTCATCTATAGCACCGCCAGTGTAAGCACGCCTTTCTATTTCCTTTAATATCAATGGCTTAATGATATCTATTGATACATAAGAATCAACCATCTTCTCTAAAAACTCTTTGCTTGAAGTATAAAAACTTTCTCTCAAATTATTGGTTCGTATTTCCAGGTGAGAAATAATATTTGCTAAGTCAATATCATTTATATCACCTAATGGTGAGTGCCTTGCTTTATTTATAGTCGTGGCATAAACATTTTCTAGATCAGTGAATAAATCGTCTAAATCAGTTTCTCCATCCACTGAATAAAAGAAACCCTCTACGCCAACATTATTTATGTTAGACGGTCTAATTCCCCCATCAATCAGATATACATAAGTATATTCTTTTTTTGAACTGCTGCTTAGGAAACCACGCTGCAAAAACCTAGGAATATAATGATGTCTTTTTCCAGCCATAACCCCACCACAAGACTAAAAATTAACTTATTTGAAAATTGTAATGCCCATCTTTAGGAGCTTACGCAGACTTCTCTCAAACTGATTCTTATTAATAATTAAACTCAATTGTACACACGACTTTACCCGATGTTTTTACCTCATTTGCACCGCTAATAAATTTTGTACCCTTATTGGTGACGCTAATTTTATGACCGGGCAAAAGAGCAATATCGTAAACATCGTATTTACCATCAATCCCCAACAGCCAACGTCCGTTGCTAATCTCGCCAACATTCATGTCAACGACCCATGCAGAGTTGCTGCACGATATGAAGACCGGTTCAATAAGATTATGAGAGATAAAGCCGAGATTAATTTCCCACAGACCAGCATCTTGCAGGATGCCAGCTGCTAAATTTTTGCGCGGAATAGCATTGCTAATTGATTGTTTTTTAGTGTCTGTATACCGCCTGCCCTTTCCTGTCGCTAGCCATTGAAGATCGACACCTGTCTCTAATGCGCACGCCACTACGACGTCACCGGGAAAATAGTTTCTTCTTACCCAAGTGCTAACCGTCCCCGATGAAATTCCAAGAAGCTCGCAAAGCTGTTTTTGAAGTGAGAATCCGTATGCATCCAAGATTCTGCGCAACACCGCTTTTCCTCCATTAGAGGTGATTTCATTCAAAAGACGCTCACCAGAAGGCAGTTCAACCTCTCGCTCATAGTTTGCTTTTGCAAATTCCCCATTCACAAGCCATTGAAGATCTACGCCGGTATCAAGTACGCACTTGATGATTGCACTACCCGGTACGCTGTTACGTTGAGACCACGCACTTACGTTATTTGACGGGACATTAAGAGATTTAGCCAAGGCACGTTGTGTCATTACGCCATAGGCTGAAAGCAGTCTCTCAATCACATCTTGAGCATTCGACTCGAAGTTAGACATACATAACCAACCACAAAAGTAGTTTAAATGAGCACAATTGTGATCTAACGTATGTACAGACCACATGTAACACCGTAGAACACACTTAACTACTGGAGATACTGCGTTATGCATACTGAAAATGCAAACAGCCAGAACGCATTTGACTTAGTGCAATCTCAAGATTTTATTGCCAATGTCGCCGCGATTTTAATGCCAGCACTTAGTGAAGTGGTTAATGACGCCGTGAACAAAGCTGTCACGCTTGCCACTTCACCGACCATGTCTAAGCAAGACTTCGCCTCAGCCAACCGCATGAGCCTGTCAGTAGTTGAGAAATGGATTGCTAATGGCGCTGTGCTACTCGCTCCTACCCCATCTTTCACATATACGCAGAACCGCACTAACAAGAAGACCGGTGAAGTGGTTGAAACCACCATGACCAAACATGGCAATCCGCTAATCAATGTCGCTGCTTGGCGCGAGAGGAATCGCCAACAAGCAATAAAATGTCGCTACATCAAACCCTAATTTTATTTTGCAAGTTGAGAGCATCTCAAACATGTTTGATTTCAAGGTTTCTACCCTTGCGCATTATGACGATGCCTGCCGTAAATTCGCTTCATCACACGACATGGAAGACGACGAGCTGCCGCTGTGTGTGATGAAAATCACCGCTGAGGTTGGTCAGTTAGCGGCTGGCGCGATCTCGACTAAGCAATTGAGCGCTAGCTGCAAACGTAGCCTGCTGCAAAATGTTAACAGTGGCATTCGTTGTTTAACCCTGACCGCTCTGGCCGTTCAGGCGCGCAGATAGGCTATCTCGGCTTTGTCTTCAACAGTCGATGCGATCAGCGGTCTTAGCGCGTCGTTTGTCGTGGTTTGAGGTGCAGTCATGATTTCATTTGCTGCACAGCTCAAAGACAGCTTTTATGATGTCTTACCCTTTCCGAAGGCGAAGTTACACGCATGATGATGGGGCATAAGCCCAAAGTTGGCGCGCAAATATTCTGGAGTGGAACAAGCGGCCATCTTTTCGTTGAACGTAGAAAACCTTCTAATGCCCTGCAGCGGTTCGAGGCATTGGCCGCCCAGCATCGAAAAAGCTGTAATGTTCAATAATCCATCGGTCGGACAAATCCGTGCCATGCGATTGTTTACGATTCCTTAACGCCAGGATACTGTTTATACATACAGTATATTTATTGATAAGGAGTTAATTAGCTGATGGGCATCGATAATCTGAGCGAGACAGTTGCCAGAATCCAATTTGTAGCCGACGTATCACTCATCGCACACTGCAAGGAAGATTAATTAAAAATGGCACTGTCGATGATCAGTGACATGGCCGGTTCGATTGACACCTCACTTTATCAGGACGCTATTTACTGCCAGGTAGAATGATCGCTAGTAGTTTCAGCACTGCGACTAAGCCACCGTTTCGGTGGCTTTTTTGATGCTGCAGCAGAACGCATGTAGAGGCGTGATTTTGCATGATCCAAACAGGATCGCTTATCGCCCTTCTGCCCACGGCTGGCGCAGTATGAGGTGAGGCACGCAGATGCATTAAAAACGATGCACAAAGCGGGCAGGCGTGGCGGGGAAAGCATTGCGCGCGAGATGTGGAAACATATATACAAGCTAAAATCTTAAGTGAACGGTAGTTTTAAATTGGAAATTGTGCCGAATAATGGAATAGTTACTTATTCAAACTATTAAAAATTGAAACTGGAGTATATTCATGGAGTATGTTGAGGACGACAAAGATGATGTTTTTGCTGACCTGAATCAACTAAACAAGAATCTTGGTAACCTAGATGAAAGAGGGCTAGTTTTGTCTTTAGCTGCTTTTTCAGAGGATTCACTAGGAAAAATGCTGGCGAGATTTATGCTTAAAAATAAAGCCTCAAAAGAGCTAATTGAAGGTTTCAATGCTCCTTTAGGCACCTTCTCATCCAGGATAAAAGCTTGTTTTTCACTGGGTTTAATAGATGAAAAACAATATAAAGACTTGGAAATCTTAAGGAAAGTTAGAAATAAATTTTCTCATAGCTGGGAAAACGTTTCACTTGATGACGACGTTATTTCAGCACAGATAATCAATTTAAATTTCAGTCGAATCGACTTTGATTATCAAAAAAATAACTATGAGAGAATAAAGAAATCCATCTCGTCTTTATTGATAGAATTAAAAATAGTTACCAAACAAATTAAAGAAAAAAGCCAAGGTGTAAAGCTTATCGGCGCACATGTAAACATTGGTTTTGCTGGCAATGATTTCGATAAGCAATTAAGTGATATCTGGCAGGACGTGGAGAAAATCGAGATCGATATAAATTCAAGTGATAAAAAGCTAAGCGCATTTTCTAAACATAAGGCTGAATTACTAATAGATCGACTGCCATATTTTAGGTTTGACTTTTCAGATCTAGATAAGTTTTCTTCACAATTGGGTGATATCATGGAGTTACGGAACGGAATACTTAAAGCAATTGGTTCGGATGAATATAGGATCATGAGTGAAGAGGAAAAAAATGATCTTAGAAAAAATTTATTTTCCGGTTTAAGAAGCGAAAAAAACTGAATTATTGATATTTAAATTTTCAGATAATTTAGTTGGTTGGGCAGAGAGACGACCTGCCCAAATGATTAATATCCGGCTCGATAAGATGGAATACCTGACCCGCTTCAAACTGGTGCGCCTCCTTCAACTCATTCAAAAACCAGTACACGCCCTCTTCTACTCCGCGACGCGTATATTTAGCTGATGACGTTTCCAGACGCAGCGGCTGACTGAGAGAGTTACAGCGCAGCTCGGCAAATGCGTTGCCAAACACCAGGTAATCCAGTGCAATTTTACTGAACTATTGCTGACTTAGCAGCAGGTGCGGGATAAAGGTTGAAACCAGAATGTTGCGGTTCATATACAGCGGTGAACTGTGATGCACCGCCGAGCGTAGGCTTTTAGCCAGATCGTGAAAGCTGACCGGCGGCTCGTAACAGCGGCCGTTGTGAATACACTCTTCGTAATCCATGATGTCGCACTTATCCAGTACTACCGTCGGCTCACCGAAGCTGAACGTCTCAAAAGGCTGCTGTGTTTTCGGCGCGTTATGTGCGTGCTGTGTTGTAGCGGTAAACACTTGCGGCCTTTGCGTTTGCTCATCAGTAGAATTCTATTAATGAAGGGCTATCGCCGCCGCTGGTGGTCATGGTTTTGCGGATCGCCATAAACGACTGTGTGATATCCATCTAGCTCGCGTCGTATTCGGATCGTCCGATGCTGATGATGACCTTCGCTTCCATCACCATCGCGGTTTTCACCTCCGGCGAATATTTGATTTCGCGCGCGGCCGGTTCATCTGTCTGTATGCGCCAAGCGCGTTTATCAGCGAGTGTAAACCATGAACGACCTGCAACAGGTCAATGACCGGCTGAATGCGCTGATTGGCAATTTTTCGCCATCTTCGCGTAATGAGATGGCGCGCAGCATTGCGAAGAAACTGCGCGCCAGCCATCAGCAGAATATCAAACACCAGCAGGCACCTGACGGCACGCCGTTTAAACTGCTTAAGTCGCAACCGATAAACAACAAGAAGGGACGGGTGAAGCGCGAGATGTTCGTCAAATTCCGCACCGCAAAATACATAAAAGCGCGGGCGACCTCCGATGAGGCGGTAGTTGAGTTCGTTGACCGGGTGGTGCGTCGACCTTCCCGTAACGGCAAAGAAGTACATTATGAGCAGCGACTGCTGCCAAGTATTAATAAATACGACTTGCAGATGATTGAGGAACATCTCATAGCATACCTCACTAAATTCCATTTAGACCTTTTTATAGTGAGCATCCATAAAAGTGAACGTTGCTTCACTATAGAACAACTTGAAAACACTATTTGGATTGGATGGATCTAATCTACGCTCTCGACAATATTTTTCACCTTCAGATTTAACTTGTCTTAGTAACTCAAAGAATTTTGAATTTCTTAAAAAGTCGCTATATCTGATACCTAACTTATTAGTGAGCGCGTCATAAGTGAGAGGATACCTTTTGAGAATGTCCTCTTCAGTGAAAGTTATGGATGTTGCTTTGGGATTGTTAGTCATCATGAATTCGATTGATTCATCGGATGACGTTTTAATTAATTTTGTCGATAATCGTAATGATATGCTGAAGTTAGGATCGTTATCATCCTTATGCGATTCTTCCATCTTATCTAAATAAGACTTAAGGTTTTCGGCTGAGTTGTTAGAAACACTGAAGCTTTCTATGTCACTCAAATGGTATAAAGAAACTGGCATGAGGAAGAAGTTATATTTTCTAAAATCGTAGTCAAACCATTCCATAGCTAATGTCATATAATTTTTTAGCGATGCAGTTCCTATGCACTGAATCTTTGTGCTTAAGGACATATCATCATGGATAAAATGCACTGAATGATCGCGAATTTCTATTAATAGTTTAATATTATCAACTACAATGTTTTTTATATTTCCATTTGCACTGAGAATATTGATGGCTTTGGATATACTTATCGTTTTTGGTGAGCCAGACTCTGTGGTTTCGACAGCACCTTTTGATTTAAGATATATTGAATCTTTTACATCTCCGTTGAGGGATAGTATTCTTGCCTTTAATATCAGCTCCCAAGCATTAATCATTAAGATTGAAAAGCTTTCTTCTCTGAATTTGAAGTCCGGTTTATTGTAAACTTCAATGGCAGTGATGCAAGCAGATATGGATTTCTCCAAAATATTCTCGTAAAAACTCCTTGGAATATTTTCATTTTGGCTATGATGCTTAATAAAAGAAGTAAGGCTAAAGTTTTCGAATTTTGCTGAAACAAATAGCCCGTCATTATCTCTAATGATGAAGGTAGACCACTTTTTCGTTAAATAAGTTTGAACCGTGCTCTTTCCCCAGCCCGTTCTTTTGGTCACTTCAGCGACGGTGAAATGTTTTTTGGTTGATTTCATTTCTGAGAAAAAATGGAAAGCTTTTTCAATTTTCTCATTTTTATTAAAACCGGAAATGTTGTGTATTGTTTCCATATCTATCGCGTCCTTGAGTCAAATTTATCAAGTTTATTCGTTCAGCTATGAGCAGACAGCGCAATATTGTCATTACTTGCTGCCGCATTCATCCTACCTACATGAATACACTCGATCAAATTCCTGAAATCTTGCACCTGCTGCGCAGCCTGATCCGCATTGGTACCGTGTCCGCCTTAAAATTGGACGATGGGTTATGCCGCGTGGATACAGGGAATAACACTACCGGCTGGCTTCACTGGCTTACCGCCCGTGCGGGTAAAATCCGCTCGTCGAATACGCCATCGGTGAGTGAGCAGGTGCTTGTTTTGTGTCTCGGCAGCGAATTCGATACCGGGTTTGTGCTGCCTGGCATCTATCTTCTCTGAAGACAAACCCGCCACATCCGCATCTGCTGACGCGGTGAACTGGTCGCTCAATCACGGCGAGGTGATTGAGTACGAGCCGGACACGGGTGCGCTCAAAGCAATCGGTATTCAGACCACAACAAATGCGTCTGCAGTATAAATCCTGCTGAGTACGCCAGAGGTTGAATGCTCAGCGCATCTGAAAGCCAGAACGTTTGAGTTTACATGGGGCGGAAAGATGATCGGTGACGTCGAGCACAGTGGCGGGAAATTTGACTCAAATAGCGTTGTTATGGATGAACAACATCACGGCGGTGTGCAGCGCGGCGGAAGCAGAACGGACGACCGAGAATGACAACAGCAAAATACTTCGGCATGAACCGGGATATCGGTGAGGCGCTAGGCCAGTAAACACTGACAAGAGGGCGATGGATGAAAATCACAGTACAAGTAATACGTGTAGAACTTGAAGAAATTAAAGTTGGCGAACAATACCTGCTCCACAACATTCTGGAAGATTGGGACAGTGCACGGTCGTATTCAGGTTTAAGCGTTGATGTGCAAGTCGGTTATACGCTGTAGGAAATGAAGAGGATTTTGCGCAAAGATTGCTCGGTCATAAAAACATCGCAATGACCAAAAAGTATTTGGATTCCCGCGGTCAAGAATATGTAATGGTATAGGCCGGATATGATTATTTCGGGAAAATTTCGGGACACCCCTTAATTTTACGTTATAAATCAAAGACATAAAAAAAGACCGAATACGATTCCTATATTCGGTCCAGGGAAATGGCTCTTTAAGAGCCGTGCGCTAAAAGTTGGCATTTTTGCAGGCGAGGACGCCTTGCCATTTAATGGTAGACCAGGATTGGTGGTTTTCCAGCCAACTGCGCTGTTCGGTAAGCAAAGGTATCAACTCTGTGATCGCGTTGACATAACCTGAGAACAAGCGTAGCGGAAGAAATGTGCGCCACGCCTGATTTATACCGAGATTACTTGCCGCACAGTTGCTGTGCGCGATCGACGATCGGCTGCAGACTCATTTTCTGACCTGGATGCGCTTTGTCTTCGGCCACGATGGTGTCGATGGATTGCAGCGTGCCCTGCCCGGCGGTCTTGCGCGCGTAGGCTTTATCGTTGAGCGGATACTGCAATAACGTGCCGGGATTGATAGCAAACAGCGCTCCGTCTTTTTCGCAGGTCAGCATCACCTCTTCACGGGTGAAGGGCCATTTGTCCTTGCCAATCTCAAAACGGCTGACGGTAATAATCTGTGCGGCCATCGCCTGGCTGCACAGCGCCATCAATACGCAAGCTGGAATCAGTTTCTTCAGCAAAATATCGACCTCATTTCATCTTCTTTAATGACACATTCAGGCCGGTGAGAGTGTGGCAAACACGCTCACTAACCCAATAACAATAATGGCCAGCAGCAGCTCTAGCTGCGTCAGGCGAATAAACAGATGCGATGCATGACTGGCCGCCCGGCGGAAACGCGGAACCAGCAGATAGCGGTTGGTCAGCGCGATAGCGATCATCAACAATACCAGCAGCACTTTCACCACCAGCAGCTCGCTCCACGGTGTAACTTGCCAATCGCGCGGTGAACCGGCTATTAGCAGACTGTTAACGATTCCAGTGAACAACGCCAGCGCAACGGCTAAATGTCCGTAGCGGGAAAATCGCATCATGCAGCGAATAGCATCGGCACGGAATTCGATCTGTCGTGCTTCACGCATCAGTAACAGCAGCGGCAGTAAACCGCCCGCCCAGAACGCGGCGGCAAGCAGATGTAGCGCATGGTTTGCTTGCTGCAGCATGCCGGCCCAGCCATCACGCATTGCTGCATGTCCTACGCCTGCCAGAGCGATCAGTTGCAATACACCGCTAACAAGCAGCAATTGCTGACGCAGGCTGCCACGTAGCAATAGTGCCAGCGTGCCAAGCAGTGCGAAGACAATTTCCCAGCGCCAGACCATGCCAAAACGCGTATTCAGCACAGCGCGCCACGTCTCGCTATCGCTAACGTTTCGCCAGTCACCGCTCATCAAACCGGTTTGTGTCGCTAACATCAGCACGGCGCTGAGCAAACTCACTAGCGCGCTGGTACGTAAAATAAAATCTAAACGCTGCGCCAGCACCAGGCGATAGCGACGCGGTGCCAGCAGCGCGGTGTAGCAGGCGCTGCCAGCGAGCAGTAACACCGACAAGAAATGCAGCGCCCGCAGGCCAATCCACAGCGTGCTCAAACTCATTGATCACTTCACGCTAAATGCGTAGCTGCCTTTGGTTTTGTGGCCATCAACAGACAGCACATGCCAGTTCACTTGATAGTTGCCCGACGGCAACGGTTGGCTGATCGGTACAATCAGCTGATCGTGCTGTTTGTCGTTAAGCCTGGCCTTCCCCACCGGCATGGGTTGATGTTGCGCGTTGAGCACTTCTACGCCACTAAACGCGGCTTCAACGTCTTCAGTAAAGGTCAGCGTTAAATTCTGCGGGGAATGCTCCACCACGGCTTTATCCGCCGGAACCGGCGTTTTCAGGTGAGCATGAGCCAGCGCAAACTGGCTGAAGGCCAGCGTTGATGACGCCAGCAACAGCGCCACAACTCGGGTAAACGCAGTTTTCTTCATCACTTCTTCCCTTTTAACTGCGGCAGTGCACCGCAAACGTGGCAGCAGGATACGCCGCCGATCCGCAGGTGTCGAGACTGGCGGTGCGATCCAATTTCCTTGATCCCTCGGTCCGAAACCATTACTTTTGCCCCTGATTATCAGGAGGAAAGTATGAGTCAAAACCTTGCCTTGCTGTCGCAGGAAGAGAAAGACAAAGTGAATGTCGATCTGGCCGCCGCGGGCGTGGCTTTTAAAGAGCGCTACAATATGCCCGTGATTGCCGAAATGGTGGAGCGCGAGCAACCAGAGGCGCTGCGTGAATGGTTTCGTCAACGTCTGATGAACTACCGCCAGGCATCGCTCAGCCTGTCACGCCTGCCCTACGAACCTAAGCAGAAGTAATCTATGTTACGTGTTATCGATACCGAAACCTGTGGCCTGCAAGGCGGCGTGGTTGAAGTGGCGTCAGTGGATGTCATTGACGGTCAAATCGTCAATCCCATGAGTGATTTGATCTGCCCGGACCGCCCGATCAGCCGCCAGGCGATGGCGGTGCATCGTATTACTGAAGCGATGGTGGTTGGCAAACCGACTATCGAAGAAGCGATTGGCCGCTATCACGGCAGCCCGCATTATGTCGCGCACAATGCCAGTTTTGATCGCCGTATGCTGCCAACCATGCCGGGCGAATGGATCTGCACCATGACGCTGGCGCGTCAGTTGTGGCCAGGCATCAAATACGGCAATCAAGCATTGCGTCATAGCCTGAAGCTGGACGTCACACCTCCAGCCGAGCTGCATGCACACCGCGCGTTGTATGACTGCTACGTCACCGCCGCGCTACTGATCCGCATTATGGAAACGTCGGGCTGGAACGCCGAGCAGATGGCGAACTTGTGCCAACCGGCAGCCGTGAGTGGTGATGTGTTCCCGTTCGGGAAGTATCGCGGTCAAAGCATTGGCAGCATTGCGCGTAAAGATCCCGGCTATCTGCGCTGGGTGCTGGAAAATGTGCGCGATTTGCGCCCACCGTTGCGGCAGGCGCTTCGCAAGTACGTTAAAAGCGATCAGTAATCGGTACGGTCTGGCAAGCTCCCCTGCGCCAGGCCTATCAGGAAAGTAAACTCCTGCGCCACGCCTTCATAGGCTTTGAAACGGCCCGATTTACCGCCGTGGCCGGAATCCATCTCGGTGCACAGTAACAGCAACGAATCGTTAGTTTTTAACTCGCGTAGTTTCGCCACCCACTTGGCCGGTTCCCAATACTGCACCTGAGAATCGTGCAGCCCGGTGGTAACCAGCAAGTGTGGATAGGCTTTTGCTTCGATGTTGTCATACGGGCTGTACTGGCGGATGCTGTGGTAAAACTCTTCCTGCTCGGGATTGCCCCACTCATCGTATTCGCCGGTAGTAAGCGGAATCGATGGATCGAGCATGGTGGTCACAACATCCACAAAAGGTACCTGTGCCACCACACCGTGGAACAGATTCGGTGCCATGTTCACGACACCACCCATAAGTAACCCTCCGGCGCTGCCGCCCATGGCGTACAGCCGCTGTGGATTTCCGTAACCTTTTGCCACCAGCGCTTCGGTGACATCGATAAAGTCGGTGAAGCTGTTGATTTTGTTCTTCAGGCGGCCACCGTCATACCACTGCTGACCGAGTTCACCGCCGCCGCGCACATGAATAATCGCGTAGACGAAACCACGCTCGAGCAAGCTGATGCGGCTGGTGCCAAAGCTGGCATCCATGCTGCTGCCATAGGCGCCGTAACCATAAACCAGCAGCGGATTGTTGCCACGCTGGAAGTGCTTGCGGTGATACACCAGCGAAACCGGGACTTCCGTACCATCACGCACCGTGATCCACAGATGCTCGCTTTTGAAATCCTCTGATTTAAAGCCCGGCACCGACGTGCGTTTCAGCACGCGACGTTCGCCCGTTTCCATATTCAACTCAAACAGCGTCGTCGGCGTGGTCATCGATGAATAGCCGTAGCGCAGCGTGTCGCTCTCCGGCGAAGGGTTATACGCCAGCCAGGTCACGTACGCCGGATCGTCAAAGGCGATGCCGAAGCTCTCCCCGCTCTCCCAGTTAATCTGACGCAAGGTATTAACGCCGTGCTGGCGCTCTTCCACCACCAGCCAATGACGGAACAGCTGGAAATCTTCCAGTACTACGTTGTCCCGCGCTGGAATTAACGCTTGCCAGCGCGCTTCGGCCAGCCACGCACTGCGGTATAGGCCGAAGTTTTTGCCATCCCGATTCGAGCGGATATAAAACTGGTGGTTGTAGTGGTCAATGCTGTATTCGTGATCGCGACGCCGCGGACAAAACGTTTGCGGCTGCGCATCGGGATATTCCGCATCGATCAGCAGGATTTCACTGGTGGTGGTGCTGTACAACGCCACCAGAATAAAGTGCTCTGACGTGGTTTTGTGCACGCTAAGATGGAAAGTATCGTCTTTTTCCTCGTACACCAGCTGATCGTCAGATTGCGGATGCCCCAATTCGTGACGCCATACCTGATAAGCCAGCAGGGTTTTCGGGTGTTTACGCACGTAATAGAGCGTGCGCGAATCGTTGGCCCAGGCCACACTGGAGGAAGCATTCGTCAGCACTTCCGGATACCAACTGCCGCTTTGCAGATTACGGAAACGAATGCCGTATTGACGGCGCGAAAGGAAATCTTCCGCCAGCGCCATCACCTGGTTATCCGGCGTAATTGCCAACGCCCCCATGGTGTAAAAGTCGCTGTGGGACGCACGTTGGTTGCCGTCAAGCAGCAGTTGCCACGGCTCATCAAGCGGTGCCTCAATCGGTTGACGGAAATAGGCTGGATATTCGTTACCCACTTCATAGCGGCTTTGATAGCGATAACCGTTCTTCACATACGGCACCGAGTGATCCTGCGGGGGAATACGATCGACAATCTCCTTTAGCACCCGATCCTGTAGCGAATTTTGCGAGGCCATCATCGCGCGGCCATAATCATTTTCAGCGTGCAGGTGGGCAAGCACTTCAGGATTTTCGCGATCGTCATCGCGCAACCAGTGATAATTGTCGGTGCGCGTTTCACCGTGCAGGCTCATCACATGGGGAATTTTTTTCGCGTTGGGCTGATTCATTTAGGCTCTTCTCCCTGAAAGACAATATCCAGCAAGCGTGGCACTAATCGCGCATGATGCCAAGCTGCAAGCATCATCACCCAGCGCAGGATAAACCAACCAGCAAAAATAAAGGCTGCGAACGCAGCCTTTGCAGCATATTACGCGGCTTTTTCCGCGTCGATATCGCGCTGGATACCATCGCGTACATCTTGCGGAATTTTTAGCGCATCACCTAACGCGGAGAGATAGCTGCGCTCCATAAAGTGGTCGACATCAATAGCTGCACAGCTTAGGAAATAGAGTTCCAGCGCCTCTTCTTCGTTCTTAACATCTGCCGCCAGCCAGTGAGGATCCAGCGGACGGTTCATCGCCTGCTGAATCAAAGCTTCGGCTTGTGCGCCATAGCCGGCTTGTTGAATGTTTTGTTCAATCGCCGCGCGCTCGGCATCGTCAATATGACCGTCGCTCTTTGCCGCGAAAACCAGCGCCGTCACTAAGCGTTCAGCGCGTTGATCCATCGGCGTTTGCAGTTGGCCGAAACCGGCCTCATCGTGATGAGTTTCCCGGATACGCTGCTTATATTTATTCCACAGCAGCGCACCAGCCGCCGCTCCGCCGCCTAGTAGCAAGGCTTTGCCGCCGTATTTGGTCAGCAGCTTACGCGTGGATTTGCTGCCGACCAGCAAGCCCGCCAGACCGCCTAACGCGCCAGGTGCCAACATATCGCTCAATCCACCGGATTTTCCCTCACCACTCTTTTTCGCCAGCACCGATTGAATTTGCTGCAGCCAATTGCTCATTGTTTAACTCCCGTTTAAATTTCCGCTCACCATGCTGCCGCAGGCTGTGTCAGTTAACGTCAGAGCGAGAAAAGTATGGCAAACCTGATGAAGCTGAAAGCGTGAGTACGCAAACGTTTTCGTTTATACTGCGCGCGCATTTTGACTGCTAAGGTGAAATTATGACGACTCTCGGAACCGCGCTGCGCCCTGCCGCTACGCGTGTCATGCTGTTAGGTTCAGGCGAATTAGGCAAAGAAGTGGCGCTGGAGTGCCAACGTCTTGGTGTGGAAGTGATCGCGGTGGATCGTTATGCCGATGCGCCCGCCATGCACGTTGCGCATCGTAGCCACGTAATCAATATGCTGGACGGTGATGCGCTGGCCGCGCTGATTGCGCAGGAACAGCCGCACTTTGTGGTGCCAGAAATTGAAGCTATCGCCACCGAAAAACTGCTGGAACTGGAAGCTCAAGGCCAGAAAGTGGTGCCCACCGCGCGCGCTGCACGGCTGACCATGAACCGCGAAGGCATTCGTCGTCTGGCGGCGGAAGAGTTGTCCCTACCGACCTCGACCTACCAGTTTGCCGATAGCAAAGCGAACTTTGTCGCTGCGGCGAATGCCATTGGATTCCCGTGCATCGTAAAACCCGTGATGAGCTCATCCGGGAAAGGCCAAAGCTTTATCCGCGAAGCCAGCCAGCTGGATAAAGCCTGGGATTATGCCCAGCAAGGCGGACGTGCCGGCGCGGGCCGCGTCATCGTCGAAGGCGTGGTGAAGTTTGATTTCGAAATCACCCTGCTGACCATCAGCGCGGTAGATGGTATCCACTTCTGTGCACCGATTGGTCATCGTCAGGAAGATGGCGATTATCGTGAATCGTGGCAGCCGCAGCAGATGAGTGAACTGGCGCTGCAACGCGCACAGGATATCGCCGCTAAGGTGGTGAAAGCGCTCGGCGGTTACGGTCTGTTCGGCGTGGAGCTGTTCGTATGCGGTGATGAGGTTATCTTCAGCGAAGTGTCACCGCGTCCGCATGATACCGGTATGGTAACGCTGATTTCGCAGGATCTTTCGGAGTTCGCGCTGCATGTACGCGCCTTCCTCGGCCTGCCAATTGGCGGCATTCGTCAATATGGCCCGGCGGCTTCGGCCGTTATCCTGCCGGAGTTGAACAGCCAGAACGTGCAGTTTGTTAATATCGAAGCCGCGCTGGGTGCAGGTTTGCAGCTGCGCCTGTTTGGTAAGCCGGAAATCGCAGGTCAGCGTCGCTTGGGTGTCGCATTAGCGACCGGTGAAAGCACCGATGACGCTATCGCGCGCGCTGTTGCCAGTGCGGCAGCAGTGAGAGTGGAAGGTTAGGTTAACAGGTCGCCATGCGTGGCGACCCGAAGCCGTAAGGTGCGCATACCCTGCGCACCTGTTAAATGACGCTACGTTCTTGCTCCTTCAACCGCCTCACGCGCCAGGCGCGTAATCCGATCCCAGTCACCGGTTTCCAGCGCATCATTCGGCACCAGCCACGAACCGCCAATGCACAGCACGCTTTTCAGCGCCAGATAATCACGATAATTGGCCGGCGAGATGCCGCCGGTTGGGCAGAAACGCACTTGTGGGAACGGGCCACCAATCGCCGACAGCGCTTTTACGCCGCCATTCGCTTCCGCCGGGAAGAACTTGAACTCACGCAATCCATAATCCATACCGGTCATCAATTCTGACACCGTGCTGATACCTGGAATTAAGGGTACCGGACCTTCCACCGCTGCCTTTAGCAACGACTCAGTCAAACCTGGGCTGATAACAAACTGCGCACCCGCATCCGTGACTTCTTTGAGCTGCTGCGTGTTAATCACCGTACCAGCGCCTACTACCGCTTCTGGCACTTCTTTAATCATCGCACGCAGCGCATCCATCGCTACCGGCGTACGCAGTGTCACTTCCAGCACACGCACGCCGCCAGCCACCAGCGCTTTTGCCATCGGCACCGCGTGTTCCAGCTTATTAACCACGATGACCGGCACGACCGGGCCCGTTTTCAGGATCTGTTCAGCACTTGTTTTCCAGTTCTTCATCACGTTTCCTTAGTTGCATCAGCCCGGCGCACGGCCACGCTGTCAATAATTGGGCTCTACCATACAAGATTGGCTGGAGCGGCGTCCATCGGATATCAAAATTTTTTGAAACCCGGGTTCACTTTTCAGAAAAATGAATTTTGGACGAAAAAAAGCCCGCACATTCGGCGGGCTTGGTTTGGTGCGCTTATTCGAACTCGTTCCAGGAACGGCCATCGCGCGTAATCATCGCGACAGAGGCAACCGGCCCCCAGGTGCCGGCCTGATATGGCTTCGGCGCCTCGGCATCGGCGTTCCAGGCGTCAATGATGGAATCGACCCAGCCCCACGCCGCTTCAACTTCGTCACGGCGGACAAACAGCGCCTGAATACCGCGCATGGTTTCCAGCAGTAGACGCTCATAAGCATCGGCCAGATGCGACTGGTTAAAGGTTTCGGAGTAGCTCAAATCCAGCTTGGTGGTCTGCAGTTTATGCTTGTGATCGAGTCCCGGCACTTTGTTCAGGATTTCGATATCCACGCCTTCGTCCGGCTGCAGACGAATGGTCAGCTTGTTCTGTGGCAGCTCAGCGTACGAATCCTTGAACAGGTTCATCTCTGGATTCTTGAAGTAAACCACCACTTCAGAGCATTTCGTCGGCAAGCGTTTGCCGGTGCGCAGATAGAACGGCACGCCAGCCCAACGCCAGTTGTCGATATCCACGCGGATAGCAACGAAGCTTTCGGTCGCGCTCTGCTTGTTCGCGCCCTCTTCTTCCAGATAGCCCGGCACTTTTTTGCCCTGCACAAAGCCTGCGGTGTATTGGCCGCGCACGGTTTTATCACGCACGTTGGTCTGATCAATACGGCGCAGTGAACGCAGCACTTTTACTTTCTCATCACGAATCGCATCGGCGCTGAGATCGGACGGCGGCGACATGGCAATCATGGTGAGGATCTGTAACAGGTGGTTCTGGATCATGTCACGCATCTGACCGGCTTTGTCGAAGTAACCCCAACGGCCTTCGATGCCGACCTCTTCTGCCACGGTGATTTGCACGTGGTCAATGGTGCGATTATCCCAGTTATTCACGAAGATAGAGTTGGCGAAACGCAGCGCCAGCAGGTTGAGCACCGTCTCTTTACCAAGATAGTGGTCAATACGGAATACCTGGCTCTCTTCGAAGTATTTGCCCACGCTGTCATTGATCTCTTGCGAGGTTTCTAATGACGTCCCGAGCGGCTTTTCCATCACCACGCGCGCCGGTTTAGCATTCAGCTTAGCCGCGCCCAGTCCGTCGCAAATCGCCCCAAAGGTGCTGGGTGGCATAGCGAAGTAGTTAATGGTGACGCGATTTTTCTGGTCAAGCATTTTGCCCAGTTTGGTGAAATGCGAGGTGTCATTAACGTCGAGGTTACAAAAATCGAGACGGCTGCTGAGCGTATCCCACAGCGCTTCATCGATCTTCTCTTTCATGAAGGTTTCCAGCGCTTCACGCACCACTTTGGTATACGCGTCTTTGTCCCAGTCCGCGCGTCCCACGCCAATAATGCGAGTGGTTTCATGAATCTGACCGGCTTTTTCCAGCTGATACAGTGATGGCAACAGTTTACGGCGTGCAAGATCGCCTTTGGCACCGAAAATCACCAGATCGCATGCCTGGGCTGTTTGTGTAACCGCCATTTTCCTCTCCTCGTTGCAGGATATACCCGGCTTGAGCGTTCTCATCACGCCGGGTCCTTATTGTAATTTTCTTACAGCACAATGTACGTTTTTCGCCGCGCCAGGACAACCCGAACACGGCGCTTTGCTGGCGTTAACTGTGAACGTAATAAAGGTGTTAAGTGTGGTGTCGCGTGCCATTTGGCCACATTTTCTGTTTCGATATTTGTCGAGGCAAAACACGTCAGCGATCAAAGTATCGCAAAAAATTCGCGTTTACATTTGTCCTCCGCTGCGTGCGAGGTGCTATTACACGGTATATTCTTGTCAATTGGCAGCGATTTCATTGATTGATGAACGCTGAAAAGTGATTGACGCTCATTAGGTTAAACCATGCTGGAACAGATTCAGGCGCAATTAGACGCGCTGAGTAAATCAGAACGCAAAGTGGCAGAGCAAATTCTTGCCGCGCCTCAACAGGCGATGCACTCCAGCATCGCCACGCTGGCGCGTGCTGCCGAGGTGAGCGAACCAACGGTAAACCGCTTCTGTCACCGCATGGGAACGCGCGGCTTTCCTGATTTCAAACTGCAGCTCGCGCAGAGCCTGGTCAAAAGTCCGAACTGGGTCAGCCGCGATGTGGAAGAAAATGACAGTGTCGAAAGTTACAGCCATAAAATATTTGATTCCGCGCTGGCGGGTTTGAGTCGCGTCCGCCAGCAACTCGATTCACAGGTCATTCGTCAGGCCGTTCAGGCCCTGACGCAGGCACATAAAATCGCCTTCTTCGGCCTTGGTGCGTCAGCCGTGGTGGCACACGACGCCACCAACAAATTTCTGCGCTTTAATCTGCCGGTCATCTGGTCAGAGGATATTGTGATCCAGCGCATGAGTTGCATAAATAGTGGACCAAATGATGTATTTGTTCTCATCTCGCATACTGGCCGCACCAAAAATATGATAGAACTGGCTCGCCTGGCGCGTGTAAACGCTTCCACTGTGCTGGCTATCACTTCTCCAGGTTCCCCGCTGGCGGCGGAAGCCACATTGGCATTGACGCTGGATGTGCCTGAAGATACCGATATCTACCTGCCGATGGTTTCCCGCCTGGCACAATTAACCGTGGTGGATGTTCTGGCGACAGGGTTTACCCTTGAGCGCGGCGCCTCTTTCCGTGAGAATTTGAAACGGGTCAAAGAAGCGCTGAAAGATTCGCGCCTGGAAAAGCAGGTGCAGGAAAATAATTAACATCACATTCACAATGTGAGTCGAATCACAGCCCATCGATCATATAGAATAGATGAACACTACGTGTCACTTGAGAGCGACACGATACTTTGCTAACGGAGTCCTTCATGTCCAGACGTCTCAGAAGAACCAAGATCGTTACAACCCTCGGCCCAGCTACCGATCGCGACAACAACCTCGAAAAAATCATCGCGGCAGGTGCAAACGTTGTACGACTCAACTTCTCCCACGGCACCCCAGAAGATCATCAGCAGCGTGCCAATAAAGTGCGTGAAATTGCCGCAAAACTTGGCCGCCACGTGGCGATTCTGGGTGACCTGCAGGGTCCTAAAATTCGCGTATCGACCTTCAAAGAAGGCAAAGTGTTCCTCAACGTCGGCGATCGTTTCCTGTTGGATGCCGATTTGAGCAAAGGCGAAGGCGATAAAGAGAAAGTCGGTATCGACTATAAAGGCCTGCCAGAAGACGTGGTGCCGGGCGATATCCTGCTGCTGGATGATGGTCGTGTTCAGTTGAAAGTATTGGAAGTTCAGGGCGTAAAAGTGTTCACCGAAGTCACCGTCGGCGGCCCGCTTTCCAACAATAAAGGCATCAACAAACTCGGCGGTGGTCTTTCAGCAGATGCGCTGACGGAGAAAGACAAAGTCGATATTATTACCGCCGCCAAAATCGGCGTTGATTATCTGGCCGTCTCTTTCCCGCGCAATGGCGAGGATATGAATTATGCGCGTCGCCTGGCGCGTGATGCGGGCTGTGACGCTAAGCTGGTGGCTAAAGTTGAACGTGCTGAAGCGGTTGCCTCGCAGGAAGCGATGGATGACATCATCCTGGCTTCTGACGTGGTGATGGTGGCGCGTGGTGACCTGGGCGTGGAGATTGGCGACCCTGAACTGGTCGGTATTCAGAAAGCTTTGATTCGTCGCGCGCGCCAGCTGAACCGCACCATCATTACCGCAACGCAGATGATGGAATCGATGATCACCAATCCGATGCCTACGCGTGCAGAAGTCATGGACGTGGCAAACGCCGTGCTGGATGGTACGGATGCGGTGATGCTGTCAGCAGAAACCGCAGCGGGTCAATATCCGGCAGAAACCGTGTCAGCGATGGCAAAAGTGTGCCTTGGTGCGGAAAAAATCCCGAGCGTTAACGTTTCTAAGCACCGCCTTGAGGTGCAGTTCGATAACGTTGAAGAGGCGATTGCCATGTCGGCGATGTATGCAGCCAACCACCTGCAAGGGGTTTCTGCCATCATCACCATGACCGAATCGGGCCGCACTGCGCTGATGACTTCACGTATCACCTCGGGTTTGCCGATCTTTGCTATGTCACGCCACGAACGTACGCTGAATCTAACCGCGCTGTACCGTGGCGTTACGCCAGTATTTTTCGACAGCAATAATGATGGCGTTGCCGCCGCGCACGATGCAGTGAACCTGCTGCGCGAAAAAGGTTTCCTCGTTTCAGGCGACCTGGTGATTGTCACCCAAGGCGACGTGATGTCGACCACCGGCACCACCAATACCAGCCGTGTGCTGCGCGTAGATTAATACGCACGTCTGACAGCGGCTGTAACAACATGGACAAACGCGACTGCCTGGCAGTCGCGTTTTTATTTTTTTGACAAGGAGGCCAAATGGCCCGCTATCAACCTATAACCCAACTTACCGGGCGCGTGCTGCTGTTTCCGCTCGCCCTGGTGTTGTTTGAATTTGCGACCTATATCGCGCATGACATGATTCAGCCCGGCATGCTGCTGGTTACCTCTGAATTCAGCGTCGGCCCCGAATGGGTATCCACTTCGTTGACCGCCTATCTCATGGGCGGCGTGGTACTGCAATGGCTGCTGGGCCCGCTTTCTGACAAATATGGCCGCCGCCCGGTATTACTGTTTGGCATTCTGTTCTTTGCAGCCGCCTGCATTCTGACCACCTGGGTTAGCAGCATTGAAGAGTTCGTCGCGCTACGCTTCATTCAGGGCATTAGCCTGTGCTTCATTGGCGCAGTCAGCTACGCGGCAGTGCAGGAAGCTTTTGCGGAAGCCCTGGCGGTACGCATGATGGCGCTGATGGCTAACGTTGCGCTGCTGGCACCTTTAGCGGGACCACTGGCCGGAGCGGCGTGGCTTACCGTTGGCGAGTGGCGCAGCATGTTCTGGCTGTTTGCCATTTGCAGCGTGGTTGCTTTTGCCCTGTTGTGGCGCGTAATGCCCGAAACCGCTGGCGACCGCAGCCACTCTATCGCCCTGCCGACCCTGGCGCGCGGCTATGCCCGCTTAGCACGCGATCGCCAGGTGATGTACGGATCGTTCGCGATCGGCCTGGTATTTATCCCGATCCTCACGTGGGTGGCGCTTTCGCCAGTGATTTTAATGCACGATGAAGGATTATCGCGGATGCAGTACGCGCTGCTACAGCTGCCGGTATTTCTGGCAATGATTGCCGGCAATATCACGCTGGGTAAATTGGCGGGTCGCGTACCCATTGAGCAACCGGTGAAATTTGCCGCCTGGCCAATTCTGATTGGTCTAAGCATTTCACTGCTGGCCAATCTGCTCGACAGCCATACTTATTTGCTGCTCACCGCCGGTTTAAGCCTGTACGCATTTGGCGCAGGCATGGTAAACGCCGGTCTGTATCGCCTGACGCTCTACTCCAGTAATGAAGGCAAAGGCAGCGTTGCGGCGATGCTTGGCATGATCAGTATCCTGACGTTAGCGATCGGCATTGAACTGGCAAAAAGTGGCTACTTCAGCGGCGGAACACCCTGGTTTAGCGGCATTAACTTTGCGGCTGGCGTGCTGTGGTTTGCGCTGGTGACGCTGTTCCTGCGGGAACGTAAACGTCGCAGTCATGTCGCAGAGGTAGAATGAGAAAGGGGCCAAACGGCCCCTTTTCTTATTTCTTGCGTGGATAAAGATCGTTACGCGCATAAGGTTCAATATCTCCCTCCTTACGCGTTTTTAGCAGCTTCAAAATCCACGTGTACTGCTCAGGATGTGGACGCACGAAGACTTCCACTTCTTCATTCATACGGCGTGCCAATGTGTGGTCATCGGCATCCAGCAGATCGTCCATAGGTGGACGCACATAGATTTCCAGACGATGAGTTTTGCTGTTATACACCGGGAATAACGGCACCACGCGCGCGCGGCACACTTTCATCAGGCGCCCAACGGCAGGCAATGTGGCTTTGTAAGTAGCAAAGAAATCGACAAACTCACTATGTTCTGCGCCGTGATCCTGGTCGGGCAGATAATAGCCGTAATATCCCTGACGTACGGACGCGATAAACGGCTTGATGCCATCATTGCGTGCATGCATGCGACCACCAAAGCGACGCCGCACCGTGTTCCATAGGTAATCCATTAACGGATCGCTTTGGTTATGGAACATTGCCGCCATCATTTGGCCTTCAGACGCCAGCAGCATAGCCGGAATATCCACGCCCCAACCGTGCGGCACTAAGAAAATGACGTTTTCTTTATTTGCCTGCAGTTGCTCGATAATTTCCCTACCGTGCCACTCAACACGCTTACGCACATGCTCAGGATTGCGCAGGCCCAGCTCGGCCATCATGGCCATCGCCTGCGGTGCAGTAGCAAACATACGATCAGCAATCTCTTCGCGCTGCGCCTCACTCAGTTCCGGCAGGCAATAGTAGAGATTGATCAGCGCACGACGCCGCGCACTTTTCGCCAGCTTACCGGCGAACTTGCCCAATCCGCCCAGAATCGGATCGCGCACGCTGGCGGGAAGTAATGCCATACCAGCCAGCGCGCCAACCGCTAACCAGCTGCCCCAGTATTTCGGCTTTAAAAATGAACGTTGAAAAACGGGAATAAACTCACTGTTATTTTTCTTTCGGGTTTCCATGCACTCGCCTCTGTCAATGACCGGTCAATAATAGTGACGATGATTAAATTTGCAATCTTCATGCGCCAGATAGCAAAAAACCGACGAAGAATCCGTCGGTTTTTCCCGTCTGCGCACAATGATGCGTTATTTCAACGTTAACTGCGGCAACCAGGTTTTGACTTGCGCCATATACGTGCTGCGATCTTTACCTGTCAGGCCTTCCATGCGCGGCAACTTCGCCGTCAGTGGATTCACCGCCTGGTTATTGATCCACACTTCGTAGTGCAGATGTGGACCGGTCGAACGTCCGGTGTTACCTGAAAGCGCAATGCGATCGCCACGCTTCACTTTTTGCCCCGGTTTAACTAGCGCTTTGCTCAGATGCATGTAACGCGTCATATACTGACGACCATGACGAATCGCTACGTAGTTACCGGCAGCGCCGCCGTTCTTCGCCATCACCACTTCACCATCGCCAACGGCCAACACTGGCGTACCAATCGGCAGCGCAAAATCGACACCTTTATGGGGTGCGATACGGCCCGTCACCGGATTGAGGCGGCGTGGATTGAAGTTTGAGGAAACGCGATACTGCTTAACCGTAGGGAAGCGCATAAAGCCGCGTGCCAGACCCGATGCATTACGATCGTAGAACTTGCCATCTTCGGCGCGGAAAGCGTAATAATCTTTGCCACCGGAGCGTAAACGTACGCCCAGCAGCTGACTTTGCGCACTTTTTCCACCGAGCATTTCACGCGACATCAGCACACTAAAATCGTCGCCGGCGCGCAGTTTACGGAAATCCATCTGCCACTGCATCGCTTTGATCACGTTACTGGTCTCAGCGCTGCTCAAGCCTGCACGTTGAGCGCTGGCAGCAAAGCTACCGCGCACTTCACCCTTCAGCACGCTGTTCTGCCATTCACCCTTTTGCAGCTCTTGCTGCATCTTAAAGCTGCCGTTATCTGCACGCTGATAAGTACGGGTTTCACGACGATCGATTTCCCAGCTGAAGGTTTGCAGTTGGCCATCCGCATCCAACGTCCAGCTCAGCTGCTGACCGACGCGCATATTACGCAGATCTTTATCACTGCTTACCAACGCGTTGATATCACCCAGCTCAATGCCGTACTGATTCAGGGCGCTGCTTAGCGTATCACCCGAAGAAATGGTGTAATCGTGGATGTTAGGATTGTCCGGGACATCTTTATCAATGTCGTCAGCAGGAATATCTTCTTCCGGCTCTTCCGTGGTTTGATCGATCGGTTCACTGGCTTCCGGCAACAGTGTACGTAGTTCGTCTTTGTCCAGCGCGATGGTTTTCACGATGGGCGCAACATCACGAGGATGATAAACGTAAGGCCGCCATACAGCGACGGCCAAAGTGACTACGGTTAATGAACCCAGCATAACGCGGTGGGGGCGCGGCAAATTATTAAATGCGAGGGCGACAGAGCGGGCTATCTGCTGCACTTTTACTTATTCCTCATGCTCCATTCAGGCAGCTCGCATACTGGCTCGACAACTCTGTGAGAAACTTCACGTAGCTGTCTTTAGATAAGCTGATGTCTGTTCCCAGCGGATCTAACGTACCTTTACGCACGCTAGTGCCACGGGACACGGCATCGATGACGGCCGGTCTGAATTGTGGCTCAGCAAAAACGCATACTGCTTTCTGCTCAACCAACTGTGTTCGTATTTGATGTAAACGCTGAGCGCCCGGCTGAATCTCAGGATTAACGGTAAAATGCCCTAAAGGCGACAAACCGTAATGTTTTTCAAAGTAGCTGTAAGCGTCGTGAAAAACGAAATAACCCTTGTTCCGCACAGGCACGAGTTGCGCGCCGATGTGTTTGTCTGCATCGGCTAATTCTGCCTTAAATTCCTGCAGATTAGCGTCAAGTTTGGCTTTGCTTTGCGGCATAAGTTCCAATAATTTTCCATGGATTGCAACCGCAGATTGTATGGCCATGTCAGGTGACATCCACAGGTGCATATTAAACTGCCCATGGTGGTGATGTGCATGAGACGCGTCCTGGTCTTCAGAATTTTCTGAGGCATGGTTATGATCGTGATCGTGCTCATGTTCATCATCATCTTCATCGCCGCTGATCAACAGAGTTTTTATGCCTGGCAAAGCAGCAATTTCGAGGTTTTTATTGGCGGGTAATTCTGCCGCTGACTTGGTCAAAAAGGCTTCCATTTCTGGTCCAACCCAAACGACTAAGTCTGCGTTTTTTATACGTTTTACATCGGAAGGACGTAAGGCATAATCATGTTCTGATGCGCCATCAGGCAGCAATACTTCAACAGGCGTAATGCCATCAGCGATGGCGGCTGCGATAAATCCGATTGGCTTGATTGATGCCACTACCGCTGAACGCGCGGGCAGTGCGCTTGAGGCAACGATTGCCGCAGCAGTAAGGGTGAAAACAAGGTGCTTTTTAATGTGTAACATAATACGTCATTCCATCGTGACCCGGTGATGGAATGTGATATTATAACATTCGAAATTCAATGCAACCGTAAATATCATGTCGCCACTTGTTACCCTTGAAAACATTTCCGTGAAGTTCTCCCAGCGTCCGGTGCTTGCAGGCGTTAGCCTGACACTCGAACCGGGAAAAATTCTCACGCTGCTTGGCCCAAATGGCGCCGGCAAATCTACGCTAGTGCGTGCGGTGCTCGGGTTGCTTAAACCTACCAGCGGTAGCGTCAAGCGAGCCGCTGATTTGCGCATCGGTTATGTGCCGCAAAAACTGCATATCGATCCCACTCTCCCCATCACCGTTGAGCGCTTTATGCATCTTTCACGCGGTACCAAGCGCGATGCCATTTTACCCGCACTAAAACGCGTGCAGGCCGGGCATCTGCTCAATGCGCCGCTGCAAAAACTGTCCGGCGGTGAAACCCAGCGCGTTTTACTGGCGCGTGCCCTGCTTAATGAACCTCAGTTGCTGGTGCTGGATGAGCCGACGCAGGGCGTTGACGTCAATGGCCAGGTTGCGCTGTACGATTTGATCGACCAGCTGCGTCGCGAGCTGAACTGTGCCGTGCTGATGGTTTCACACGACCTGCATCTGGTGATGGCGAAAACCGACGAGGTATTGTGCCTCAATCATCACATCTGCTGTTCCGGCACGCCGGAAGCGGTGTCACAGCATCCGGAATTCATCGCGATGTTTGGCCCACGCGGCGCGCAGCAGTTGGCGATCTATCGCCATCACCATAATCATCGTCACGATTTACAGGGACGTATTGTTCTGCGCAAAGGAAATGGCTCGTCATGATTGAACTGTTATTACCTGGCTGGCTGGGCGGCGTCTTGCTGGCGCTGGCGGCCGGTCCGCTCGGCTCGTTTGTCGTCTGGCGCCGCATGTCCTACTTCGGCGATACCCTCGCCCACGCATCGCTGCTTGGCGTGGCGTTTGGTTTGCTGCTCAACGTTAATCCCTATTACGCGGTAATTATGGTTACCGTGTGTCTGGCGTTAGGATTGGTGTGGCTGGAACGTCGTCCGCATTTGGCTATTGATACGCTGCTCGGCATTATGGCGCACAGTGCGCTTTCGCTGGGTTTAGTGGTGGTTAGCCTGATGCAAGGAGTGCGTGTGGATTTGATGGCCTATCTGTTTGGTGACCTGCTGTCGGTAACCCCAGATGATCTTTGGATGATGGGCGGCGGCGTGGCGATTGTGCTGGCAGTAATGGCGTGGCAATGGCGCTCCCTGCTGTCAATGACGATCAGTCCGGAACTGGCGCAGGTGGATGGCGTTAATATTCAACGCACACGCTTGATGCTGATGTTAGTGACGGCGTTAACCATCGGTGTAGCCATGAAGTTTGTTGGTGCGTTGATCATTACTTCGTTGCTGATTATTCCGGCAGCCACGGCACGGCGCTTCTCGCGCTCGCCGGAACAGATGGCGGGTTACGCAGTGATTATCGGTATTATCGCCGTCACCGGCGGACTGACCTTCTCCGCTAATTACGATACGCCAGCCGGACCTTCAGTGGTGTTATGCGCTGCGGTGCTGTTCATCTTTAGCATGGCAAAAAAACCGGCGGCCTAGCGCCGGTTTACTCTTCGCGACTGATACCGAAATGTTTATAGGCATGCTGCGTTGCCATCCGGCCGCGCGGCGTGCGCTGTATGAACCCTTGCTGGATGAGGAAGGGTTCAATCACATCTTCGATGGTTTCCCGCTCTTCTCCAATCGCCGCCGCCAGGTTATCAAGCCCAACCGGACCACCCGAGAACTTGTCGATAATCGCCAGCAGCAGCTTGCGGTCCATATAATCGAAGCCCTGGCTATCGACGTTAAGCATATCCAGCGCGCTGGCTGACACTTCACCGCTCAGGTTGCCGTTGGCGCGAACTTCAGCGAAATCACGTACACGGCGTAACAGGCGATTGGCGATACGCGGCGTACCGCGCGCGCGACGCGCAATTTCTAACGCACCCTCTTCGCTCAGCGCGAGTCCCAGACAAGCCGCACTACGACCGACGATGTGTTGCAAATCGGGCACGTTATAGAACTCAAGGCGCTGGACGATGCCGAAACGATCGCGCAGGGGTGAGGTTAATGAACCGGCGCGCGTTGTGGCGCCAATCAGGGTAAACGGCGGCAGGTCGAGCTTGATCGAACGCGCAGCCGGACCTTCACCGATCATGATATCTAGCTGATAATCTTCCATCGCCGGATACAACACCTCTTCCACCACCGGCGACAGGCGATGGATTTCATCGATAAACAGCACATCGTGGGGTTCAAGATTGGTGAGCATCGCCGCAAGATCGCCGGCTTTTTCCAGCACCGGCCCCGAAGTGGTGCGCAGGTTAACGCCCATTTCGTTGGCCACGATGTTGGCCAGCGTGGTTTTACCTAATCCCGGTGGGCCGAAAATCAGCAGATGATCGAGTGCATCGCCACGCAATTTCGCGGCCTGGATGAAAATCTCCATTTGCTCGCGCACCTGCGGCTGGCCAACATATTCCGTCAGCAGCTTAGGGCGAATGGCGCGGTCGAGCGTTTCTTCTTCATTAAAGGAACTGCCCGAGACCAGGCGATCGGCTTCAATCATGCTTTACCTCAAATAGCTGCGCGCAGGGCTTCACGAATCAGGGTTTCGCAATCCGCATCCGGTTTACCCACTTTACTGATCATTCGGCTGGCTTCCTGTGGTTTATAACCAAGGGCAACCAGCGCCGAAACCGCTTCCGCTTCAGCATCATTGTTATCCTGCGCAGCAGATGGCGTCGTTAACGTAAAGGTTGAATCACCACCAAACAGATCACCATGCATACCGATGAAGCGATCCTTCATTTCCACGATCAAACGTTCGGCGGTTTTTTTGCCCACGCCCGGCAGTTTAATCAGTGATGCAATCTCTTGTCGCTCAACCGCAGTAACGAATTGCTGTGCCGACATGCCAGACAGAATCGCCAGCGCCAGTTTTGGTCCTACGCCATTTACTTTCACTAACTCGCGGAACAGCGTGCGTTCCTGCTTGTTATTGAAACCGAACAGTAGCTGCGCATCTTCACGCACCACAAACTGGGTAAAGATGATCGCTTCCTGATTAATTTCCGGCAGCTCGTAAAAGCAGGTCATTGGCATGTGCACTTCATAACCGACACCGTGCGCCTCAATTAACACCAGCGGCGGCTGTTTTTCCAGAATATTGCCTCGTAAACGACCAATCACCTGAGCAGTTCCTTAATCTGATAAGTAAGCCTGTGTATATACCATAAAAAAAGCTGGATGAATATCCAGCTTCGCTGTGTATTAGGTTTCCGCTAACCCGACCGCATACGACCACGCGTCATCACCAATTTGCTATCGCTGATACGTGCAGCGTTTTGACTCATATGGCAATGCGTAATGGCAATGGCCAGTGCATCAGCGGCATCGGCTTGCGGATTGGCCGGCAGTTTCAGCAAGGTGCGCACCATATGCTGCACCTGGCTTTTCTCTGCGCCACCGGTTCCGGTCACGGTTTGCTTAACTTGACGCGCCGCATATTCAAACACCGGCAAATCATGATTCACCGCGGCGACAATCGCCGCGCCGCGCGCCTGGCCCAGCTTAAGCGCTGAGTCGGCATTCTTCGCCATAAATACCTGCTCAATAGCGAAGTAGTCGGGTGAGAATTGCGTGATAATTTCGCTGACGCCTGCATAGATCAGTTTGAGACGTGACGGCAGATCGGTGACGTTAGTGCGGATACAGCCGCTGCCTAAATAGGTAAGCTGGCGGCCGGTTTGGCGGATGACACCGTAACCGGTGACGCGCGAGCCGGGATCGATCCCGAGAATTATCGCCACAGCGCGTCTCCGGTGATGGGGGTTTTAAGCAACGCCATTACAGCGTTTCTGCGATCTCATCAGAGATTTCACCGTTATGGTAAACTTCCTGCACATCATCACAGTCTTCCAGCATGTCGATCAGACGCAGCAGTTTCGGCGCAGTTTCAGCATCCATTTCGGCTTTGGTTGAAGGGATCATTGAAACTTCAGCGCTATCCGCTTTCAGGCCGCCCGCTTCCAGCGCATCACGCACCGCACCCATCTCTTCCCACGCGGTGAACACATCGATCGCGCCGTCGTCATAGGCAACGACATCTTCTGCGCCGGCTTCCAGCGCCGCTTCCATTACCGCATCTTCGTCCTGGCCAGGCGCGAAGGAGATAATGCCCTTCTTGCTGAACAGGTAAGAAACTGAACCGTCAGTTCCGAGGTTGCCACCGGTTTTGGTGAAGGCATGACGCACTTCGCCCACGGTACGGTTGCGGTTGTCGCTCAGGCACTCAATCATCACCGCTGAGCCGCCCGGACCGTAACCTTCATAAATGATGGTTTCCATGTTGGAATCATCTTCACCGCCCACGCCGCGTGCAATCGCACGGTTCATGGTGTCACGCGTCATGTTGTTAGACAGCGCTTTGTCCATTGCGGCGCGCAGACGCGGGTTGGAGCCGGCATCGCCGCCACCGAGTTTCGCGGCGGTCACCAGCTCGCGAATGATTTTGGTGAAGATTTTACCGCGCTTAGCGTCCTGAGCAGCCTTGCGGTGCTTGGTGTTCGCCCATTTACTGTGTCCAGCCATCTTGCATATTCTCCGATCTTTTACTGGGTGCAGGCTATCTTACTTGCGATCTTGTCCCCCGGCAGTGCTCGCAATCCTCACGTACATAAGTACGCTCCGGTTGCTGTGCGCTGGCGGTGGACAACCTCGCGGCGCCGATTACGCCTGACTGTTCGATATTGTTCGGTGCGTTTATTGAAAACTCACCCGATTCATAGAATTTAAATCATTCGCCGCTGGAATAACGCGCGGCGGCGAGCATTCAGATAAATTCTTCAATTGCCTGGCGGTTACTCCAGGACTTGGTGAGGGCTGCGGCAGCGACGGGATCGAGCCAGCGCGCGGCGAGATGCTCAGTGAGCAGCAGGTCGCGCTCTGCAGGTAACGCCAATCTGAACCAGTGTTCGCGATTGTGCGTGGTGCCCGGTGCGTAGCGATGACGGTAGTGCGGGAAGATTTCAAACTCAATTTGTTTGTGGCAATCGTCCAGCACTAACTTTTCATCGGCAATGTCGATGGCGAGCTCCTCTAACACTTCACGCAGCGCCGCCTGGCGCGGGGTTTCTCCCGCTTCCAGGCTGCCGGTTACGGATTGCCAGAAGCTATCGTCATCACGTCGCTGCAGCATTAACACCCGGCCGGTATCTCGCGCAAAAATCACCACCAGCACCGATACCGGATGTTTAAAGCCCATTACTTGTTCTCTGACTTTTCTTTCTTCGGTGCCACCAGAATGCCTAAATCCAGCAGCGCCGCTGGATTAGCTTCACTTGGGGCTTCGGTCATCATGCACGCTGCGGCGGTGGTTTTCGGGAACGCGATCACATCACGGATGTTATCGGTGCCGGTCAGCAGCATGGTCAGACGATCCAGACCAAACGCCAGGCCCGCGTGTGGCGGCGTGCCGTATTTCAGCGCATCAAGCAGGAAGCCAAACTTCTCACGCTGCTCTTCTTCGGTAATGCCGAGAATGCTGAATACCGTCTGCTGCATTTTGCCGCTGTGGATACGTACCGAACCGCCACCCACTTCGTAACCGTTAATCACCATATCGTAAGCGTTGGCTACCGCTTGTACCGGATCGGTCGCCAGCGCTTCAGCGCTCATCTCTTTCGGCGAAGTGAACGGATGGTGCATCGCTGCCAGGCCGCCCTCTTCATCTTCTTCAAACATTGGGAAGTCGATCACCCACAGCGGCGCCCAGGCTTTGTCATCCGTGATTTGCAGATCGCGGCCAACCTTCAGACGCAGTGCGCCCAGCGCAT
Source organism: Pantoea sp. USHLN256 (assembly GCF_037149875.1). Taxonomy (NCBI): domain Bacteria; kingdom Pseudomonadati; phylum Pseudomonadota; class Gammaproteobacteria; order Enterobacterales; family Erwiniaceae; genus Pantoea; species Pantoea sp. USHLN256. The sequence continues at coordinate 100,237 of NZ_JBBCQO010000004.1, read as the reverse complement.
CGGCGACCACTTTAGCGCGGTCGGCGCCGAAGAAGATCAGGTCGCCATCTTGTGCGGATGTGCGGTTCAGGATCGCTTCAACGATCTCTGCAGTAAGGAATTTCGCTACCGGGCTCTGTACGCCTTCGAAACCTTTCGCGCGCTCGTTGATCTTCATCCACGCCAAACCTTTGGCGCCGTAGATTTCAACGAACTTGCCGTATTCATCAATTTGCTTACGCGTCAGCGCTGCACCGCCCGGTACACGCAGCGCAGCAACGCGACCTTTCGCATCGTTGGCTGGACCCGCAAACACCTGGAACTCAACGTTTTTCAGCAGGTCAGCAACGTCCACCAGCTCCATAGGATTACGCAGGTCTGGCTTATCGGAGCCGTAACGGTTCATCGCTTCGGCAAAGGTCATCTGCGGGAAGTCACCGAGATCGACGCCCTTGATGTCAATCCACAATTCACGAATCAGACGTTCCATCTTTTCACGGACCTGCTCGGCAGTCATGAAAGAGGTTTCAACGTCGATCTGGGTAAATTCAGGCTGACGGTCAGCACGCAAATCTTCGTCGCGGAAACACTTAACGATTTGATAATAGCGGTCAAAACCCGACATCATCAGCAGCTGTTTGAACAGCTGTGGCGACTGCGGCAGCGCGTAGAATTTACCTTTATGCACGCGGCTCGGCACCAGATAGTCACGCGCACCTTCTGGCGTGGCTTTGGTCAGCATCGGGGTTTCGATATCAAGGAATCCCTGGTCGTCCATAAAGCGACGCACGAAGCTGGTAATTTTAGCGCGGGTTTTTAAACGCTGTGCCATTTCCGGACGACGCAGGTCCAGATAGCGATACGTCAGACGCGCTTCTTCGCTGTTGGTCTGGTTTGAGTCCAGCGGCAGCGGTTCTGCACGGTTGATGATGTTCAGCTCATGGGCAAACACTTCCACTTCGCCAGTCGCCATGTCGCTGTTTTTGTTCTTTTCGTCACGTGCACGAACGGTGCCGGTGATCTGGATACAGAATTCGTTACGCAGCTCAGATGCCAGCTGGAAAGCGTCCTGACGGTCGGAATCGAAGAACACCTGTGCGATACCTTCACGGTCGCGCATATCGATAAAAATCAGGCTACCCAGATCGCGACGGCGATTTACCCAGCCGCAGAGAGTGACTTGCTGACCCACATGAGACAGATTGAGCTGTCCGCAATATTCTGTACGCATAACGTATCCTTTTAACTTCGCCGCTGCTGCCAGACAGCATCAGGCCGCGTAACCTTCTGAGATGCTGTCGCAAAAAAGGCGGCTATTATAATGGAAAAACCCAGGCAGGATAAGTGGAGCCAGATCAAAGCGGACAAAACATTATGTTTTATCGCGCTGTTTTTCCTGCCGACATGAAAACAGGTTACATTAAGCCGCCCTTTCCCGCCCAAAAGGATTCAGGAGTTCGCGTTTGACACTTCGCATTGGATTACCGCAATGGCAGCATGCGCACTGGAAACAGTTCGGTTTAGCGACGTTAGCCGATTACGCACAGCTGTTTGGCTGCGTTGAAGGCAACACCACATTGTATGCGCTGCCGAAGCCGGAAGTGGTGCTGCGCTGGCGCGATATGACTCATGACGATTTCCGCTTCTGCTTTAAGTTTCCCGATAGCATCAGCCACAAAGCCGCGCTGCGAAACTGCGATGAGCTGCTGACGGAATTTTTCCGCATGCTCGATCCACTCAGCAACCGCATCGGCCAATATTGGTTACAGCTGCCCGCCGCATTCTCACCGGCGCAGCTCAGCGATTTATGGGCATTTCTTGATAGTTTGCCGCGTATCTTTCAGTACGGCGTTGAAGTGCGCCATCCGGCGTTTTTTGCCAAAGGTGAAGCCGAGCGCGCGCTGAATCGCGGTTTGCTGCAGCGCGGGGTGAATCGGGTGATTCTGGATAGCCGCCCGGTACATGCCTCGACTTCACAAACCGCCGCCGCCGTTGAGGCCAGAGCGAAGAAGCCGCGCGTGCCGCCACATGCGGTGCAAACCGGCTCGCAACCCATGGTGCGTTTTATCGGCAGCGATAGCGTGGCGGAGAGCGTGCCGCTGTTTCAGCCGTGGCACAGCAAAATCGCCGCGTGGCAGGCTGAATGTGATCCGATGCTGTTTATTCACACGCCAGATATGGGCGAGGTGTTTCCCCTGATTCAGGCGCTGTGGCCGCAGTTGCAGCAGCTGGAACCCTCGTTGCGCGATCTGCCCGATTGGCCGCAGCAGTCGAGCCTGTTCTAGACGCAACGCAAAGGGTGCAGCCTGCCCGCGTTTCTGCCAAAATAGCGCCCTTTCCGTTTTCTCTCCGGACCTTTCATTATGTCTGATCGCGATACGCTATTTTCCGCGCCCATCGATAAGCTGGGCGACTGGACCTTTGACGAGCGCGTGGCTGAAGTCTTTCCCGATATGATTCAGCGCTCGGTGCCGGGTTACTCCAACATCATTTCGATGATTGGCATGCTGGCAGAACGCTTCGTTCAACCGAATAGCCAGGTTTACGATCTCGGCTGCTCGCTGGGTGCCGCCACGTTGTCGGTTCGCCGCAATATTCATGTGCCGGGCTGCCAGATTATTGCCGTCGATAATTCGCCGGCGATGGTTGAGCGCTGCCGTCGTCACATCGACGCCTTCCGCGCGGATACGCCGGTGCAGGTGATTGAAGCCGATATTCAGGATATCCACATTGAGAACGCCTCGCTGGTGGTGCTGAACTTTACCCTGCAATTCCTAGAACCGCCGGCACGTCTCGCGCTGCTGAAGAAGATTGTGCAAGGGCTGAACCCAGGCGGTGCGCTGGTGCTGTCAGAGAAGTTCAGCTTTGAGGATGCCGAGGTCGGCGAGCTGTTGTTCAATATGCATCACGATTTTAAACGCGCGAACGGTTACAGCGAGCTGGAGATCAGCCAGAAACGTAGCATGCTGGAGAACGTGATGCTGACTGATAGCGTAGAAGCGCATAAAGCGCGGCTGAAAACCGCCGGTTTCAAACATGCGGAGCTGTGGTTCCAGTGCTTTAATTTTGGTTCGTTGGTGGCGTTGAAATGATTGAGTTTGGCCGTTTTTATCAGCAGATTGCCACCGGCCCGCTCGCCAGTTGGCTGGAAGTATTACCTGCTCAGGTCGCCGCATGGCAGCGTGAAAACCTGCACGGCAAGTTTCGCGATTGGGAGAAGTCGGTCGATTATCTGCCGCTGCTGACTCCACAGAAGCTGGATTTATTGCACAGCGTGAGCGCTGATGTTGACGATCTGACCGATCGTCAACGCCTTGGCATTGAGAATCTGCTGCGCAATTTGATGCCGTGGCGTAAAGGCCCTTATTCGCTGTACGGTACCGAGATCGACACCGAATGGCGTTCCGACTGGAAATGGGATCGCGTGTTACCGCACATTTCTCCTTTGCAGCATCGCACGGTGCTGGATGTCGGTTGCGGCAGCGGTTATCACATGTGGCGTATGATTGGCGCGGGAGCCAAGCTGGTGGTGGGCATCGATCCCATGCAGCTATTTTTGTGCCAGTTTGAAGCGGTACGTAAGTTGCTGGGCGACGATCGTCGGGCGCATTTGCTGCCGCTGGGTATTGAGCAGTTACCGGCGTTGCAGGCGTTTGATACCGTATTTTCCATGGGCGTGCTTTATCACCGTCGTTCGCCACTTGATCACCTGATGCAGCTGAAAAATCAGTTAGTCAGTGAAGGCGAGCTGGTGCTGGAGACGCTGGTGATTGAAGGCGACGAGAACGCGGTGTTGGTGCCGGGTGAACGTTATGCGCAGATGCGAAATGTGTACTTTATTCCCTCTGCGGCGGCCCTGAAAAGCTGGCTGGAGAAGTGTGGATTTGTCGATGTGCGCATTGTCGATTATGCGGTGACCTCGGTGGAAGAGCAGCGACGTACCAGCTGGATGACCAGCGAGTCGCTGGCCGAATTCCTTGATCCTAATGACAGCAGCAAAACCATCGAAGGTTATCCCGCGCCGCTGCGCGCGGTGCTCGTCGCCCGCAAGCCGTAACGCTTAACGCCGCGACAGCGCCAGCTTCGCGGCAAAACCAATAAAGACGCAGCCGGTTAGGCGATCCATCACTTTCAGCACCGCCGGGCGACGCAGATGCGTGGCAAAGTACTGGCTGCTACCAATCAGCACCGCATTCCACACCAAACCAATCAGCATATGCGTGAGCGCCATTAGCGTGCACCACAGCGGCACCGAAGCGCCCGCTGGAATGAACTGTGGCAGGAAGGTGACGTAGAACACACCGACTTTGGGATTTAACAGGTTGCCAAATAAACCGCGCGTGAAGCAGGCGAAATAACGTTGTTCTTTGCTCTGGGTGCGCTGGCCTTCTTCCGCCTGTGTGCGCGGATGGATTAACAGTTTGATGCCGAGATAGAGCAGATAAGCCGCGCCAACCCATTTGAGCAGGTTATAAGCCATTTCCGAGGCCAGCAGCAGCGCGCCCAAACCCAGTCCCACCGCAACGCCCCACACCAGACAACCCAGCGTGACGCCCAGCGCCGTTACCGAGGCGCGTCTCCAGCCTTGCGCGGCGGCGGAACGAAGCACTAATGCAGTATCAAAGCCGGGTGTAAGCGTAAGAATGGTGATGGCGAAGAGGAATGAAAGGATAAGTGTCATGCGATGTTCTCTCTTACTCCGGTGCGTTTGGCGTTAATCCTGGGTGGCTGATTCGTCTGGCGAATTCCAGTATTGGTATTTATAAGCTGAGCTGAGATGGCGTTCAATGGTGCCTTTAGCAAACACTTCAGTTTCATGCAGATAACTCAATGTGCAGTTGCCCACTTCATCCCACAATTGACACTCATCGACCGAGCGCAACGTGCTAACCGGCGTGGTCGACGTGCCATTCAGGCGCAGTTCCCGCCACTGGTTATCGTAGCTGTAAGTATCTTTACTGCGCGCGCTGCTGGATGAGGTGACCAATCCTTGCGGATTCCAGCGCCAGCTGTTTTCGCCGTTGGTCATGGTATCGCTGCCGCGAGCCACGCTTTTTTCCACTCGGAACTGCTTATCGTAACGATAAGTGGTATCGGTAAAGCCGTCTTTACCCATGCTGGTAAATTTATCAGACGAGCTAACAATGTTGCCATGCTGTCCGATTTGCCAGCTAATGGTGCCCTGCCGGTTGTCGACCACTTCCTCTTGCCCTGCCTTGATCACTTTGACGATATAAGCATACTCCGCCACCCAACCGCGCTGTACGCGAGCAATATGCTGCTCCATCGTCAGCATGACGTTGCCTTCATTTTTGTCATAGGAGATATCGGCCACCATCAAGTCGCCGCATTGATCAAACTGGCCGAGCACGCGCTTTTGCGAGTTCACATCTTTGCCGAATTCGCCCGCCACCACCTGACGTACCGCGCCTTTGGCATCACCACCCAGCATGATCCAGTTATTGCTGCTGGTAATGTTTGTGCTCATCGGTGGACACGCAGTGCTGACCGCCAGCGCGACGCCGCAGTAAGGCAGAAGCAGCACTAAAACGGCACAAGGGAAGGATTTCATGAAGGTTATCCGTACGAAGCCATAAGTAATCAAAGCATCGTTTGCTGGAATACGCTATGCCGACGTGAACTCTTTCGCCAAAATAATGCGAACGACAGCAAGGCGGCAAGTGCGCAAATCCCCAGGTGATTACACCCGGAAGTGACTGGAGCGAACGCACGCAGCCAACGCATCTGTAACTTGAAGTATGAAGATGCCAGGCAAAAAGAACCCCAGTTAGAATAACTGGGGTTGGTACTTGCAAACATCACGTCATTAGAACTGGCGTGCTGCGCGGCAAAATCGGCGTGAAATCAGGCTACCCGGACGGTGGTCAACTGCGTCATGCTTTTCATGGCTTCAACAACATCACCATCAACGCAGTAGCGACTGAATTCATCGGTTTCCGCTTCGGAGCACATAGAAACACCGGCTTTACGGTAGCGCATCGGCGAAGCGACTAATCGGCTGGCGGAGCTGTGAACTTCCTGCAATCCACTGTCAATGAACTTCTGGATATTGCTCAAACGTACGCCCGCACCCGCCATAATAATCGGACCCGTGCTGTGTTCATTTAGTTCCCGTAATAATGCAATTCCTGCTTCGGCACTCTGTTGCTGTCCGGAAGTGAGAATACGCGCGATGCCTAAATCAGCCAGCACCTCTAACGAACGTTTGGGGCTGTGGCACAAATCAAAGGCGCGATGGAAAGTGACGGCCATGCCATCACACAGCTTCATAATTTGCTGCATGCGGGCGATATCAACATGCGCGTCTTCATCCAGCATGCCGATGACCAGCCCAGGAAAACCCAGTTCACGCATCAGCGCAACGTCGGATTTCATCGATTCAAATTCATGGTGGGTGTAACAAAAATCGCCGCCGCGCGGACGGACGATAGGATGCACCGGGATCGAAATTTCACGTCGTGCGGCTTCCAGCACGCCAGCTGAAGGCGTCAACCCACCTTCGCGCGGTGCGCTGCACAGCTCCACGCGATCGGCACCGGACAGCTGCGCAGTCATTGCACAGTCGATGCCGTAGCAACAAATTTCCAGTATCGTCATACCCTGCTCCTTTTCATGACTTCTGGCTCGGGAGGAATGCTTCAGTTAGTCTGCTCAATTGGATAGTTTACGTGGAACTCGCACAATGGCATTCGATTTTAATCAATGGATAGACCGTCGTCACAGCGATAGTTTGAAATGGCACAAATATGGCGATCGTGATGTGCTGCCGCTCTGGGTGGCGGACAGCGATTTTCGTTCACCGCCGTGCGTGATTGAGGCCATAAAAAAGCGCGCCGAACACGGTGTTTTTGGCTATGGCGCAACACCAACCGGCTTGATTGATATCACCCTTTCCCGATTAGCGCAGCGCTACAACTGGCATATTCAGCCGGAATGGATTGTGTTATTGCCTGGCGTAGTGTGCGGTTTGAATCTTTCGGTCCGCGCATTCACAGAGTCAGGCGAAGCGACGGTGGCACCCACGCCAATCTATCCACCGTTTCGCGGCGCGGCAAAATTAGCCGATCGCGCGCAGGTGAACCTGCCGCTGCGTTTACAGGACGGCCGCTGGGTAATGGATCTCAACGCTCCGGAGATGCAGGGCAATGAGCGCCTGCTGATGTTGTGTAATCCGCAAAATCCCGGTGGTACGGTTTATCGCCGTGAGGAGCTGGAAGCCCAGCTGGCCTTTGCGCAGCAACATGATTTGATCGTCTGCTCTGATGAGATCCATTGCGATCTGCTGTTATCCCCGGAAGTGCAGCACATTCCCTTTGCCGCCTTGAGTGAAGATGCCGCGCAGCGCAGCATTACGCTGCTATCTCCTTCGAAAACCTTCAATATTGCTGGATTAGGCGCCTCGATGGCGATTATACCCAATGCGGAATTACGCCAGCGCTTCAAACGCGTACGTGAAGGTATCGTGCCAGGCGTTGATATTCTGGCGTTAGTGGCGGCGGAAGCGGCGTGGCGTGATGGCGAAGCCTGGCTAACGGCGCAGCTGGATTATCTGCGCGCCAACCGTGACTTTCTGGTCGCGCAGGTTAATGCCCTGCCGGAGCTGCGAATGGCGGTGCCTGAAGCGACTTATCTTGGCTGGATAGATGCCAGCCAGTTAGCGGTCGCCAGCCCCGCGCTCTACTTTGAACAGCACGGACTCGGCTTTTCGCCTGGCCATGATTTTGGTGACGATCATTTCGTACGCTTCAACTTTGGCTGTACGCGCGACACGCTAGAGCAAGCGGTCACGCGCTTGCAGCGCGCGGTCGCCGCGCAGCGTTAAGCTTGTTCGCTGGCGACGATCTCTTCCAGTCGCCACGGATGAAATTTTATCGTGGTTTGCCCATCCGTCACCGCCAGCGTCGGATTGGGCAACCGCTCATTCTCCCCTTTTGGCGCACTGGTTTTGAAAGAGATACCAGGCTGTGTCAAAGCGTCATCTGACAGCAGTGCCATCGCGCGCATGCCAAGCGTTTCCGGTTCGCCGCGCAACACAATCTCCACATGCTCCCAACCTTCGTGGCGATAACGTTTCTCCCCCGGCCACGGCAGCTCAATCACATCGACTTGCCATCCCGCCAGTTGCAATGGCTGATGCAGTTTAAACAGGCAGATTGGGCGTCCATTGATGATCGCTTCAGAGAATTGGCTCCCAATTTGCAAAAATCCCGCTTTCCAGCGCTCCGCCGTGGCGATTTGATGGCAGCGCACCGCAACGTGATCGGCCTCATGTTCAGCCAACCGAATACCTAAGCGTTCTGCAAAATCTTGCAAAGAGTGCTCAAAATGAGTCAAGTCTTGTTTTAAATCATCCAGTTCCATAGGAAAGTTGGTCTGCGTCACGCTTTTACCTCTACATCTGTTCAGGTTTATTAATCGTTTTGAAAATTGATAAGTATTGATTCCGCTTGACAAAATTGTCGGATTCATCCGATTTCCGCATCAAAAAGGCTCAAAACCGCATAAATTGCCCATTCATTTCGGATTTATCGTCAAATCAGGTCCAGCAGTTACTTTATGAAAGTGACTTAAACTACTGTTATTATTGAAAATAGTTAATACAATGAGATAACTCTTATTTAAGTTGCAAACAATTGCAGCCAGAAACCCTTTCTTATAAATTTGGGTTTCACAACTACAAGGAACGGCCTTATGTCTATGCTCATTGTTGTCGCGGTCCTGATTGCATTAATGGGATTTGCAATTTCCCGCCATTGGAAGGTGCGTGAAGACAAAAGCGTTAAAAATCCTCGTCGTCACCCACGGCGCCGTTAATCGGCGCTGAGGGCCCGATGTTGCGCCTTACAGCATACCGAAAAGCTGACTCACTTTAACATTTCACGTATACTTCCCCTCCTATTTTTCCGTCCCGCCGCGCAGTTGCGGGATGACGACATCGGCTCGCCGCCAATAGGCGGGCCTTTTCAGCATATGAAGGTAACGCGGTGAATATTCAGGCTCTTCTTTCCGACAAAGTCAGTCAGGCAATGGTAGCGGCGGGTGCGCCTGCCGATTGCGAACCTCAGGTTCGTCAGTCTGCGAAAGTGCAGTTCGGTGATTACCAGGCCAACGGTATCATGGCCGTGGCGAAAAAACTGGGTCAGGCACCGCGCCAACTGGCTGAGCAAGTGATTCAGCACCTGGACCTCATCGGCATCGCCAGCAAGGTCGAAATTGCCGGTCCCGGCTTTATCAACATCTTTCTGGACCGTGCATGGCTGGCGGCGCAAACCGCGCAGGCCCTGCAGCTGCCGCGCCTGGGCGTAAGCACCGTTGCGCCGCAAACTATCGTGGTGGATTACTCCGCGCCGAACGTGGCGAAGCAGATGCACGTCGGTCACGTGCGCTCCACCATCATCGGTGATGCTGCCGTGCGTACGCTGGAGTTTCTCGGTCACAAGGTGATTCGCGCCAACCACGTCGGTGACTGGGGCACGCAGTTCGGCATGCTGATTGCCTATCTGGAAAAGCAGCAGAATGAAAATCACGAAGAGATCGCGCTGGCCGATTTAGAAGCCTTCTACCGCGAAGCTAAAATCACCTATGACGCCGACGAAGCCTTTGCGGAACGCGCGCGTAGCTACGTGGTGAAACTGCAAGGTGGCGATGAGTATTGCCGCAGCATGTGGAAGAAGCTGGTCGATATCACCATGAGTCAGAACCAGCTGGTTTACGACCGCCTGAACGTAACGTTGACGCGCAAAGACGTGATGGGCGAAAGCCTGTACAACGACATGCTGCCGGGCATCGTCGCTGATTTGCGTGAAAAAGGTCTGGCGGTTACCAGCGAAGGCGCCACCGTGGTTTTCCTTGATGAGTTTAAAAACAAGGAAGGCGAACCGATGGGCGTGATCATTCAGAAGAAAGATGGCGGCTATCTCTACACCACCACCGACATCGCCTGCGCCAAATACCGCTTCGAAACCCTGCATGCCGATCGCGTGCTGTACTACATCGATTCGCGTCAGCATCAGCATCTGCAGCAGGCGTGGACCATCGTGCGCAAAGCCGGTTATGTGCCAGAATCGGTTCCGCTGGAACACCATGCGTTTGGCATGATGCTGGGCAAAGATGGCCGTCCGTTCAAAACCCGCAGCGGCGGCACCATTCGCCTCGCGGACCTGCTGGATGAAGCCGTTGAGCGCGCGCATGCGTTGGTAAGCGAGAAGAATCCAGAGATGTCGGCGCAAGAGCTGAAAGATCTGTCAGAAGTGGTCGGTATCGGCGCGGTCAAATACGCTGACCTGTCAAAAAGCCGCACCACCGATTACATCTTCGACTGGGACAACATGCTGGCATTTGAAGGCAATACCGCGCCTTACATGCAGTATGCCTACACGCGTGTGTTATCGGTGTTCCGCAAAGCCGGCATTGATGCCGATAGCCTGAGCGGCGACATGGTACTGACTGAAGAGCGCGAAGCGCAGCTGGCCACCCGCTTGCTGCAGTTCGAAGAGGTGATTACTCAGGTGGCACGCGACGGCACGCCACACGTGATGTGTGCTTACCTGTATGAGCTGGCCGGTCAGTTCTCTGGCTTCTATGAGCACTGCCCTATTCTCTCCGCCGAAGATGAGACTATTCGCAACAGCCGCCTGCAGCTGGCCGCCTTAACCGCGAAGACACTGAAGCAAGGTCTGGATACGCTGGGCATTAAAACCGTCGAGCGCATGTAATACCTTTTTAGCGGAGCGTGTCTAAGGACATTCTCCGCTAACCTTTTGTTTCCCACCCGCCCATTTCGATTTCAAACTCACCGCCAACGCCTTACGCTTTATCCTCACTTTCCCAGCCGATAGTCCACTTTCCTCAATACCCTTTTTGACCCGCTTTTATCCGCCCGTCATTGGCAATTTCCCCGTGAATTTGCCAATGCCAAAATTTACGACACAGCTCACCAAATAAACAAAACTCATACCTTGATAACCATTTTATGGCAGACAAACTTACGCTCCCCCCCTAATTTGGTAATCGAAGTCGAAACAAAAATACCTTTAACAAGCTGTTTTAACAGCAAAAAATAATAATAACTCTCCCTGCTGTCGGGTTAAAGTGATGCCGTTGATGTCCATTAGCGCAGAGAAAAGTCTTAACCCGGCGACGTAATTAATAAAAAAATCAGAGCGTACCCTATGAGCAATCACGACATTATCGATGTAAAAGGCTGGATCGACGCCCGCCCGATCACCGGATACCAGTGGCTGACCCTCGCCCTGTGTTTCATCATCATCATGTTTGATGGCTACGACGCGGCAGCAATGGGTTTCATTGCACCGGCCCTGATTGAAGATTGGGGCATTAGTCATGCGGAAATGGGACCTATTCTTGGTGCCGCCATGTTTGGCGTGGCGATTGGCGCGCTGATCGCTGGGCCGTGGTCGGACAAATTGGGGCGCAAGCGCGTGCTGCTGCTGTCGATTGCCGTGTTTGCCTGCTTCAGCCTGCTGAGCGCATTCGCCCGCACGCCGCTGGAAATGGGTGTGTTACGTTTTCTCACCGGTCTGGGTCTGGGTGCGGTGATGCCAAACTGCGTTACGCTGGTGTCGGAATATATGCCGGAGCGCCGCCGCAGCCTGATGATCACCGTGATGTACAGCGGCTTTAATATTGGTTCCGGGCTGGGCGGATTCATTGCTGCTGGCATGCTGCCGCACTATGGCTGGCAAGCGGTATTGGGCTTTGGCGGCCTGCTGCCACTGCTGATGTTACCCCTCCTGCTGTGGCTGTTACCCGAATCGGCCATGTATATGGTGGTACGCAAGGTCAGTCGCGACAAAATTGCCGCCGTGCTTAAGCGCCTTGGCGGTGAGTTTGCCGCAGGGACCGCCTTTGTGCTTAATGCACCGGTGATCCCGAAGAAAGCCCAGGTGCTGCAACTGTTCAGCCGTGGTTATGCGGGCGGTACGCTGGTGCTGTGGCTGACCTACTTTATGGGACTGTTTGTCATCTACCTGCTCAACGGCTGGTTGCCGACCATTATGCGGTCCGGCGGTGTGACGCTGGAGCGCGCTGCAATTGTTGCCGGCTTATTCCAGCTGGGTGGAACGGTTGGCGGCCTGCTGGTCGGTGGGCTGATGGACCGTTTTAAAGCTAAATATGTTATTGCCCTGTTCTATCTACTCGGCAGCTTCTGCCTGGTATCGCAGGGAATCTGGGGCTTTGGCCCTAATCTGCTGGCACTGCTGGTCTTCATGGCAGGTATCTGCATCAACGGGGCGCAAACCGGCTTACAGGCATTTTCTCCGGCTTTCTACCCCACCGAAATGCGCGCCACTGGCGTGTGCTGGATGCACGGTATTGGCCGCAGCGGTGCCATTATCAGCTCCTCTCTGGGCGGCGTGCTGCTCGGCGTATTTCCTGGGCAAACAGCTATTTTTATCGTTTTGTCGCTCCCGGCAGTTTTGGCGGCACTCTCCATCACCCGACATCACCCTGCGCAGGTGGCCCGTCAGGTCAAAGGCATCGACCTTAATGACCTGCCGTCCCTGTCGCGTACCCTGAATAATCGATGAAATAGAGGTCACAACTCATGGCTAAAATCATAGGCGGTCTGGCAGTTTCTCATACACCTACCATTGGCTTTGCGGTCGATCACAACAAGCAGCAGGAAGGTGCCTGGGCACCGATATTCGATGGCTTTGCGCCAATGCAGCGTTGGCTGGAGGAGAAGAAACCGGACGTGCTGCTGTATGTGTTTAACGATCACGTCACCTCGTTCTTTTTCGATCACTACTCAGCCTTTGTACTGGGCATTGATGACGACTATGCCGTCGCCGATGAGGGGGGTGGCGCGCGCGATCTGCCGCCGGTAAAAGGCCATGCGGCGCTGTCGCAACATATTGGTGCCAGCCTGATGGCCGATGAGTTCGATATGTCATTCTTCCAGGACAAAGCGCTGGATCACGGCCTGTTCTCTCCGCTGTCGGCGCTGGCGCCGTGGCAAGGCGGCTGGCCAATGCAGGTAGTTCCGCTGGCGGTGGGCGTTTTACAGTTCCCGATTCCAACGGCACGCCGTTGCTATAAATTGGGCCAGGCGCTGAAACGCGCGGTGGAGAGTTTCCCCGAAGACCTGAAGGTTGCCGTGGTAGCGACCGGTGGCGTCTCACATCAGGTACACGGCGAGCGCTGCGGCTTCAACAATCCAGAATGGGATGCCCAGTTTATCGATCTGCTGATCAACGACCCTGAGCGTCTGACCGAAATCACTCTGGCGGAATACGCCACGCTCGGTGGTCTGGAAGGCGCCGAAGTGATCATGTGGCTGATCATGCGCGGTGCGCTGTCGGCTAACGTTGAGAAACTGCATCAGGACTACTATCTGCCGTCAATGACCGGCATCGCCACGCTGATCCTCGAAAACCAATCGCGCGAGGCACCGGTAGATGTGCATCAGCGCCAGCGCGATAAGATCAACCTGCAGCTCAGCGGGGTGGAAAAACTGCCAGGCACCTATCCCTTTACTCAGGCGCGCAGCCTGAAAGCGCTGCGAATCAACCGCTTCCTGCACCGCATGATTCAACCGGAATGGCGTAAGCGTTTCCGCGAGGAGCCGCAGGCGCTGTATCAGGAAGCCGGGCTGACCGCTGAAGAGCAGGCGCTCATCACCCAGCTCGACTGGCGTGGCATGATCCACTACGGCGTCAGCTTCTTCCTGCTGGAAAAACTGGGTGCAGTGGTCGGCGTGTCTAACCTGCATATCTACTCGGCGATGCGTGGCGAAACGCTGGAGCAGTTCCAGCAGACGCGCAATCAACAGGTGCTCTACTCTGTGGCGGGGAAAGCAGACTGATGTTTACGCAACCGGTCATTGACTGCCATCACCACGTTTTTGATCCCAAAAACTTTCCCTGGGCGCCCGAAAGCGCCTATAACCCGGACGGGCACGAGCTGGCGACGCCAGATTACTATCGCGCCGTGATGCAGGCCTACAACATCCGCCATTCGCTGATTGTCGGTCCGACCTCGGGTTACAACACCGACAACCGCTGCCTGCTGGATACCATCAAGCGCGGTGAAGGCCGTTTCAAGGGGATTGCGGTCACGCCGCGTGATGTCGATAGCGATACGCTCGCCAGCCTGAAAGCGCAGGGCATTGTCGGGATCGCGCTTAACGTGGCGATGCTGGGCACCGAACCGTTTATCCAGCTGGATGGCCTGATGGGCAGGCTAGCGGAGCTGGATCTGTTTGCCCAAATCCAGGTGCAGAACGACCAGCTGCTGGCACTGATGCCGCTGCTGTCACGGACCCGCGCGCGCCTGCTGATTGATCACTCAGGTCGACCGGACGTCAGCGCAGTCCTGAAGCAACCGGCGTTTCAGGCGCTGCTGTCGCTGGCCGATCAGCAGCGCACCAGCGTGAAACTCTCCGGGCTGGCGAAATTTTCCCGCCAGCCTTATCCCTTCAGCGATGGTCATCCCTATCTGCTGGCACTGCTGCAGGCGTTCGGTGCCGAAAACTGCCTGTGGGGATCCGACTGGCCCTTCCTGCGCGCCAGCGAACGCATGGATATGGGCACGCAACTGCTGCTCATCGAACAGCTGATCCCCGACGAAAAGAGCCGCCGCCAGGTGCTGTGGCACACGCCAAAGCGGCTGTTTGGTTTTACTGAATCACAGGAGTCACGATGAGAACCATCTACGTTTTGAACGGCCCGAACCTCAATTTGCTGGGTACCCGTGAGCCGGAAACTTACGGTGCCGATACGCTCGAGAGCGTGGAAGCGCTGTGCCGGGCGACGGCCGAAGAGTTGGGCGTTGCCATTGAGTTTCGTCAGACTAACCACGAAGGTGAAATGATCGAGTGGATCCAGCAGGCACGCCTGCAGGCGCAGGCGCTGGTGATCAATCCGGCGGCATGGACGCACACCTCGGTGGCGATCCGTGATGCGGTCACCGGCGTGGCGCTGCCGCTATGGGAAGTGCACATCACTAACGTGCATAAACGTGAGCCCTTCCGTCACCACTCCTATCTTTCGGACGTCGCGCAGGGTGTCATCTGCGGCTACGGCATTCGCGGCTATCGCTATGCGTTGATGGAAGCAGCACGCGCAGGCTAATTATTCGCCCTGCCCGCACACTTCACGCAGGCAGCGGATCAACGCATCCGCTGCCGGAGAGTGCAGGCAGCCCGCGCGCACCGTCAGCCCGATGGCGCGTTCGGTATCCGGTAAAGGCACCGGCAACGCCACCAGCGCGCCGGATGCCAGCTCAACTTCCAGCTGATGAGCGGAGACCGCCGCCAGCATATCCGACTGCATTAGCAAGCCTCGCACCAGTGCCAGATCGCCGGTTTCCACCAGCGGATCGGGCGCCGGAATGCCCATCGCCTGGAAACTGTTATTCAGCAGATAGCGCGCTGGCGTTGCCGAACGCGGCAGAACCCAACGCGCAGCACGCAGATCGTCGGTAGCAATCTCGCGTCCCACCAGCGGATGATCGTGGCGCGCCAGCAACACCATACGCTCGGAGAACAGCGTTTCGCGCGTGACGTCCAGCGCGTCTTCATCACGGCGCAGCGCACCAAAGATAAAATCAATATCGCCAGAGCGCATTTCTGCGGCCAATACGCCAAAGGCACTTTCACTGGTCACCACGCGCACGCCCGGATAACGCGCCGTCAGCATCACGATCGCCTGCGGCAGAATGCGCGTACGTCCCAGCGGCAGCGCACCAACGCGTACGGTCCCCTCCAGAATCCCGCTACGCGCGGCAATATCGGCCGGAATATGGCGCAGTTCATTCAGAGCACGCCGTACGTAAGGCTCGATTTCACGCCCGGCCAGCGAGGGCATCATGCCATGTGGCGTACGCTCCAGCAGCGCGAGGCCGGCGCCATTCTCCAGCACGCGCAGCGCGGCGCTCACCGCCGGTTGACTGAGTCCGAGACGCGCCGCCACCGTCTGCATATGCCGCGTTTGACACAAGGTGATAAAAATTTGCAGGCGACGCACGTTAAACAGCCACAGCGGTTCCGCATCGTTACGTTGTGCGCCGCGCCCCTGTAGTTTTGCCAGGCGCTGCGGTACCTGATGCAACTCCTCAATCGCGCGTAAGGCGCGCGGCAGAACACATTTGCCAAAGTCAGTTAGCATCATGCCGCCAGCGTGGCGCTCAAACAGCGTGACGCCTAACGTGAGTTCCAGGTCGCGAATGGCACGCGTAATCGCCGACTGGGTGCGAAATAATTCATCTGCCGCACGAGAAACACTGCCCTGCGCTACCACCTGACAAAAGGCTCTGATTTGCATCAGGTTTGTCAGTTCCTGACTCGCATTTTCCGCCATCTTTCCCTGCCCACTTTCTCCACCGATCGATGTCGCAATATAAATAAAACGCATACCCGCTGCAATCAAATGAATTATCCGCACCGCGCCGGCAGTGACAGCATGGAAAAAACAGCGGAGGAGTATGCCATGACTGATAACATCCCAAAAAAAACCGCGCTGGTGGTCAGCGCTCACTCAGCGGATTTCGTCTGGCGCGCGGGTGGCGCCATCGCGCTTCATCATGCGCAGGGCTATGAGGTTCACGTTGTCTGTCTCTCATTTGGCGAGCGCGGTGAATCGGCCAAGCTGTGGCGTAAAGGTGAGATGAGTGAGGCGAAAGTGAAAGCGGCCCGGCGCAGCGAGGCGCAGGCGGCGGCCGACATTCTGGGTGCCAGCATCGAATTTTTTGACCTCGGCGATTATCCGCTGCGCGCCGACAAAGAAACCCTGTTCCGCCTGGCCGACGTTTATCGCCGGGTGCAGCCGCACTTTGTCCTGACGCACTCGTTGCAGGATCCCTACAACTACGATCACCCGATGGCCACGCATCTGGCGCAGGAAGCACGCATTATTGCCCAGGCTGAAGGTTATCGTCCGGGCGAAAAAATCGTCGGTGCACCGCCGGTCTACTGCTTCGAACCGCACCAGCCAGAGCAGTGCAACTGGAAACCGGATGTGCTGCTGGATATCACCTCGGTGTGGGATAAAAAATATCAGGCGATTCAGTGCATGGCCGGGCAGGAACATCTGTGGGAATACTACACGCGCGTCGCGCAGCAGCGTGGCGTGCAGGCCAAGCGTAACGTCGGGATCACCAGTCAGCGCGATATCGTTTATGGCGAAGGTTATCAAAGCATCTTCCCGCGCGTAACGGAGGATCTGGCATGAGCCTCATCGGTAAAAAAGGCGTGGCGGTACGCCATATTCAACGTGCTGCTGCGGTGGATATCGATGCCCTGGCCCGTTCAGGTGTCGCCACCGTGCATGAAGCGCAGGGGCGCACAGGCTTGCTCGATCCCGCCATTCGCCCCATTCAGCAGGATTGTGGCATTGCTGGCAGTGCGATCACCGTGCTGGTGGCACCAGGCGATAACTGGATGTTCCACGTGGCAGTGGAATTGTGTCAGCCGGGCGATGTGCTGGTGGTAGCGCCCACCTCACCGTGCAGCGACGGCTTTTTTGGCGATCTGCTGGCAACCTCGCTTCAGTCGCGCGGTGTACGCGGACTGGTGGCGGATGTTGGGGTGCGTGATAGCCGCACCTTGCGCGCAATGGGTTTCGCGGTCTGGTCGCGTGCGGTATATGCGCAAGGCACCGTGAAAGAGACGCTCGGTTCGGTCAATGTCCCGCTCGTGTGCGCCGGACAGCTGGTCTGGCCTGGTGACGTGATCGTGGCCGATGACGACGGCGTGGTGGTGGTGCCGCGCAGTGACGCCGCCAGCGTGGCAGAAAAAGCGCGTCAGCGTGAAGCGCTGGAGGAGAGCAAACGTGCCCGCCTGGCAGACGGTGAACTGGGGCTGGATATTTACCAGATGCGCCCGCGCCTGGCGGAGAAAGGCCTGCGCTATCTCGACACGCTTGAGCAACTGGAGGAGTAAACCATGCGCCAGCGTCGCATTCCCTGCTTGTTGATGCGCGGCGGCACCTCAAAAGCCGCCTGCTTTCTGGCTCAGGATCTGCCAGCCGATCCCACAGCGCGTGACCGGGTGCTGCTGGCGGTGATGGGATCGCCCGATATCCGTCAGATAGATGGCCTGGGCGGCGCCGATCCGCTGACCAGCAAAGTGGCGATCGTCAGCGCGTCCAGCCGCGACGATGCCGATGTCGATTATCTGTTTGCCCAGGTCAATGTCGATCGCCCCAGCGTCGATTACGGGCAAAACTGCGGCAACATTCTTGCTGCCGTTGGGCCCTTCGCGGTCGAGCGCTGGCTGGTTGCGGCGGGCCGTGAATGCACCACGGTGCGCATTTTTATGCACAACACCGGGCAAATTGCCGAAGCAACGTTCGCCACGCCCGGCGGGGAAGTCGACTATGACGGCGAACTGCGCATTGACGGCGTACCGGGCACGGCGGGCGAGATCGCCCTCACCTTCAACGATATTGCGGGATCGAGCTGTGGCGCCCTGCTGCCGACCGGTCAACCGCGCGATCGCTTTGACGGCATCGACGTCACCTGCATCGACAACGGTATGCCGGTGATCCTGGTGCGAGCTGCGGATGTCAATCGCAGCGGCTATGAAAGCCGCGACGAATTAGATAACGACAGCGAGCTGAAACAGCGGCTGGAGTCGATTCGCCTGCAGGCTGGGCCGTGCATGAATCTGGGTGATGTCAGCCAGCGCACGGTGCCGAAAGTGACCCTGCTGGCTGAAGCACGTCACGGCGGTGCGATCAGCTCACGCACCTTTATTCCCCACCGCTGCCACGCCTCGATTGGCGTGCTCGGCGCGGTGAGTGTCGCCAGCGCCTGTTTGATTCCGGGTAGCGTCGCCGACGGCCTGGCGCGTACCAGCGATGCGCCTCAGCAGCGTCTGAGCGTGGAACATCCGAGCGGTGAGTTCAGCGTGCTGCTGCAGCGCAGCGGTGATAACCCGCTGGCGGGCTGCGGTCTGCTGCGCACCGCGCGCGCCATTTTTGCCGGTGAGGTGTTGATTCCGGCGGCGATTTGGCCATTCAGCAAGGAGTAATGGATGAACATCACGTTTATCGGTTTTGGTGAAGCGGGCGGCATTCTGGCCCATGACTTACAGGCGCAGGGCAATTCGGTGACGGTATGGGATCGCAAAGCCCTTGAGGCGGAGAACCTGCCCGCGTTGCGGCAAAAAGCGCAGCACAGCGGCGTGCGGTTAGCCAACTCGCTGGCTGAAGCGCTGCAGGATGCCGCGCTGGTGTTCTCCACGGTCACCGCATCGCAGGCACTGAACGTGGCGCAGCAGGCCGCAGCGCTATTACACAATGGCCAGCATTTTCTCGATCTCAATTCCGTGGCACCGCATACCAAACGCGTTGCGGCGGAGGTGATTAGCGCCAGCGATGCCAGCTACGTCGACGTGGCGGTGATGGCGCCGGTACCGCCAAAGCGCCTGGCCACGCCGCTGTTGATTGGCGGCGTTCAGGCTGCTCAAGTGCAGCCGCTGCTGCAACAACTCGGTTGCAACAGCCGCCTGCTGGGTTGCGAAGTGGGTGAAGCCTCGGCGATTAAGATGTGCCGCAGCGTCATGATTAAAGGACTGGAAGCGCTGACCACCGAATGTCTGAGTGCGGCGCGGCAGTACGGCGTTGAAGAAGCGGTGCTCGACTCGCTGCACGCCAGTTTTCCTTCGCTTGGCTGGAACGATCAGCTGCCGCACTACCTGATTAGCCGCGTGGCGGAACACGGCCAGCGCCGCGCTGAAGAGATGCAGGAAGTGGTGAAAACGCTGCAAGACGTCAACGTACCAGCCGCGATGAGCGCAGCAATTGTTGCGACACAGCAAGGGCTGATTGATGCGTTAAACGCACGTTCCCTGCGCTATCAACAACTGACACCGTTCATCTGGCAAGAGACGCTGGATAAGATCTATTCACCTCAATGAGTTATACGGATAGAGGTATGCGTTTTGTTTATCGGCAATTGTTTACATTTTTGCAACAGCGTAGCGTAAGCGAGACGAGAAGCAGGTTTAAAACAATAAATATCGGAAGCAAAAAATGAAGAGTAGAGCATCTGTCGCCCTTTCCCTGCTGCTGGCAGCGGGTATCGGCCAGGCCAGCGCCGCCGCGCTGGACGCCAGCCACACCAACCAGGTCATGACCAGTGTGAAAAATAGCATCAGCGCGCAACACAGTACCGGCTGCGTGGCGGTGGTCGATGCCAGCGGCACGCTGCTGGCCTTCCAGCGCCTTGACGGCGCGTCGCCGGGTTGTGTGGATGCCGCAATAGGTAAAGCCCGCACCTCGGCGCTGTATCACGTCCCCTCACTGAAATTTATGCAGCGTCTGCAGAGCGGTGAAACCACCGTTCTCGCGATCCCGCATACTGTCGCACTCGGCGGGGGCTACCCGCTCCAGCTGCAGAGTGAAGTGGTCGGCGCCGTCGGCGTCAGCACCCCCAAACAGGAACTGGATAATCAGGCTTCAGAGGCTGCCGCTCAGGCGCTGAAGTAACTTCAAGGAACCTTTTCTGATGACTCTTTCACGCCGCCGGCTATTGACCGGCACGGCGGGCCTGCTGGTGGCTGGCGTCCTGACGCAGGTGCTGCCCGGCAACCTCGCTTTCGCGGCACCCCCGCTGGCCGCCGCGGTTGCGCCCTCCGCCAGTTTTCGCGCAATTTCCGTCACCCTCACCGGGCTGGCACAGCCGGATGCTCTACTGGCCCAGCGCCTGTACAGCTGGCTGCACGAGCATGTCCCGCAGCTTGATAGCCAACTCGATACACTCAGCACGCTATTGCAGCAGCAGCCCGCCGCCAACGGCAGCACGCTATTGACGCTGTTGAGCTCCCAGCCCAAGGCATTGAACGACCTTTATCAGGCGCTGGTTTCCGGTTGGTATCTGGGCGTCGTCGGCCCGCTGCCACGGCCGCAATGCATCGCCTTCGAAAATATTGTCAGCTATCAGCGGGTACGCGATTGGCTGTTACCACCGAGCTACGCGCCGGGGCAACCTAACTTCTGGACGCAACCGCCAGCAAGGAGAGCACATGTCTGATTCATTAAGCGCCGATGTGGTGGTGATTGGTGCCGGTATTGCCGGTTCTCTGGCGGCACTGAAGATGGCTAACGCCGGCGCGTCGGTGCTGATACTGGAGTCCGGGCCGGAGATCAAACGCGATCGCGCGGTGGAATATTTCCGCAACTCGCCGTTTAAAGGCGACTTCACTGAACCCTATCCGCCGCAGCCGTGGGCACCGCAGCCAAAATTTATTCCCAGTGATAATAACTATCTGATCCAGAAAGGCCCCGATCCCTATCGCGCCCAGTATCTGCGCGGTACCGGTGGCACCACGTGGCACTGGGCTGGCCAGGCGTTCCGCCTGTTACCCAACGATATGCGTATTCAGTCGCTGTACGGCGTTGGTCGTGACTGGCCGATCAGCTATGCCGAGCTGGAGCCTTATTACTGTGACGCCGAGTATCAGATGGGCGTATCCGGCGACAGCGATCTGGCTTCTCCACGCTCACGCCCTTACCCGCTGCCAGGCATCCCGCTGCCGTACGGTTTTGATCGCCTGAAGCAGCGTCTCGGTCCGCTGAGTTATGAGGTTGGCATTGGTCCACAGGCGCGCAACAGCATCGCCTATGACGGTCGTCCAGCCTGCTGCGGCAATAATAACTGCATGCCAGTGTGCCCGATTGATGCGCAGTATCACGGCGGCATAGCGGCACGCAAGGCGCTGGATGCCGGGGTGAAAATTGTCACCAACGCGGTAGTGTTTCGCATTGAAGCCGACGATAAAGGCACCATTCAGGCGGTGCATTACCTCGATCAAAACAAAGTGCGCCATCGCGTCACCGGCAAACAGTTTGTCCTGACGGCGAACGGCATCGAGAGCCCGAAAATCCTGCTGCTCTCCGCCAGCGAACGCTATCCGGACGGCATCGCCAATCGTTCCGGTATGGTGGGGCGTAATCTGATGGATCATCCAGGATCGTCGGTGGAGTTCTACGCCGATGAGCCAGTGTGGTTTGGTCGTGGCCCAATGCGTCCCGGCAGTATCAATAATCTGCGTGACGGTGATTTCCGCGCTGAACGTTCGGCGCTGCGTATCGACCTCTCCAACACCTCGCCGGTGCGCTATCTCACCGAACGCTTGGTGCGTCAGGGTTATTACGGCCAGGCGCTCAATGACAAGCTGGCTTTCCAGGCCGAGCGTTTTGTCCAGCTGAAGTGCCTGCTGGAGATGCTGCCGGAACCGCAGAACCGCGTCACCCTGAGCAAAACGGAAAAGGATGCCTGGGGCATTCCTCGTCTCGAGGTTCATTACAGCTTCCCGGAATACGTGCATCGCGGCTATGACCAGTCAATGGTCGACTTCCAGCGCATGGTTAAACAGATGGGCGGAACCGAGGCGATTTACAGCCCACGCGGGGTTTACGACAACAATCAGCACATCACCGGCACCATGATCATGGGCAGCAATCCGCAGGATTCGGTGGTGGATGGCCACTGCCGCACTCACGACCACCCGAACCTGTTTATCGCCGGCACCGGCATTATGCCCTCAGCGTCGACGGTGAACTCCACCCTGACCGGCACCGCGCTGGCGCTACGCATGGCCGACAGCGTGCTGGCAAGCTTATAAGGATTACCCGATGAAACCTGTATTTCTTCAGGCCGCTATCGCGCTGGTCCTGATGCAGTGTGCCGTGGCTCAGGCGGCAGACAACGCCGCGCAGATTAAACGCGGTGAATATCTGGCACGCGCCAGCGACTGTACCGCTTGCCATACCGCCACCAACGGTCCGCTGTTTGGCGGCGGCTTTGCCGTCAGTACGCCTTTCGGTCAGATCTGGGGCAGCAATATCTCCGCCGATAAGCAGTTCGGAATTGGTAGCTGGAGTGACGATCAGTTTGTTGCCGCGGTACGCGACGGCATTGGCAAAAATGGTGAGCAGCTCTATCCGGCAATGCCGTATGACTCCTTCACCAAAATGAAGCGCGACGATGTGCTGGCGATTAAAGCCTATTTACTGTCGATGCCGCCGGTACATCAGGCCTCACCCCAAACCGACCTGCCGTTCCCATTCAACCAGCGTTGGGGCATGCGCTTCTGGAAGTGGTTTAACTTCGATAAGGGCGAATTACAGAACGATGCGCAGCAGAGCGCGCAGTGGAATAACGGTCGCTATCTGGTCGAAGCGCTGGCGCACTGCGGCACCTGTCACACACCACGTAATTTGACCATGGGCATGGACAGCGATCACGCGCTGGCCGGTGGCGATCTCGGTGGCTGGACGGCGTACAACATTACGCCGGACAAGCAGGCAGGCATTGGTAACTGGAGCCAGCAGCAGCTGGTGACCTACCTGAAAACCGGGTTTGTCGCTAACAAAGCCAGCGCCTCCGGCCCGATGGCCGAAGCGATTGAGCACAGCCTGCAATATCTGCCGGACAGTGACTTGCAAGATATCGCTACCTATCTGCGCAGCGTCAAGCCACAGGCGGATAAGCAGCAAACCAAGCCGCGTGATAGCTGGGGACAAGCGTCAACCGCGTTGATTGCACTGCGCGGCGCAGATGACGCAACGCGCAACGCGCAGCCCGGCGCGGTGCTGTTTGCCGGCAACTGCGCCAGCTGTCACGGTGCGGAAGGTGCGGGATCGGGCACGGGCTTCCATGCTTATCCATCGCTGTTCCACCACACCAGCACCGGTGCGACAGATGCACCCAACGTGGTGTCAGTGATCCTCAATGGTGTGCATCGTCACATGACGGAAGGCGACGTGTTTATGCCCGCCTTTGCGCCGGAGCTGAGCGATCAGCAGGTGGCTGACGTCAGTAACTTTGTCAGTCAGCAGTTTGGTAATCCGGCAGCGGCCAAGGTGAGTGCGAAGCAGGTTAAGGAATTAAGGCAGGATGCAAAGCTGGCTTATCCACCCCTCTTCAGTCAGGGGGATAAACCTTAATTGAGACTATCGGCGGCGCCATAAGCGTCGCCGATAGTTTAATGGTTACTGATAATTCACCGTCACTTCACTGCTCACCACGCGCAAGCCCGGCGGCAATGCGCCCTTGCCCTGAAAACCAAAGGCCAGATGCAGCGTCTCTTCTGCGGCGACGTTGGCTAAACCCCGCGTACTGCCGCTGGCCCCTTCGATTTCGACACAGCGATCGGCGGCACATAAGCGCACCAGCAAACCCGACGGCGCAGGACGGCTGAGCTGATAGCGCCAGTTCACCACAGAAATAGTGCCCGGTGCGGATGACGGCGCACGCAGCGCCGGCGTCTTCAGCCAGTTACCGCGCACGCCGAGGCTGGGGCCGCTGGCGTTGGCGGTCCAGGCACCACTGGCCGCGTTGGCCGCGAGCGGCATCGCCATTATCGGCAACATCATTAATGCCCAGCACCAGCGGCGCATTACTTGCCTCCAATGGTGGCGGTCATGCGGATCTGACGGTTGTCGGTCAGTTCCATATTCGACAGCACGATCAGCTGCGGCAGATTGCGGCGCAGGAAGCGCGCCAGCAGCGCACGCAGCGGATGATTCACCAGCAATACCGGCGGCGCGCCCGCCATCTCTTGCTGCTGCAGCGCACCTTGCGCCTGCACCAGTAAGCGATCGGCCAGACCCGGCTCGAGTCCACCGCCGCCCTGCAATGCCTGCAGCAGCAGACGCTCCAGCGTGGCATCGAGGCCAATCACCTGCACTTCGCCGTTGCCCGGGAACCACTGCTGGGTGATGGCTCGTCCCAGCGCCACGCGTACCACGCTGGTTAACTCCTGAGGATCGTTCTGCACCGGCGCATGTTCTGCCAGCGTCTCAATAATGGTGCGCATGTCGCGAATCGATACGCGTTCGGTCAGCAGGTTTTGCAGCACTTTGTGCAGCGTGGTCAGGGTAATGACGCCCGGTACCAGATCTTCGGTCAGCTTCGGCATCTCCTGGGTGACGCGATCCAACAGCTGCTGCGCTTCCTGACGACCAAACAGCTCGCTGGCGTATTGGCCAATCAGATGATTAAGGTGGGTTGCTACCACAGTGCTGGCTTCAACCACGGTAAAGCCCTGAATCTGCGCCTGCTCTTTCAATGCGCTATCGATCCAGATCGCCGCCAGACCAAAGGCCGGATCGACGGTCGGCTCACCCGGCAACGAACCGGCGGCGGTGCCTGGGTTGATCGCCATCCAGCGGCCCGGATAGGCATCACCGCTGCCAATCTCCACCCCTTTCATCAGGATGCGATAACGCGCGGGCGGCAGCTCCATGTTGTCACGGATATGCACCACCGGCGGCAGGAAACCGACCTCCTGCGCCACCTTCTTACGTATACTGCGGATGCGGCCCAGCAGTTCGCCGTTTTGCAGGTGATCGACCATCGGAATCAGACGATAGCCCACTTCCATCCCCAGCGAATCTTCCAGCTGCACATCGGTCCATGACGCCTCCACAGTGGCTGGCGTCTCCTGCGGTTTGACCAAACCTGAGGATTCTGCCGGTTTCTTCGGCTGCATTTCACGACCGCGCAGCCACCAGGCCAGGCCCAACAGCGCAGCGGTGAACAGCAGGAACACCAGGTTCGGCATGCCCGGCACCAGACCGAGCAAACCAATCACGCCGCCGCTCAACATCAGCACACGCGGATTTTTGAACAGCTGGGTCACCATCTGCTCGCCGACATCCTGATCGGTGCCCACGCGCGTCACGATGACACCTGCCGCGGTGGAAATCACCAGCGCGGGGATCTGCGCTACCAGGCCGTCACCGATGGTTAACAGCGTGTAGGTTTCACCGGCGTGACCGAGATCCATACCGTGCTGCACCACGCCGACCAGCAGGCCGCCGATGATGTTAATCACCATGATCAGGATGCCGGCGATGGCATCACCGCGCACGAACTTACTCGCACCGTCCATCGAGCCGTAGAAATCGGCTTCCTGCGTCACTTCGGTACGGCGTTGTTTGGCTTCTTGTTCACCAATCAAACCGGCATTAAGGTCGGCATCGATCGCCATCTGCTTACCTGGCATACCATCCAGCACGAAACGCGCGCCGACTTCGGCGATACGTCCAGCACCTTTGGTGATGACCATGAAGTTGATGATAACGAGGATGATGAACACCACGATACCGATAGCGAAGTTGCCGCCGACGAGGAAGTGACCAAAGGCTTCCACCACGCGTCCGGCGGCATCGGCGCCGGTGTGGCCTTCCAGCAGGATGATACGCGTGGAAGCGACGTTCAGTGCCAGACGCAGCAGCGTCGAGAACAACAGAATGGTCGGGAATGCGGCGAACTCCAGCGTGCGCTGGGTAAACATCGCCACCAGCAGCACCATGATCGACAGCGCAATGTTAAAGGTGAACAGCAGGTCAAGAATGAATGCGGGTAACGGCAGCACCATCATCGACAGGATCAACATGATCAGTACCGGCCCCGCCAGCACCTGCCATTGCGTGTCTTTAAAGTTGCCCGGTAAACGCAGCTTCTCGGCTAAATTAGCCATCGTTTCTGTTCTCTCCTGCAAAGTCCATGTCTGCCGGAACCGGCAGGTTTTTTGGTTTGTTTGGAATCAGGCCGCCTTCACGCTTCCAGCGTCGTAGCTGCCAAACCCAGGCCAGCACTTCTGCCACCGCGCCATACAGCGCGCCGGGAATGAACTGACCTATTTCCGTGTGTCGATACAGCGCACGCGCCAGCGGCGGCGCTTCCAGAATCGGGATGCGGTGCTCTTTGGCTAATTCACGAATTTTCAGTGCGATATCGCCCGCGCCTTTCGCTACCACTTTTGGCGCATTCATCTTGCCTTCCTGATATTTCAGCGCCACCGAGTAGTGCGTCGGGTTGGTGACGATGACATCCGCTGTGGGCACATCGGCCATCATGCGGCGACGTGCGGCGGCCCGCATCGCCTGACGAATACGCCCTTTGACGTGCGGATCGCCCTCGTTTTGCTTATGCTCGTCGCGGATTTCCTGTCGCGTCATCTTCAGTTTTTTGAAGTAGCTGTAGAGCTGCCAGAACACGTCAAAACCGACCATCGGGAACAATCCCAGCATGATCAGCCCGCAGCAGGCTGCCATCAGCGTTAGACCGTGGTGCAGCGCGTTGACCGGCGATTCGCTCATCAGGCGCAGCATTTCTTCCCAATGGCTCCAGATGTACCAACCGGCGACCACGCCAACCAGTACCGCTTTCATGATCGACTTCACCAGCTCGGCTGCGGTTTGTCCGGAGAACATGCGGCCGATGCCGGTTAACGGATTGAGCTTCTTGAGATCGAACTTGATGGATTTACCGCTGAAGTTGAGACCACCCAACGCCATCGGTCCGGCAAGGGCTACCACCACTAAACCGCCCATCAGCGGCAGCAGCGCAATCACCGCTTGTTTAATCAGGCTGCCAATGTGGCCAATAATCACCTTGTCATCGTTCACCATGCCGTGATCAAAACGAAAACCGGTGGCCACCATGCTCGCCAGGCGCTCCGCCATGCTGTTACCGCCGACCCACAAAATCAGCAGCCCAATCAACAGCATCATCACTGAAGTCAGCTCGCGCGAACGCGGAATCTGCCCCTCCTCACGCGCTTTTTCAAGTCGGTGGGGTGTGGGCGATTCTGTTTTGTCCTCGTTACTCTCTTCAGCCACAACGCACCTCAGCTGGCAGGAATTCTGAGCATAGAATGCCAAAACCCGCTCAGGCTAAAGCGCGGATTAAAGGGGAGAAATGTGAGTTTATTTAGCCATAAGTGAAATTGTGTGCAGCCAGCGCCAGCGGACGTTGTGATAAAGGCATAAAAAAAGGCGTCCTGTGCCATGAGTTCAACATGGGTAGGACGCCTTTATCCAAAGCACTCGCCTCAGCAGCAACGTGAAGCAAATGCGCAATGTCAGTGGGATATTGCAAACGGTGTGCCAATGATTTTGCCTTAACTTTCCGCCGGATCACGGCTAAAACGGGCAGTAAGCCGCCAATTTGCACTGTCTGAAGGCGTAGGATGCACATAAATTGTGCAAAGCTAAGGTTGGCGTTGAAATGAGAGATTAAGCAAAACCCGTGCCGTACCAGGATAAAAAACGGCAGAATCGGGCGCGGAAATTCCGAAATTGAGAAAATTGTTTCCCTGGGCAATCTTTTTTATTTCACATAAATAGATTAATCTTATTTACCATTTATGATTGGCACTAGCAGCCACTAAAAGCCGTTACGCCAACGTGTATCGCTTACCGCACCGAATAAATTAACTGAGCTTATCTATCACCGTGACTATGTGTTTTATATCATCGGCCTGCGCTGCTTTTTCGCCCGCTAGCACGGGATTTCTCGTGGTGCAATGGTTTGAATTCTCAAAAGTCTTAGGTAGACTTAGTTCAGCACTATCTTTCTGTAATCTGTCTGTTTTTTTGATGGCTTTCTTGCTGCCTAATCTGCCTGCCTAACCGGCCCGTGCCGCAGATTACTCTGCAGCTAATCTGATGAAATTTGAGGATCATGGTGAATAAGAGTCTCGTGCTTGTCTTACTCGCGGTGTTAAGTCTGGCTGCTTGTAAAGCGCCACCGCCGCCCGTTACTGATGACACACTGGTAACCAGCGAAGTGAATGGCGTGCAACTGGTCCATCGTCATGCGGTGGCAGCACCTGCTGAGTTCACGCCGGTTAATGAGAGCTATCGCGCACTGTATGCGGCTTCCGTGATGACCACGCCTGATTTTGGTGGCAAGGTGGTGCGCTATCTCGATAACGCCAAACCGTTTGAAGTTCTGGGTCGTGTTGAACACAGCTGGCTTGCGGTGGCTGATGAGCCGAATGGTCAGCTGATCGGCTATATTCCGCCAAAAGCCGGCGTGGAGAGCAGCCGTTATGACGCGACCATCCGTAGCGATCGTCCACGTCCTCGCCGTAACAGCAAACAGGTCTGTGTGGCCGTTGGGGGCGCCAGTAAAGCTTGTCGCACTAACGATACCGCGACCTGGATCTTAGACTGATAATGCAATCCGGCGCACAGTGCTTGTTGATATGGCTGTGATTTTCGCCCTTGCCTGGATAACCAAGATTTAATGACTCAGGATTCCCTTGCTCGCGATGGCATTGTCGCGGGCAATGATAACCTTTTGCTTAATGCCGCAGCACCGATTCTGAATGCCGTCGTCCGCATACGGCAGGCCGCCACGCATGACGATCCTGCCGGTTTGCGTCAGTTACTGATCGAAGAGATCCGTCAGTTTGAGCAGCGCTGTAAACAAGCGGGGCTGCCGTTTGAGATGATCATCGGCGCGCGCTACTGCCTGTGCAGCGTGCTGGATGAAGCCGCGGCGCAAACGCCGTGGGGCACGCGCGGCGTGTGGTCTGGTAACGGCATGTTAGTGACTTTTCATAATGAAAGCTGGGGCGGCGAGAAATTTTTCCAGCTGCTTTCGCGCGTGTCACAAAGCCCACAGCAGCATCTTTGGCTGCTGGAACTGATCCACTATTGCCTGCTGCTCGGCTATGAAGGGCGCTATCGCGGCAGTGAGAATGGCCGCGTGCAGTGCGAAGCCATCCGGAAACGTCTGGCGCAACTGATTGCTGAAAACCGCCCGTCGAGCGCGAATGCCGCGGTACCGCTGGTGGAAGTGCATCCGCTGGTGAGCACCTTAACGCGTCCGATGGTGCCGCTATGGGCCTGCGTGACCTTAGCGACCCTGGTGGCTAGCCTGATTTATAGCGGACTGAACTGGCGACTGGGCAACGCGGCTGAACCGCTGTTACGTACTATCTATCAAACTCCCTTGCCCCAAATCACGCCCGGTCGTCGCCCTACTTCGCCGCAGGCGCTGCTCGATCTCCATCAACGCCTTAATGATGTAATTGCCGCCGGCCAGCTGGAAGTGAGCGACGGCGCATTCGGCAGCAAAGTGATCATTCCCGCCGATAAACTGTTTTCCAGTGATGGCACCGTGGTGAATCAGGTGGGTCGCGCGCTTTTGGCCCACGTTGCCAGCGCGATGAAGACGGTGAAAGGCACGGTGCTGGTTTCGGTCTACACCGATAATAGCCCGGTCGACGGCCGTTTCGCCTCAAGCTACGAATTCTCTTTTGCCCGCGCACGCGCGGTGACGCAGCTGCTTAATCCGCAGTTAGCTGAAGGCCACAGCGTGAAAGCGGAAGGTCGCGGCGACAGTAATCCGCTGCTGCCGAATGACAGCAATGAAAACCGCGCGCGCAATCGCCGGGTGGAAATCACCCTGTTTGCGACACCGGAAACCCTCGGCAATCATCAGGGAGGCCAATGATGCGCGCATCACTGCAACATCTCTTAACCCATCGCTTACTGTGGAGCCTGATTGGCGTCACCGCGCTCAGCTGCGTGCTGTGGATGCTCGGCCCGCTGTGGAGCTGGGGCGATACGCGGCCGCTCGAGCCGGTATTGCCGCGTCAGCTGGTGGTGGGTCTGCTGTTCTTGCTGTGGCTGCTGTTCCAGTTTATTCCGGCGCTGTGGCGCGGCTGGTTCAACAGCAAGCTGCTTAATCGCTTGCAGCAGATGAGCCAGGAAGAGTTATCCGATCGTCAGGCCACCGAAACGCTGCTGGCGCAGCGCTTCAGCGAAGCAGCACTGCGCCTCAAGCGCACGCAATTTGGTCGTCGTCATCAGAAGAGCTGGCTGGCACGCTTTCAGAGTCACTACCTTTATCAGTTGCCGTGGTACGTGATGATTGGCGCACCGGGTGCCGGTAAAACCACGGCGCTGCTCAACGCCGGATTAGAGTTCCCGCTGACTGACAGCCTCGGCAAAGCGGCCATCCGCGGCGTCGGCGGTACGCGACATTGCGACTGGTGGTTTACCGACAGCGCGGTGCTGATCGACACCGCTGGCCGTTACGCCTTGCAGGAGAGTCAGCGCGCGCGCGACGGCGCTGAATGGCAAAGCTTTATCAACCTGCTGAAACGCTATCGCACTCGCCAGCCAATCAACGGTGTGATCATGACTATCAGCGTCTCCGATCTGCTCACCGATTCGGCGGAGGCGCGCCATGCGCAGGCCAGCGCGCTGCGTGAGCGCATGGCGGAACTGCATCAGCACACCGGCATTCATTTCCCGGTATACGTGATGGTGACCAAAACCGATCTGCTGAAAGGTTTTATGAGCTTTTACGGCAGCCAGAGCAAGCCGCAGCGCGATGCCATCTGGGGCTTTACCTTTCCGTGGGAACCGGGCAAACCGCATAAAGATGATTGGCACCGCAGCTTTAGCCAGCAATATCAGCACTTAGAGCAGCGTTTGCAGCAGCAGTTGGCCAACGTGATGGCCAGCGAACGCGATCTGACGCAGCGCGCCGACAGCTTCCTGTTCCCGCAGGAGTTCAGCTCGCTGCGTCCGCTGCTGAATGAGTATCTCGACGTGGTGTTCTCCAGCCATCAGGAGCCGATTGCCTGGTCGGCGCGCGGTTTATTCTTTACCAGCGGCACCCAGGAAGGTTTGCCGTTTGACCGCATCATGGGTGAGCTGAACCGCAAATTGCAGCTGCCGCATACCGGCGAAAGCAGCCTGGCAGCCTGGGATAGCGTCAATCGCAGCAGCCCGATTCCCGGTAATAAAGGCCAGAGTTTCTTTATCCGTGATTTGCTGAGTGACCTGGTGTTTCGCGAAAGTGGTTTAGCAGGCAGCAATCGCCACTGGGAATACCGTAACCGCCTGTTCCACTGGATTGGCTATGGCGTGCTCACCGGCGCCCTGCTGCTACTCTCCTGTTTGTGGCTCACCAGCTACGTGCAGAATCAGCGTTATCTGGATCAGGTAGCTGAGCGCATTGCGCCGATCACCGTGCAAAGTCAGCAGGTGATTCATCAGCCCGCCGATAATATTTTTGATCTGCTACCCTTCTTAAATAACCTGGTAAAACTGCCGTTGTCTGAGCGTTTTTCCCTCGACAATCCACCGCTTACCATGCGCGTGGGTTTGTATCGTGGTACCCAGGTAAGCGATGCGGCGTGGGCGCTTTATCAAAATGCGCTTAAGTCTCTCCTGTTGCCACGCGTGGCCCAGCAGATCACTAATTTGCTGCGTGACGATCCGGGCAACGATAACGAATACAGTCGCAATGCGCTGCGTGCCTATCAGATGCTGTATCAGCCGCGCAATTATGACGGCGAGTTTCTGCGTGGCTGGCTGATGCAAAACCTGCAGCGTACGCTGCCCAGTGATGTCAGCGCGCGTGATTTGCAGCAGCTCGACTGGCATCTTAGCCAGCTGCTGGATCAGCAGATTCAATCTTCGCCGTATGCACGCGATAACGCATTAATGATGCGCAAGCTTGCGGAGAATCTGAAAAATGCCGGTGAAAGTAGCAATACGCTGGCGATTGCGCCGCATGCCGCTGCGCAGCGATTGACCAGACACAGTGAGTAATGGTGAGGTAACGATGCCGACACACACTGCGCCGGGCTGGTACGGCAAGTTACCGGCTACCGGCGATTTTTTGCGCCAGCGTCTGAGCGAACATACCGTGACGCCGTGGAGCCACTGGTTTCAACAAGGATTGATGCACTGGCATCAGCAGCCGGGTGCCAGCACCGCGCAGTTTTTGCAGGCGCCGGTGTGGAATTTTGTTTTACCGCTTTCGCCGCTGCGCCAGCAGGTGCAGATGGGCTGTCTGCTGCCCTCGAGCGATCGCGTGGGCCGTGCCTGGCCGCTGCTGGCGCTGCGTAGTTTTCCACTGAGCCACTGGCACAGTGCACAGCTGGCGATGTCCGGCGACTGGTTTCAGGAGCTTGGCGCGCTGCTGCTGCACGCGGTACGCGATCGGCTCAACCCCGATGCACTGGAGCAGCAAATGCAGTATTTGTCGCCGCTGATGGTGCCGGATACCCAGCGCAGCGACATCATGGACGTGATTGGTTTTGAGGATTTGCCCTGCACGCTAAGCTGGCGTGAAGTGGCCGACAGGTTCGATCCGCAGCAGCACATCAGCTACTGGTGGAGTAATCGCAGTGACGGTTTTAGCCATGCCACGCATAAGCACAGTGGCCCGCTTACTGCGCAACTGTTTACGTTATTGTTTAACCCGGCGTCTGGTGCACAGCCGGGCCGCAACGGCCTCTATCCACCGATGTTTGAATAGGCCGCAGCGTTTGCCTTGTTAACGGGAAGACTCATGCAATTTACCATTGTGCAGTGCAATACGGATGTGCCGGCAAAAACGGTTGATTTCAAACCGCCCGGCGGCACCATCGGCCGCAGTCAGGATAACGATCTGGTACTGCCCGACGAATCGCGTGCGATATCGCGTCTGCAGGCGCTGGTACACCTTTCGCCAGAAGGCGAGTGCCGTTTAACCAATCAAGGCAGCGTCACCTCGGTGGTGCTGAATGGCGTCGCGCTGCAACGCGGTTCGCAAGTGGCGTTGCAAGATGGTGATACGCTACAAATCGGTGAGTACGGGCTTGAGGTGCGCGATCCCAATAACCTCAACGCGAGTCGGGGCGATCCGCTGGCTTTTTTTGCCGATAACACTGACGATCCGCTTGGCATGTTACAGCAGCCGGAGGCCATCCCCGAACCTGTCGCCCGCGCTGAGCGCCGCAACGATCCGCGTCTGGCTATCGACCCGCAAAGCGATGCGCCGACGTTACCGAACGTGTTGCCTGGTGCCAGCCAGGACAAGCTGATCGCCGCGCTGCTGGAAGGCATGGGGCTGAACAACGGCCAGCAAACCACCATCACCGAAGAGCAGATGCGCGTGACCGGCCGCATGCTAAGTCTGTTCTCGCAAGGCACCGTCGCCCTGCTCTCCTCGCGCTCGATTCTGAAGCGCGGCGTGAAAGCCGACATGACGATGATCCTCAATGAAGCCAATAACCCGTTTAAAATTCTGCCATCGGGTAAAACCGTGCTGATGCAGATGTATCAAAGCCAGATGCCCGGCTTTATGCCGCCGGAACCGGCGGTGCGTGATGCGCTGGTGGATTTACAGGCGCATCAGCTTGGCATGATTGCCGGTATCCGCGCCATTATCGCCGCGATGTTGCAATCGTTTAGCCCGCAGCGCCTTGAAGAGGAGGCGCGTAAAGATGGCGTGTTGCCAAAGCTCGGGTTCAGCAGCGGTCGCAAAGCGGCAATGTGGGATTATTTCTCGCGCCACTATCAGCGCACCGCCGGTGAAATTGAAGATGACTTCCACACGCTGTTCGGCGAAGCCTTCCTGCATGCCTATGATATGGAAGTGAATCAATACAAAGATTCTCAGACGCGGACCGAAGACGCATGAAGATGATGTTTGCCAGCCGCTGCCAGCAAGGTATGCGCGACGAAAATCAGGACCGTACCGGCGCCGAACTGGACGATCACAAAGCCTGTTTCCTGGTGTGTGATGGCGTTGCCGGTCTGCCTGGCGGTGATATCGCCGCTCAGCTGGTGCGCGATACCTTACTGTCGCAGTTACAGCACAGCGAGACCTTTACCCCGGAAAGCACGCGCGCCGCCATCGAACACTGCCAGCAGGTGCTGATTGAGGCACAGGGAAAAAATCCGAATTTTTCACGCATGAGCACCACCCTCGCCGCGCTGTTTATCGACCGCGAAAAACAGCGCGCATGGTGGGCGCACGCCGGGGATAGCCGGGTTTATCACTTCCGTCATGGAGTGCTGAATCAGGTGACGCGTGACCACAGTCTGGCCCAGCAGTTACGTGAGGCGGGCTATGAAAATACCGGCATTAACAGTAATTTACTCTATAATGCGCTCGGTGTGGAGCCTGCACGCCCGGCCACGTTTAGTGAGGTTATTTCACTCACCGATGGCGACGCGTTTCTCGTCTGCAGCGACGGATTCTGGCTCAATCTCACCACCCACGAAATGGAACTGGCACTGCGCATGGTAAATGCCTGCGAAGAGTGGCTGACTTTGATGGAACAAGCCGTTAACCGCAGTGTGAAAAGCGACAATCTCAGCGCTCTTGCAGTCTGGATTGGCGAACCGCAGGAAGCGACGCTGCTTTACTCCCAGGCTGATGCGGCACGTTTTCTGCCGTCACGTTATTGATCCAAGGATTCTTATGAAAGTGTGGTTGACGGGCTTCGCAACCCTGTTGCTGGCCTTAAATGCGCAGGCAGAAGATTATCGCGTGGTGTATTCCCCGAGCCTGTCATTGGAAGTCTATATCGATGACGTGGCCAGTAAGGCGCCCAATGACTGGTGTAAAGAGACGCTGCCGCTGCGCATCGTTTCCGGCAAAAGTACCGACTCCAGCATTTTAACCAGCTTCCTGCCGCGCGTCGGTACGCTGCTGGCAAATCAGTGCGGTTTGCTGGATGAGCTGCCGTGGCAGATGACCAACAAAGAGGGCAGCGTGCTGGCAAACGGCAGCGCGGCCAAACTGCAGAACTGGCGGCCGATCGTGTTAAACGATGCCACCGTCAGCGCCACCAGTACTAATGCGGCGCCACTCGATTTGTCGCGCCCGGCGGATAGCACACCGCTGCAGCATTTTGCGCTGCCCGGCGGCTGCCACTTCCGTACCTGGTGGGACGATAAAGGCGAATCGCTGTTTATTCCGGATAATCCACAACAGCACTGCTCTACGGAAGGCTGGCTGGAAGGCCCCAGCGACATGACGCTGATGAGCGCAGGCAAAGCGCACAAAGTGGCGCTCAACTTCTATCAGGGCTATCCCATTGTTGACCTGAAAATGAGCGGTCCGCCGCTGGAAGTGGTTTCGGTCAATAACCAGCGCATGATTGTTACGCGTCCGGATGCCGATGATAGCTGGCTGGTGCTGCCCTTTGATGCCCAACAACATGTGTGGCGCTTTAGCGGCACGCTATTAGTGAAGATGGACAAAACCGCTGACCAGGATAACGATGTTCTGAAGAAGCGGGTTGAAACATTACGCGGCGTTTGGTCGCCGCAGTTTATGCCACAGCAAAAAGTGACTGTGTTACTGATTGACACCCTGCATGCGGATCTCGCCGATCCGGCGATTGGTGCCTGGCGTAACATTAATTAATTAGCGGTCGTTGCCTGCCGTCAATCGTATGACGGGGCGCTTCAGGACGTGTTCAGAGAGTTCACTATGTCGGCAAACGAAAACCATACACCTAACGCCCTTCCTGCGGGCTACCGGTTTAATGAATTTGAAATCAAGGAAGTGATTGGCGGCGGCGGCTTTGGCATTGTTTACCGTGCCTGGGATCATCAGCTGGAGCGCACTATCGCCATCAAAGAGTACATGCCGGTGTCGCTGGCGGTACGTGCGGCGGATATGTCGCTGGAACTGCGCGGTGAGCGTTTCCATAAGTTATTTACCGCAGGACGCAACAGCTTTATTCAGGAGGCGCGCCTGCTGGCGCGCTTCAATCATCCCGGCTTGCTGCACGTATTGCGCTTCTGGGAAGAGAACGGTACCGCTTATATGGGCACGCTCTATTACAGCGGTATGACGTTGAAAGAGTGGCAGATCACCAGCCCGGACAGCATCGATGAAAGCTGGATCCGTCGTCTGCTCCCGCCGCTGTTTGGGGCGATTGATACCATCCATACCGCCGGTTATCTGCACCGTGATATCTCGCTGGATAACATCCAGATTCAGGAAAATCAGCTGCCGGTGCTGCTCGACTTCGGTTCGGCGCGCAAAGAGATTGGCAACCTTTCCGACGAAACTGAGATCATGCTGAAGCCCGGCTTTGCCCCGATCGAACAATACAGTGAAGAAGGCGAAATCGAGCAAGGTCCGTGGACCGATATTTACGCCCTCGGTGCGGTGCTGCACAATCTGATCACCGGTCATGCGCCGCCGGTCAGCGTGGTGCGCTGTATCGAAGATAACTATCAACCGCTGGTAGAGCGCCAGCCGGAAGGCTATTCGCTGCCGTTGCTGCACGCCATTGACTGCGCGTTAGCGATGAAGCCCGAGGATCGTCCGCAAAGCATTGATGCCTTTGCCAGTTTGATCGACCTGCCGGTCAGCGATGTCGAAGCGCTCTCGACAACTTTACCGACGGTGGCTGAGCCTCCTGCGCCAGCAGAGCCGGTCATGGTCACAACGGAACCGCAGGTTTTGGCGGTCAATCACGCTGCAGCAGCCGTTGAGCCCTTAACCCCGCGCAACGTGCGCCGCTTATCGCCTGGATTAGTGGCAGCCGCCGCGATTGCCATTCTGGCGGTGGTGGTGGTGGTATGGAAAGCGAATCGTCACAGCGAAGCGCCGCCCGTCGCGGCTACCACCGCTCCGGCAGCGCCTGCTGCGCAAGTTAGTAGTGCGGTGAGCAGTTCGCCCACGGTGGCAACGGTTTATCTGCGCTTGCAGGCGGGCGAGAATGTGATGCTAAATGGGGAAGCCAAAGATGTGAAACCCTCGAGCAGCGGATTTGCCTCGCTGAATCTGGCTGCCGGTAACTATCGCATCGAAGTGCGTAACGGCAACCAGGTTTATAGCCAATCACTGACCATCGATCAGCCTGGAACCTGGCTGATCAACCCCGCACAGTAATAAGTCTTAGCGCGCTGCGGAACTCTGCAGCGCTCTGACTTCTGCCGCCAGGCGCGTCAGCGCCTCTTCCTGCATCCCGCGATTACCCAGCTCCTGCTCCAGCGCATACAGATACTGTGCGTTGGTGCCCAGCGGGCCACTGGCTTGCGCGATAAGCGGTGCGATGGTGCGGCGGCAGGAGTCGGTTTCATACAGCGGATGACGCGGGTCCATGATGAACACCAGCGCGGTAACGTTGCGACCATCCTCCAGCTGCAGTTCGCACCAGGTGGGCAGATAGCAGCCGGTGATCATCTCACGCTTCCACAGCAGCTCCAGTTCATCGTGCAGACGCGATTCCGGCAAACGGAACGCCAGTCCGCTGGTTGAACCGCCCTCTTTCAACGCCAGCATGCGGCCGGGTGCGGTAACGGTGCCGCGTCCGGCAATCAGACGCAGACAAAAGGCGCGATGCCAGCCTTCTAACCGGCCCGGTGCGACTTCGGCCGCTTCAAAAATCGGATTCCACATCAGCGAACCGTAGCCAAAAATCCACACCGGACTTTGGTCAGGGCGACAGGCAAGCGTGGCAGAGAGCGATGCCGCACGCTTTTCGCAACTCCAGAACAGTGCTTCATCAATATCGCCAAATGATGTTTTACAATCTGCTTTTAATAAAAATTCCCGCGTTAACACTGTACCTCCTCTGCTGCACTGACATCTTGCCGGTGTGTTTGCTGAAAACTGATGTCTACAGGCGACGCGCGTTGCATCGACTTAAGAGAAGACATTAATTCATTTTTAACAAAAATTTCAAGATTGACCCCGATCACAAAAGGGAAATTCTGTGTAAATAGCATCGGCTGCCTGGCGGGGAACTTGAATGATGAGGGGAAATGGCGCGGCGGGCCGCA
This sequence comes from Pantoea sp. USHLN256, assembly GCF_037149875.1. Classification (NCBI taxonomy): domain Bacteria; kingdom Pseudomonadati; phylum Pseudomonadota; class Gammaproteobacteria; order Enterobacterales; family Erwiniaceae; genus Pantoea; species Pantoea sp. USHLN256. The sequence continues at coordinate 61,928 of NZ_JBBCQO010000004.1, read as the reverse complement.
TTAGCCCGCAGGGGAAATTAATGTTTAGGGTGCCACTTGTCGTCTTCACCTTTAGCGTACTCTTGCTTTACCGCTGACCAGGCGACTTTATGGGCAACCTCTTCGCGCGTGGCTCGGCAAGACATGACGCACGCTGTCCGGCAGCTCACGGTTTGCTGAATAAGGCATAGTTCCTCCTGTTTCAACCCTAAGCGTTAAGCCTGGAACATCTGCGCTAAAACGCAAACCCACACTTTTACTGGCAACAACGATAAAAGAGGGTTAAACCACTATAAAACAGAGCATGAAGGAGAATTAACGGGATGAATATCGTTAATAAGTGAGTTTGTCACTATCGCAACACAATGAATATGTGACGTAATCCTGCAATAACTCACTCTTTTGTCGTGTTATGTTTGATAACCGCTTTTAGTAAAATCGCGTAAAGTCACAGCAGCACAGCTGATGAAAAGTTACACTGCGTTGCGTCAGAAAACTCATTATATTTATCAGGCAATGATTGCCTGCTTGGTTCTTTTTTCCGGAGAGGATGGTAAATGCCTGCACATGAGAAAACCCGTCACACAGAGTACTCACTGATTTTCCCCGTTGCTGCGCTGGCGGTGCTGAGCTTCTTTGGCAACCAGACAGCGCTTCTGCCGGTGATCGGCATCAACCTGCTGGCGCTGGTCGCCATCCTCTTTAGCGCTTTTAGCGTTGTACGTCATGCCGACGTACTGGCGCACCGTTTAGGTGAACCTTACGGCTCGCTGATTCTCAGCCTTTCGGTCGTGATTCTTGAAGTTAGCCTTATCTCCGCGCTAATGGCCACCGGCGATGCCGCGCCTGCGCTGATGCGCGATACGCTCTACTCCATCATCATGATAGTGACCGCCGGTTTAGTCGGCTTCGCCCTGCTGCTGGGAGGCCGCAAGTTTGCTACCCAGTACGTCAACCTGGCGGGCGTTAAGCAGTACATGATCGCCATTTTCCCGCTGGCGATTCTGGTGCTGGTGTTTCCCAATGCGTTACCGGGCGGTAATTTCACCACTACGCAGGCGTTGATTATTGCGGCCATCTCTGCGGCGATGTATGGCGTGTTCCTGCTGATACAAACCAAAACTCACCAAAGTCTGTTTGTATATGAGCACGAAGATGATGGTGACGATCCGCACCACGGCAAGCCGTCAGCGCACAGTTCGCTGTGGCATACCGCGTGGCTGATTGTGCATCTGATTGCGGTAATCACCGTCACCAAGATGAACGCTAACCCGCTGGAAAGCCTGCTGACCGAGTTGAACGCACCGGCGCAGTTTACCGGGTTCCTGGTGGCGCTGCTGATTCTGTCGCCGGAAGGTTTAGGCGCGATTAGAGCCGTGTTGATGAACCAGGTGCAGCGCGCGATGAATCTGTTCTTCGGTTCGGTGCTGGCGACCATTTCTCTTACCGTTCCGGCGGTTACCATTATTGCCACCCTGACCGACCAGCAATTGGTGTTCGGCCTTGAGCCGCCACAAATGGTGATCATGAGCGCCGTATTGATTCTGTGCCATATTTCGTTCTCAACCGGACGCACCAACGTGCTGAACGGGGCCGCGCATCTGGCGCTGTTTGCCGGGTATTTGTTGACGATTATGCTGTAAGTGACCGATCGCCCTTGCTGGCGACCAGGCAATAAAAAAGGCGCCAGCGGCGCCTTTTTCACATCTGATAACAATCAGTTGCTGGTATCCAGCTCTGGGAAACGCTTCACCAGATCGTCAATCGCTTTCATCTGCGCCAGGAACGGCTCCAGTTTGTCCAGCGGCAGCGCGGATGGGCCATCACACTTGGCGCTGTTTGGCTCTGGGTGCGCTTCAATGAACAGACCCGCGATGCCAACCGCCATACCGGCACGCGCCAGCTCAGCAACCTGCGCACGACGTCCACCGGACGCAGCACCGAACGGGTCACGGGTCTGCAGCGCATGGGTGACGTCGAAGATCACCGGGCTGTTGTGGGTGACATTTTTCATCACGTTGAACCCGAGCATGTCGACCACCAGGTTGTCGTAACCGAAGTTGCTGCCACGGTCGCACAGAATAACCTGATCGTTGCCGCCTTCGACGAATTTGTCATAGATGTTGCCCATCTGGCCAGGGCTAACAAACTGAGGCTTCTTCACGTTGATAACTGCGCCGGTTTTCGCCATCGCTTCCACCAGATCGGTCTGGCGTGCGAGGAAAGCGGGCAGCTGGATGACATCAACCACGTCAGCCACCGGCTGCGCCTGTGAAGCTTCGTGCACATCGGTGATGATTTTCACGCCGAAAGCCTGCTTCAGCTCCTGGAAAATCTTCATGCCCTCTTCCAGGCCTGGACCGCGATAAGACTTGATGGAAGAGCGATTTGCTTTATCAAAAGAGGCTTTGAACACGTAGGGGATACCGAGTTTATCGGTGACCTTAACGTAATGTTCGCAGATGCGCATGGCGAGATCGCGCGATTCCAGCACGTTCATGCCGCCGAAGAGAACGAATGGCAGATCGTTTGCGACCTTGATATCGCCAATATTCACTACTTTCTGTGTCATGATCTTTCCTTATATCTTGTGACGCTTAGTGAAGCGTCACCTGTTTCTGTTCGATTGCGTGAATCTGCACTTTAATCATTTCGCTGACCGGGTCTTCAGGACATTGCTCAACGAAATAGGTCAAGTCGGTCAGGGCGATGTGTTCACACTCTAACTGCGCGTATATCAGCCCGCGATCGCGGATTTCATAAGGATCGTCCGGATCAATCTGCAGCAGCACCTGGCTGACGTTCAGCGCCAGTTCCATCTGCTTCTCTTCCATCAGCGCGGATTTCAAGGTGTCGAGCATCTTGCGCATCACGTTAATGGTCTTGGCTTCATCGAGATCGTCGTTATACAGCTTGGCGGTTGGGCTGATGTTGCCCTTTAGCCACACTTCCAAGGTATGCGTATCCAGCGTCTCGCCGTTGAACGGATTGATCAGCCACATTTCGCCGTCGAGCCAGTCGGCACGCAGAATCAGCTGAGTGGGGAAAATCACCGGCATCAGCGGCAGCTCCAGCTCATCGGCGATATGCAGCAGAATCACGCCTAACGATACCGCGGTGCCCTGGCGGCTCTTCAATACTTTGTCAATCCACAGCGCATCGGAGAGATTGTAGACGCCGCTGGCGCCGCCAAATCCCCACTGGCGATAGAACAGTTCCAACAGCTTACCCAGCTGCAGATCGGCGTCCTGTTCACTGCTAACGAACTCACGGGCTTCATCAACCAGCGCGGCCAACTGTTGTTGCACAGAAGGCGCAGAAAAATCATTGCGTATGGCGCATGTGGCGCCAATCACCGCTTCACTCAACGGTGTTTCACTGTAATCGAGTTGCTCTGGCGAGGTCATACAATCCCCAATAACGGCATTTTGGTCATCGCCAGCTTAATCACAAACAGTAAAGCTACGATTGCAATCAGGCAGGCGATCCAACGTGTCCCCATTTTACGTGGGCGACGGCTCAATGCCACGGAACCTAAGGCGATGTAGATAATAACCGCTAACAGCTTCTCCGTCAGCCAGCTTCCTTGCGGGGTGAACGGAGAAAAGTGGGTAATCATCACTAACAGCGCACCGCTTAACAGCAAAAACGTGTCGTTAACGTGCGGCGCAATCCGCACCCAGCGACGCTGTAGCATGGCTGAGCCGGTGCACTGCCAGTAAAAACGCAGCAAAAACAGGCTGATGGTCAGGGCCACGGTTAGCAGATGAAAATGTTTGATCAGGGGATACCAGCTCGCCATCGTTATTCCTTAATTAAAAATTGTCCTAGCGTGACGCGCGGATTTCCGCCGTAATCGTCAACGGTACTCACCGCCTGGTAACCCTGCTGCAGCATGATGGCACGCACGGCTGCGCCTTGCTGCCAGCCATGTTCCAACAGCAGCCAGCCGCCAGACTGCAACCAGCCCGGTGCGGTGTGAATAATGAATCGTAAATCGGCTAAACCCTGATCGTCCGCCACCAGCGCGCTGAGCGGCTCAAAGCGTACGTCACCCTGCTGCAGATGTTCATCGGCGGCATCAATGTAGGGCGGATTGCTGACAATCAGGTCAAAACGTTGGGCGGGAAGTGAGTCAAACCAGTGGCTGAGAATAAAGGTGGCGTTATTGATGTGCAGGCGCTGCGCGTTGTCCTGCGCCAGTTCCACCGCCGCTGCAATGCGATCGCAGCCGATAACCTGACACGCTGGCCGCTCGCTGGCTAAGGCTAGCGCAATCGCACCGGTTCCGGTGCCTAAATCCAGCACGGAGCGGGCGGTGGTTGGCAGATGCGCCAGCGCCTGCTCCACCAGCACTTCGGTATCCGGACGCGGGATCAGCGTGGCATCGCTGACGCGCAGCGGTAGCGACCAGAACTCACGTTCGCCCACCAGATGCGCAATTGGCTCACCGTTAACACGCCGCGCCAGCAGCGTATTCAGCAGTTGCTGCTGCGCCGCATCCAGTTCCGCATCATCAAACGCCACCAGCCAGCTGCGGGTCTTGCCCGTGACGAAACCCAGCAAAATTTCCGCATCGCGCTTCGGGCTGTCGCCGCCACAGAGCGTTACCACAGCCTGCTGTAGCCAGCGACGAATGATCATTAGTCCTGACCAGCCAGTGCCGCCAGCTGATCGGCTTGATACTCCTGCACAATCGGCTCAATCAGCGCATCCAGCTTGCCTTCCATCACTTCGTCGAGGCGATAAACGGTAAGGTTGATGCGGTGATCGGTGACGCGGCCCTGCGGGAAGTTATAGGTGCGGTTGCGATCAGAACGATCGCCGCTGCCCAGCAGGTTACGACGCGTGGAGGCTTCAGCGGCATTACGCTTGGCGGTTTCAGCGGCATGAATACGCGCGCCCAGCACCGCCAACGCTTTGGCTTTATTTTTATGCTGTGAGCGCTCATCCTGACACTCCACCACAATACCGGTTGGCAAGTGGGTGATACGAATCGCGGAATCGGTGGTGTTAACGTGCTGTCCACCGGCACCGGAAGAACGGAAGGTGTCGATTTTCAAATCGCCCGCGTTGATTTCCGGCATTTCAGCTTCTGGCAGTTCCGGCATCACCGCAACGGTACAGGCTGAGGTGTGAATACGCCCCTGCGATTCGGTTTCCGGTACGCGCTGCACGCGGTGGCCGCCCGATTCAAACTTAAAGCGGCCATAAGCGCCGTCGCCGCTGATACGGGCGATCACCTCTTTATAGCCGCCGTGTTCGCCTTCGTTGGTGCTGATGATCTCCACCTGCCAGCGACGCGCTTCTGCGTAACGACTATACATGCGGAACAGATCGCCAGCGAAAATCGCGGCTTCATCACCGCCGGTGCCGGCGCGCACTTCGACAAAGCACGAACGTTCATCGTCGGGATCTTTCGGCAGCAGCAGCACTTGTAGCTGCTGCTCTAACTCTTCACGCTTCTCGCGTGACGTTTTCAATTCTTCCTGCGCCATTTCGCGCATTTCCGGATCTTCCAGCAGCATTTCGGCGGTTTCAACATCTTCCTGCACCTGCTGCCACTCGCGGAAACAGCGGGTGACGTCGCTAAGCTGGGCATATTCGCGTGACAACGCGCGGAAACGATCCTGATCGGCAATCACGCCGGCATCGCCCAGCAACGCTTCCACTTCCTCGTGGCGTTCCTGGAGCGCTTCCAGCTTGGCAACAATAGAGCTCTTCATGTAATAGCGGGTATCCCAGTGATAGGTCGTGACTGACCAGATTACTCTAAACCGAGGCTGTCACGTAAGATCTGCAGGCGTTCGCTGTCGCCGTCGCGCGCGGCCTGCTGCAGTGATTTGGTTGGTGCATGAATTAAACGGTTGGTCAGCTTGTGGGCCAGTTCCTGCAATACTTTTTCCGCGTCAGCGCCCTGACGCAACGCCATCAAGGCGCGCTCATGCAGTTCGGCACGCACTTCATCGGCTTGTGAACGATATTCGCGGATGGTTTCTACCGCGCTTTGTGCGCGCAGCCAGGCCATGAATTCGCCACTCTCCTGCACCACAATGCTTTCAGCCTGCACGGCAGCCGCTTTGCGCTGCGCCATGTTCTGCTCGATGATCGCCTGCAGGTCGTCGACGCTGTACAAATAGGCATTCGCCAGCTTGCCGACTTCAGGCTCGACATCGCGCGGTACGGCAATATCGACCAGCAGCATTGGCTGATTGCGACGCGCCTTCAGCGCGCGCTCCACCATCCCTTTACCGATAATCGGCAGCGGGCTGGCGGTAGAAGAGATAATAATGTCGGCATCGGCCAGGCGCGTTTCGATATCGGCCAGGCCAATCACTTCCGCGCCAACCTCATCGGCCAGCAGCTGCGCACGTTCGCGGGTGCGGTTGGCAATCATCAACTTTTTCACGTGATGTTCGCGCAAGTGACGCGCCACCAGCTCGATGGTTTCACCGGCGCCGACCAGCAGCACGTTAACGGTGCTGAGCGATTCAAAGATTTGGCGTGCCAGTGAACAGGCGGCGAAGGCCACGGACACCGCGCTGGCGCCGATTTCGGTTTCGGTACGCACGCGTTTGGCCACGGAGAAGGTTTTCTGGAACATGCGCTCCAGTTCACTGCTCAACGCATGATCACGTGACGAGTCAACAAAGGCTTTCTTTACCTGACCCAAAATCTGCGGTTCACCTAACACCAACGAATCCAGCCCGCTGGCAACGCGCATCAGATGGCTGACCGCCGCGTTATCCTGATGCCAGTAGAGGCTGTTACGCACATCCTCTTCACGCAGATCGTGGTAGTCACACAGCCAACGCACCAGCTTCTCCTGCAGGTCGGCTTGCTGCTCTACACTGAGGTAGAGTTCAGTACGGTTGCAGGTCGAAAGGACCACACCGCTCTGCACCATCGGCTGGGACAGCAGGCTATTCAGCGCCAGTTCCAGCGTGTCTGGTGTAAACGCAACGCGTTCGCGTAGCGCAACAGGTGCAGTTTTGTGGTTGATTCCGAGTGCAAGCAGCGTCATGTGATTCGGGTTGGGATATCCCAATAGTTGTCAGGGTTTTGTGCTGCGCATTCTACAAGATGCCACAGGTCAAGAAAAGCCATACAAAGCCTATGACTGTAATAAGATTAAACTGATCGTGCGCAATTATTGCCATAACAGCATTGACGGCTTACCTGCGGATGGTTAGCGTTACCGGTTACGAAGTAAAAACGTGTCTGAGGAGATGACCACGTGATGCATTTGCCCCCGCGCAAGTTACTGCGCCTTTTACCCCTTGCCAGCGTGTTACTGGCTGCATGTACCATTAACAAACCACAAGGTCCGGGCCCAAGCACCACGTCACCCCAATGGCAGCAGCACCAGCAGGCTGTAACCAAAATCAGCCAGTATCAGACGCGCGGTGCGTTCGCTTATCTTTCTGATAAACAAAAGGTGTATGCGCGCTTTAACTGGCAGCAAACCGCCGCCGATCGCTATCGCCTACTGCTGACCAATCCGCTCGGCAGCACCGAACTGCAGCTTGATGCGCAGGGCTCGGTGGTGCAGATCGTCGATAATAAAGGCAAGCGTTACGTGAGCAACGATGCTGAGAAGATGATTTCACAGCTTACCGGCATGGATATCCCGCTCGCCAATCTGCGTCAGTGGATGATGGGCTTGCCCGGCGATGCCAGCGATTATCAGCTCAACAGCCACTATCAGCTGCAAAGCCTGAACTACAGCCGCAATGGCCAGCAGTGGAAGGTGAATATCTCGGATTACGACAGCAAGGTTAACCCGCCACTGCCGGCGAATCTGGAGCTGACTGAAGGCGGTCAACGTATCAAACTGCGCATGGATAGCTGGACCACCCAATGATCACCACGTGGCCTGCGCCAGCAAAACTGAATCTGTTTTTATACATCACCGGCCGTCGTCCAGACGGCTATCACAACCTGCAAACGCTGTTTCAGTTTCTTGATTACGGCGACACGTTACAGATTGCAGCCGATAGCAGCGACAAGATTACGCTGCTCACGCCGCTGGATGGCGTGCCGGATGAAGAGAACCTGATTGTGCGTGCCGCCCAGGCGCTGAAACAGTTCGCTGCCGCCCGCGGCACCTTGCCAGTGCATGCCGGCGCAACCATTGCGCTGGAGAAGGTGCTGCCAATGGGCGGCGGATTAGGCGGTGGCTCTTCTGATGCCGCCACGGTGCTGGTAGCGCTCAACCATTTGTGGCACACCCAGTTGAGCGTGGATGACTTAGCAACGATTGGCATCAAACTGGGCGCGGATGTGCCAGTGTTTGTGCGCGGACACGCCGCCTTTGCCGAGGGCGTTGGCGAACAGTTACAACCCGCGACACCTGAGGAAAAATGGTATCTGGTGGCGCATCCCGGCGTTAGCATCGCCACGCCCGATCTGTTTCGCGATCCCGATCTGACGCGTGATTCACCAATCCGCACATTAGATGAACTGTTGCAGCGTCCTTTTCACAATGATTGTGAGGCTGTGGCAAGAAAACGTTTTCGTAAGGTTGATGAGCTGCTTTCCTGGCTGCTAGAATACGCGCCGTCGCGCCTGACTGGGACCGGAGCTTGTGTGTTTGCTGAATTTGACACCGAGTCCGCCGCACGTCAGGTGCTGGAGCTTGCCCCGAAATGGATTTGCGGATTTGTGGCGCGCGGGCTTAATATCTCGCCGTTGCAGCGCACACTTTCTGGGCTATAAGCGTTTCCGTGACAGTGTCACACGTTCCAGATACTGCACGTTGCGCATTAACACACCCGTATGAACATGCTCTTTGGTATTCGCCGGTTACTCTAGAGCCGTTCATTCTCTGGACGCCAAGCCTGAGGTTCTTCTCGTGCCTGATATGAAGCTATTTGCTGGTAACGCCACCCCGGAACTAGCACAACGTATTGCCAACCGCCTTTACACTAGCCTCGGAGACGCCGCTGTTGGCCGTTTCAGTGATGGTGAAGTAAGTGTACAGATCAACGAAAATGTACGCGGTGGTGATATTTTCATCATCCAGTCCACCTGTGCCCCCACCAATGATAATCTGATGGAGCTGGTTGTGATGGTCGACGCATTGCGTCGGGCTTCTGCTGGTCGTATTACTGCTGTAATTCCTTACTTTGGCTATGCGCGTCAGGATCGCCGTGTGCGTTCTGCTCGTGTGCCAATCACCGCCAAAGTGGTTGCCGATTTCCTTTCAAGCGTAGGCGTTGACCGTGTTCTCACCGTTGACCTGCATGCTGAACAGATCCAGGGCTTCTTTGATGTTCCGGTGGATAACGTATTTGGTAGCCCAATTCTTCTGGAAGATATGCTGCAGATTGGTCTGGAAAATCCGATTGTCGTTTCCCCAGACATTGGTGGCGTAGTGCGCGCTCGCGCTATCGCCAAACTGCTCAACGACACCGATATGGCTATCATCGACAAACGCCGCCCGCGTGCGAACGTTTCTCAGGTGATGCACATCATCGGCGACGTTGCCGGCCGTGACTGTGTACTGGTCGACGATATGATCGACACCGGCGGTACGCTGTGCAAAGCGGCTGAAGCGCTGAAAGAGCGCGGCGCGAAACGCGTATTCGCTTATGCCACTCACCCCATCTTCTCCGGTAATGCAGTAGAAAACCTGCGTAAATCGGTGATCGACCAGGTGATTGTCTGCGATACCATTCCGCTGTCGGAAGAGATGAAATCACTGCCAAACGTGCGTACTTTGACGCTGTCTGGCATGTTGGCCGAAGCGATTCGTCGTATCAGCAACGAAGAATCCATCTCCGCGATGTTTGAGCATTAATTCATCGTGTGAAACCGGGCCCTGTGCCCGGTTTTTCTTTGCCTGCTCGCCATCATTTTACTCACCGATTAAGCCACTTTCCCCGCTGATATTTCCGCGATAAATTTCGTTAAAATCCGCTATTCTCGCTGCCATCCACTCTTTTCTGCCTACGCGCATTGCTGCCCTTTAGCGGTCCAATGATTAATGGTATTTTTCTCCACACTTTAGCTAAGAGCTCCGACCACTATGACTCTCGACATTTACACACTGTTTGTTTGCGAGCTCTATGTGCTGGGGTTTTTAAGTATCATTTTGATTTTTGCCTGGGTCGGTGCGCAATACGATCGCGTGCTGGGCTGTACCACGCTGGCGCTGGTTTTAACCTTTGCCGCGGTGCTTCTCAGCAGTTTACGCAGCGCTGGTCTGCATTTTTTGCCGGTGGCGCTTGGCAATGTGATGCTGCTGCTTGCCTACGGTAATCTACTGAATGCCTTCCGTATTTTTTGTGCAAAACCCCTTGGACTCAGCTGGTTAGGCGGCGGATTGCTGTGGGCCATTCTGTGCCTATTCCCCGAGTTTTATTACAGCCAGCCGAAGCGCGTGCTGGTGGTGTGCCTGTTGTGCATCATCTATACCGGAGCGCTGATCCGCTTGCTGTGGCGCGTACGCGCGTCGTTAACCGTTACCTTCTGGCCCGCACAAATTCTGCTGTGGATTCATCTGCTGTTTCACGTGGCGCGCATCTTTCTCGATGATGCGGTGGCTTCACCGGTACGCGGCGCCATTGGCGGCTCCAGCTTCTCGGTGTATGTGATTCTTGAATCGATTTTGTTTGTCATCGGCCTCACCTTCACCATTCTGGCCATGGTCAATGAACGCACGCAAATCGCCCATAAGCTGGCCTCGATGCACGATCCGCTCACCAGCGTGTGGAACCGCCGCGCGCTGTTCGAACAGGCCGATAAAATGGTGCTACGCAGCGCACGTCAGTCACAGCCATTTATTTACAGCGCGGTGCTCTTCGATCTGGACCATTTTAAAAGCATCAACGATCGCTTTGGGCATCAGCAAGGCGACCAGGTTTTAGTCGATTTTTGTCAGGTGGTACAGGCGTTATTGCCGGAGGAAGGTCATTTTGCCCGTCTGGGCGGTGAGGAGTTTGCAGCAATTATTCCAGGCGATGCCGAGCAGGCGCAGCGGGTGTGTGAACGTATCCGATTGGCAACGCAGCTGTCGCAACCTAACGACGTGCGCTACACCGTAAGTATTGGTTTCGCCACTGCTCTGCAGCCCGGCCAACCTTTTCCACCGCTGCTGGCGCTGGCTGATGAAGCGCTATATCACGCTAAAGCCAGCGGCCGTAACCGTATCGAACGTTATCTTGCACAGTTACAGCCACGCCAGGAAACCGCTCTCACTTAGTGTGAAGTGTGATTGCGACGGCAGCGTTTGTCGCCGTAGTGACGCAACCAGTAATAACGATCTTCAACTCTTTCGCGTCCGCTGACGCGGGCACCCACCAGCCACAGCAACGCGCCAACAAAGATGCTGAACATGGCGCCGTGCGCGAGAAATTGCGGCAGGTTAAGTGAAGGGAGCTGATTAATAATGGAATAACCGACACCGAGCACCATCGTCAGTAAACCCAGACACATCAAACCATTACCTACCACGCGGCATTTTTGACGTTTCATGATCCACCTCCATCCTTATAAAAAGCAAAACAGCACATATGGTTAACTAGCCATAAGCTTAGGCAATACCTGCCGGTTAAGTTGCGTACAGGATCACAGATCCTTCACAACCTTTGACAAATCTTTACTGCCAGCGCCTTGATTTCGATAGAAATTGATTAGTCACACAGCGGCATCATCTGCTGTTTGTGGCCTTTGTCATCCGTGTCGTCAGGCAGTAAACTATCGCCCTTTCCGCAGCAAGGCAGGATAAACATCGTGAGCAGCATTAAACTGATTGTAGGGTTAGCCAATCCGGGCGCCGAGTACGCCGCAACGCGCCATAACGCCGGAGCCTGGTATGTGGATTTACTGGCAAGCCGTAACAATCAGTCGTTAAAAGATGAACCCAAATTCTTCGGCTACACCGCGCGCTTATCATTGGCGGGCGAAGATGTGCGCCTGCTGGTGCCCACCACCTTTATGAATTTGAGTGGCAAAGCCGTAGCGGCGCTGGCGACGTTTTATCGCATTGCGCCGGAGGAGATTCTGGTGGCGCACGATGAGCTGGATTTGCCGCCGGGCGTGGCAAAGTTCAAACAAGGCGGCGGCCACGGCGGTCACAACGGCCTGAAAGATATCATCAGCAAACTGGGCAATAACAATAATTTTCACCGTTTGCGCGTCGGTATCGGCCATCCGGGCGATCGCAATAAAGTGACCGGTTTTGTACTGGGCAAACCGCCGGCCAGCGAACAAAAGCTGATCGACGATGCCGTGGATGAAGCGGTGCGCTGCACCGAGCTGTGGCTGAAAGAAGACAAGATTAAGGCGATGAACCGCCTGCACGCCTTCAAGGCTGGCTAAGGCCAATTCCCGCGCCGCGCAGGGCAATTCTGTGTATAATGCGCGAAATTTTTTGAATCTGTCGGCGCTGCTCTGCAGCGCTGCGCACTCAGTGAGAAAGGTAATCAGACCATGGGATTTAAATGCGGTATTGTGGGCCTGCCGAACGTCGGTAAATCCACCCTGTTCAACGCGCTGACCAAAGCGGGTATCGAAGCAGCCAACTTTCCGTTCTGCACCATCGAGCCAAACACCGGTGTGGTGCCAATGCCCGATCTGCGCCTCGATCAGCTGAGCGAGATTGTTAAACCACAGCGTGTGGTGCCAACCACCATGGAATTCGTCGATATCGCCGGTTTGGTAAAAGGCGCATCTAAAGGTGAAGGCCTGGGTAACCAGTTCCTGACCAACATCCGTGAAACCGAAGCCATCGGCCACGTGGTGCGCTGCTTCGAGAACGACAACATCATCCACGTTGCGGGCAAAGTTAACCCGGCGGAAGATATTGATGTCATCAATACCGAGCTGGCGCTGTCGGATCTCGACACCTGCGAACGTGCTATTCAGCGTTGCCAGAAGAAAGCCAAAGGCGGCGACAAAGATGCTAAAGCTGAACTGGCTGCGCTGGAAAAATGCCTGCCGCATCTGTCTGAAGCCGGCATGCTGCGCGCACTGAAGCTGGATGCTGACGAGAAAGCGGCGATTCGCTACCTCAGCTTCCTGACGCTGAAACCGACCATGTACATCGCTAACGTCAACGAAGACGGTTTCGAAAACAATCCGTACCTCGATCAGGTACGTGCCATTGCCGAAGCCGAAGGTTCTGTCGTCGTTCCGGTGTGTGCTGCGGTTGAGTCGGACATCGCCGAGCTGGAAGATGACGAGCGCGACGAGTTCATGGCTGAACTGGGTCTGGAAGAGCCGGGCCTGAACCGCGTGATTCGCGCCGGTTATGCACTGCTGAACCTGCAAACTTACTTCACCGCTGGCGTGAAAGAAGTGCGTGCATGGACCATCCCAGTGGGTGCAACTGCGCCGCAGGCAGCCGGTAAAATCCATACAGACTTCGAGAAAGGCTTTATTCGTGCGCAGACCATCGCCTTTGATGACTTTGTTGCCTTTAAAGGCGAACAAGGCGCGAAAGAAGCCGGCAAGATGCGTTCAGAAGGTAAAGAGTACATCGTTAAAGATGGCGATGTGATGAACTTCCTGTTCAACGTCTAAATGGCCGCAGCGGTCGCATGAGATTTCATTGAATCTCCTTCAGGCTGACAAACACCCTCAAATCCACGCAATTGCGTGGATTTTTTATTTCATCAAATCTCAACTATTCCTTAATCCCGCTGACAAATCTGTAAAGCGATCAGTGGGGAAGCTCACTGACCGAGCAACAGTTTACCCGCAGGATTGCGGGTAACGCGTAGCGATTAATCACTTTTTGACTGAATAAGCGGCCACGTCAATTTCCACTATCCTGTGCATAAGGAATTTATCACTAACTTGCGCGGGAGTGCCAATGAGCCGTTCTGACAACCACCACCACAATACAGCGGAAACCTTGCTCCAGAGCGGGCATGCCTGGAATGGTCAGCGATTAGAAAATTATCCGACGGGTCAGCCGGAAATTACCGTGATGAAGATGACCATTCCTGCTCACTCTGAGTTACCGTGGCATACCCATCCGATGCCTAACAGCGCTTATATTTTGTCGGGATCGCTCACCATTGAGGACAAAGACAATGGTGAAAGTAAAACCTTCCGTGCCGGCGAGGCATTTAATGAATCCATCGACATCGCGCATCGCGGATTCACTACCGATGAGAGTGCCGAGCTGATTATTTTCTATGCCGGCGTTGCGGGCATGGAACTCTCGGTGCCTTTGCCAGGCGAAGAAGCAGAGTATTGATCTCAGCGTTAATCCGCGCACAAACACCGTCAATTATTCAGCAGCGCCTGCTTAAACGAATAGATGTGCACCCGCGCGGCGGCTTCCGCTTGCTCCGCATCGCCCTGCTCCAACGCGGCGATAATCGCTTCATGTTCGGCGATCACTTCATTCATATGCGCAGCGCTGGATAGCGTCGTCGCCCAGAAACGCTGCGCCTGCGCATGGATAATGCTGAGGATATCGGCCAGGCGTCCATTGGCGGCGATGTCCGCCAGCAGCTGGTGGAATTCGCGGTCCAGCAACATCATCTGTTCCCGGTCGCGCGCCGCGCTGGCGTCGGCAATGCGCTGATTCATTGCGCGCAAATAAGCAATCTGCGTCGGATTAACGCGCTGCGAGGCCAAACGCAAACACAGCGCCTCGTTGACTAAACGCACCTCAATTAACTCCAGCGCATCATCAATCGATAGCGGTGAAACCATCACCCCTTTGCGTGGAATAATTTGCAGTAACCCTTCCGTTTCCAGCCGATGCACCGCCTGATTCACCGGCGTTCTGCCCATCTCAAGGTCATCCATCACCTGCGCGATATTCAGATAGTCACCGGGCTTGTAACGCAGCGTGATCAGCCGGTGCTTGAACGCCAGATACGCCCGTTCGTTGAGAGAAAGGCTCTTCGGCTGGGTCGGCGAGCTCACATTTTCAGCAATATCATTACTCATCACGCGCATCCTTATTAGGTAACTGAGACATCTTACACAAAAACCTGGCATGAAAATGGCTAGATTGAAATTACTGTGAAATTTCACACGCATTTCAACTCTGGAGATTTAGCCCATGCAATTACGCTTCACGACTGATTACGCAGACGCCGCAGTGCTGGATGTAGAGGTTAATGCGCTGGTGATTGCCGGCTGGGTTGGCCGCGATCAGGCTGCGGTACTGCACCATATCAGGGAGCTCGAGGCACTTGGCGTGCCCGCTCCTGGTGCAGTGCCGCTGTTTTACCGCGTCGCCACTAACCAGCTCACTCAGCAAACCCGGCTGGAAGTGGTCGGCGAACAGACCTCTGGCGAAGCCGAACCCTTTGTGTTTTTCCACCGCGGCGAATACTGGGTTTCGCTGATTTCCGATCACACCGATCGCCATCTGGAAACCTTCAGCGTGGCGCTATCTAAACAGGCGTGCATCAAGCCGGTGGCCGGTCATGCCTGGCGCATGTCCGAAGTGAAAGCGCATTGGGACCAGCTGGAACTGCGCGCCTGGATCAGAGTGAAAGGCGATTGGGTCACCTATCAACAGGGTGCGCTGTCATCGCTGCTCACGCCAATCGATCTGTTGCAGCGCTATTTCGCCGATCGCCAGGTGGAGGAAGGCTTTGCCATGTCGTGCGGCACGCTGAGCGCCATCGGCGGCATTCGTCCAGCGAGTGAATTCCGCATGGCACTGCACGATCCGGTGCTGAATCGCACGCTGGAACACACCTACATTACCGGCGCGCTGCCGGTCATCGCCTGATAAGGATTCTTTATGACGACGTTATGGCAAGCGAGCCAGCAGCTGCTCGCCGGACAAGGCTCTGCCGCAGAACTGACGCAGGATGCGCTGAGTGCCATCGCCGCCGAACCCGGCGAAGGTCAGCGAGTTTTCACCCGCGTGTATGCCGCCGAGGCGCAGCAGCAGGCGGAACAGGCCAGCGCGCGCTGGCAGCAGCGTCAGGCGCGCAGCCCGATTGATGGCCTGCCGATCAGCATCAAAGATCTGTTTGACGTTGCCGGAGAAGTGACGCTCGCCGGCTCACATTTACTCAGCAACGGCACTCCGGCCGCAGCCAACGCCAGCATGGTTGAACGGCTGCAACAGGCCGGCGCGGCCCTCGTCGGCAAAACCAACATGACCGAGTTCGCCTTTACCGGCCTCGGCATCAATCCGCACTACGGCACGCCCGCCAATCCGTGGCAGCGTGCTGAGAAGCGTATTCCGGGCGGATCCTCGTCGGGCGCGGCGGTGGCGGTGGCCGATGGCATGTGTCTGGCGGCAGTCGGCACCGATACCGGTGGTTCGGTGCGTATTCCTGCGGCGCTGTGCGGATTAACCGGCTTTAAACCCAGCGCCAGCCGCATCGACCAGCGCGGTACCCTGCCGCTGGCGGCGTCGCTCGACAGCATCGGCGTGATTGCGCACGACGTGCGCAGCTGCTGGCTGCTCGATAGTGTGATTGCCGACCAACCACTGGTGATGGATCAGCGTGAACTCTCTGATGCGCATTTCGTCATTCCACAAACGCGCGTGCTGGCGGGGCTCGACCAGCACGTCAGTGCGGCCTGGCTACGCGCGCTCGAGGTGCTGCGCGCCCAGGGTGTGCAGCTCACCGAACTGCCGCTCGATGAGCTGGCGGAGCTGGATACGTTGAACGCGCGCGGCGGAATTACCGCCTGGGAAGCCTGGCAGTGGCATCAGGCGTACGCGCTGTCCCAGCCTGACGCCTACGATCCGCAGGTTCTGACGCGCATCAAACGCGGCAGCTTGCTGAATGCCGAGGATGCCGCCGAGCTTTATCAGCGGCGCGCCGACTGGCAGCAGCGCGTGGAAAACGCCGTGGCGCCGTTCGACGGTATCTTAATGCCGACGGTGCCGCTGATCGCCCCTACCCTTGCCGAACTCGACGACCCTGCGCGTTACATGCAGGTCAACATGCTGATGCTGCGTAACACCAGCGTGATCAACATGCTCGATGGCTGCTCAATTTCTCTGCCTTGTCATCAACCCGGCGCTGCGCCGGTTGGCCTGATGCTGTCCTCAACCCATGGCAACGATGCTGCATTACTCAGCTGGGCTGCCGCGCTTGAAACCACCCTGAAACGGAGTAGCTGATCATGACTCAACCCCACGGCATGCTGTTTGTCGCCACCAATATCGATGCTGCAGATGAAGCGGATTTCAACCAATGGTATGACCATGAGCACGTTGAAGAGCGCGTGGCGATCGCTGGATTTCTCAGCGGCACGCGCTATCAGTCGATCGATGCCGAGCGTAAGTATCTCGGCCTGTATGAGACCGCATCGCTGGAAGCCTTTACCAGCGCCGATTATCACGCTGCCTTCACGCGCCAGACCGAATGGTCGGTGAAAAACCTCAACAAGATGATCAACCCGATGCGCCGGGTATGCGCCATCTCTCACCAGCATGGTCAAGGCAACGGCAGCCATCTGGCGGTGCTGACGTTGCCAGCCGGTACGGATGTTGCATTGCTGGGCGACTGGCAAAGCAGCGTGCAGCACACGCCGGGCTACATCGCCTCACGTTTGCTGACGCCCGACACCACGCTGAGCTCACCGCTGCCGCGCGAAAATCGCGAAAGCCGCCCGATGCAGCCGATGCTGCTGCTGACCTGTCGCGATGCGCAGGTGTGCAAAACGCTGGCCGCCGCTGCCGCCGCCATCCTCAACGCGGATGTACAACTTTATGCCCTCAGCTGGCAGTTAACGAAACAGGAGATGGCTCATGGCTAATACCGATTCGACATTGCAGCACGCCACTGGCGAGCCAGCCAGCCATACCAAAACCGGTCGCCTCGCAGCGGCCAGCTCGATTGGCACGGCGCTGGAGTGGTATGACTTTACGGTCTACAACATCATGGCGGCGCTGGTGTTTAACCATGTGTTTTTCCCGAGTTTCGATCCGCTGGTCGGCACCATTCTGGCGTTTTCCACCTATGCGGTCGGTTACGTTTCGCGTCCGGTGGGCGGCCTGATCTTCGGCCATCTTGGCGATATCGCCGGACGAAAAGCGGTGCTGATCACCACGCTGGTGATTATGGGTGTGACCACCGCGCTGATGGGCTTGCTGCCGGGCTATGCGGTGTGGGGCATCTGGAGTCCGGTGCTGCTGGTGGCGCTGCGCTTTATTCAGGGCATTGCCCTCGGCGGCGAATGGGCCGGCGCGGTGCTGCTGTCGATGGAGCATGGCGACGCGGATAAGCGCGGTCGCAACGCTTCGTTTGCCCAGGTGGGTCCATCTTGCGGTACCTTGATTGGCACCGGCTTCATCACGCTGGTGACGGTGGCTTTGAGCGGCGAGCAGTTCCAGGCATGGGGATGGCGCATTCCGTTCCTGCTAAGTTTGCTGCTGGTGATGTTTGGCCTCTGGCTGCGTCGCGGCGTCGAAGAGACACCGACCTTTGTGGCGATGCAGCAGGCAGAGAAAACCACCCATACGCCGCTGAAAGAGGTGTTTGTGCGCTATCCGCGCGAGCTGTTGATTGCCGGCGGCTCACGCATCGGTTCGGATGTGCTGTATGCGCTGGTGGTGGTTTTCACCCTGACTTACGTCACCACGGTGTTGCAGCTGCCGCGTCCGCTGGCGTTGATGGCCACCATGCTGGGCGCGATTGGTAATGCGATTACCGTACCGATGTTTGGCGCGCTCTCCGACAAGTTAGGCCGTCGGCCGGTGTATATCGGCGGTGCGCTGCTGGCCATCGTCTGGTCGTTTGTGTTCTTTGTGTTGCTCGATAGCTCGCAGCCGATTTTGATTGTGCTGGCGGTGATTGGCGGGCTGTTGATTCATGCGGTGATGTACGGACCGCAGGCGGCGTTTGTCACGGAGCAGTTCCCCAGCCATGTGCGCTATGCCGGATCGTCGCTGGCTTATACGCTGGCGGGGATTATCGGTGGCGGTTTTGCTCCGCTGATCATTACTTCGCTCTACAAAGAGATGGGTAGCACGCTGTGGGTGTCACTGTACGTCAGCCTGGCGTTACTGATTACGCTGTTCGCGCTGTGGAAAGCGAAAGAAACAGCGCATCGACCGCTGTAATCACCCGGGTTTTGTTTGGCGAGGGATTGCCAGACTTTCGCAGAGAGGAGTAATACGGCGCGGCACGCGCGACCGAATTAATGCATTTTTTTCGCCAGGATACGAATGGCTTTCTCGCAGGCACTTTTGGTTTTGCTGTCTGTTGAGCGCAAACTCAGGCGATACAGCGCGCCAATCAGTTCCTGAACGGTAAGCGCTTCATCAGGACGGAGAATGCGTGTCACCACTCTCCCCACCAATGCGCGAATCTCTTCCGTAATGTCTGAATCTTCGTCTTTCACTTGCCCTCCGGCTTCACGCTTCGCTTATTTAGGAAGTATCCACCTCCTAATTAGACAAATTTTAGTCCAGCAGCTTCATCACCAGCTTGATTGTCGCGGGTTCATCTTTTACATCGGTGATCTTGCCCACTACGCGCATGCCAAAGGCAATACAGAGTATCAAGCCCGCTGCGCTGTCAATATCCAGATGCTGTGTGACCGAGCCATCTTCCTGGCCGAGTTTCAGCAGAGAAGCGAGAAAGTTTTTATTGCGGATCACCGCTTCACTCACTAACTGCGACAGATCTTCATCCAGCACCTGCAGCTCCACCGTACTGCCCACCACCAGACAACCGGTACGGCCTTCAACCGCACGGGCAGAATCGAGATAGAACTGCAGCAGTTCGGTGAGCTTTTCGCGCCCGGTGGTGAACTGCGCCAGCCGCTGGCGCAGGTCGGCATTGCGCACCGAAAGATAGCGCTCAAATACCAGCAGAAACAGGCTGCGCTTATCTTTAAAAGCCTTGTAAATGCTGCCCGCGGTTAGCCCCATCGCCTCACCCAAATCACTCAGCGAAGCGGCATGAAAACCCTTTTGCCGAAAAACAATCATGGCTTTGTCCAGAGCCTGTTCGATATCAAATTCTCTTGGGCGGCCCCGTTCGCGGTTTTTCGTTTCTGTGGCTAACTTTTTGCTCATAGCGGATACATCAGGCAGTGCGGGTTTCCAAAAAAAATTGACTGAAAATCATCTCGGCGTTCACTATATACCAGCAGAGACAAGTCTGTATACCCAGGCGAGAATAACACCTTATATCACAGAGGGTTATGCAATCACCCTACTATTCAATATCAGATATTTGAGTCAGCTCACACCGCAGCGCAGCAAACCGCAAATTCTGTGCCAGAATTAATACATCCGTTGGCATGCGGCCAAACGGTGATCATTCAGTAACCGGTAACGACTAAATAGGGAGATCGACAATGAACGAAGATCGTATTAGCGGCAACTGGAAGCAGTTCAAGGGAAAAGTGAAGGAAAAATGGGGCGACCTGACTGATGATGATATGACCGTGGTCGAAGGGAAACGCGATCAGCTGGTCGGTAAAATTCAGGAACGCTATGGTTATGAAAAAGACCGCGCGGAAAAAGAAGTAAAAGAGTGGGAAGATTCCAATAAATACCGTTGGTAAACCGCTCGAACGTGCCGGACAACCCCTGTCCGGCATGCCTCAATCAGTGTTTGGTGCTGTCGTCCGCCACCGCGCTTTTGGCCAACATGTTGATCACACCCTCGTCTGACTCTTCTTCATCGCATTGGCTGCTGCGGTTAACCTCTGCTAAGGCTAATCTGGCAACGCGAATACGCTCTGGCGTTCCACCCGCCTGAATCATCTTCTCTAACTGGGCGATCAGCGTAGTACGCGAAATTGCGGCATCGTGAGTGAATAACTCAATCACCGCATCACCGATCACCACGTCACTTAACTGTTTGTCATTACTGTTTTTCATGGGCTCTCTGTCACCGTCTAAACCAACCCTGGCCGGAGGATCCTGACTGCGCAGAGCATACCCAATGAGTAAAAAACATCAAATATAAAAAAGCGTCGATGCAATCGAAACTACATCATAAGAATGGCTTGCGGCGCGAGGAACGCGCCGCAAAAGTGGTTGAGGTTAACCGCCTACCCGCGCCTGCAGCGCAGCAGGATAACGTTCACCGATCACCTTGATGGTTTCCAAAGCCTGCGTCAGTTTGAGTAACTCGGCAGAGGAGAGCGCGATGTCAGAGGCGCCGAGGTTTTCTTCCAGACGATGCAGCTTGGTAGTGCCCGGAATCGGCACAATCCACGGCGCCTGCGCCAGCAGCCAGGCCAGCGCGATCTGCGCCGACGTCACGCCTTTCTCCGCCGCCAGCTGCGCCACTAAGGTCACCAGTTGTTCATTGGCGGCCAGCGCTTCAGCAGTAAAACGTGGCACTTTACTGCGGAAATCATCCTCGCCAAACGTGGTGCCTGATTTAATTGCACCGGTTAAAAAGCCTTTGCCTAGCGGGCTAAACGGCACGAAACCAATACCCAATTCGTTTAGCAGCGGCAGAATCTCCTGCTCCGGTTCACGCCACCACATTGAGTATTCGCTTTGCAGCGCCGTGACCGGCTGCACGGCGTGGGCGCGACGAATGGTATTGGCACCCGCTTCCGATAAACCGAAATGTTTAACCTTGCCTTCATTGATCAGATCCTTAACCGTGCCGGCCACATCTTCAATCGGCACATTAGGATCTACGCGATGCTGATACAGCAGATCAATCACGTCAGTTTTCAGACGGCGCAGTGAACCTTCAACCGCCAGACGGATATGCTCGGGACGGCTGTTCAATATTTGCTGCTTATTATCGTCGCCAAAGGTGAAGCCAAATTTTGTGGCGATCACCACCTGGTCACGGTAAGGCTGCAAAGCTTCGCCCACGACCTCTTCATTTAGATACGGCCCGTACACTTCCGCGGTATCGAAAAAAGTCACGCCGCGCTCTACTGCAGCGTGAATTAACTTAATCGCCTGCTGCCGGTCTGTGGCCGGACCATAGCCATGGCTGAGCCCCATGCAGCCCAGGCCCAGCGCGGAAACTTCGAGTTTGGCGTTGCCGAGATAACGATTTTGCATGTGTCACTCCATTAGGTTTTAGGGTGCGTAATTACACATCAAGTTTGCGGCCGGTGAGCCACTCAACCATGGCTGGATCGCGGTGCGAGAAGAAGGCGCTGGTCGCGCTATCCAGCGCGGTGATTTGCAGCATTTCGGCGTCACTGAGTGCAAAGTCCAGCACATTAATATTTTCTGCCATGCGCGCTTTGCGGACCGATTTGGCCAGCGAAACAATGCCGCGTTGGAAGATCCAGCGCAGCACCACCTGCCCGACGCTTTTGCCATATTTCTCGCCAATCGCCGTCAGGACAGGATGCTGGAACAACCCGTTTCTGCCTTCGGCAAACGGTGCCCAGGCTTCAGGTTGAATGTTGCGGCTCTTCATCCACGGCACCGCGTGCAGTTGCTGGTTGAAGGGGTTAACTTCAACCTGATTCACCGCCGGCACCACTTTATTGAACGCGATGAGATCGGCCAGGCGATCGGGCTGGAAGTTACTGACGCCAATGGCTTTAATTTTGCCGGCTGCATGCAGCTCTTCCATGGCACGCCAGGCGCCATGCACATCGCCGTAAGGTTGGTGAATCAAATAGAGATCGACATAGTCCATCTGCAGACGATTAAGCGAACGCTCAAACTGCGCTTTGGCGCCTTCGTAGCTGGTGTCCTGCAGCCACAGCTTGGTGGTGACAAACAGCGCGTCACGTGCCACACCGCTCTGCTTAATGGCATTGCCAACCTGAGTTTCGTTTTGATATGAGGCGGCGGTATCAATCAGCCGATAGCCGGTTTCGATGGCATCCATCACCGCGCGCTCACACTCCGCAGCATCGGTCATCTGAAATACACCAAAGCCCAGCAGCGGCATCTCGAGACCGTTATTCAGTTTTATGTTTTGCATGGCGTTATCCTTTCGTTAGTTTCCGAAAGCATAACGCCTGAGGATTGTTTTGATTAGACCCGGTAATCAGCTAGGGTTTATTAATTCAATTCATGAATCAATCAACCCTGCTGGCCAGCTACTGCAGATTCTTCTGTTGGAAAAACGCGCTAACCTGGTCAGCAATTTGCACATTATTCAGATCGGAGAACGGGAAGTGCGTATTTCCTTTAATGCCAATCTCCGGCAGATGGATCACTTGCACATCGCCACCGTGTTTATTGACCACATCTCGCCACTGGCGCGCCATCGCCAGCCTTACCCGCCAACTGTCCTGCGCCGGCATGCTGCTCGCTTTATCCGGAATGTTGTCGCCATAGAAAATCAGAATCGGAATTTTGGTCAGCGCCATAAACTTGTCCAGCGCCACCGGCTCGCCTTTCAGCGTATCGAACGCGCTGGGCATCGGGGCCGGTAATTCGTTTTCGGGAAACACAAAGCCGCTGCCCGGTTCAAAGGCGACAATGGCTTTAACCTTGCTGTTTTTCATCGCGGTATACCAGCCAGGCCCGCCGCCCTGTGAATGGGTAAACAGAATGGCGGGACCGCTTTTGTCGATAACCGCGGACATCGCATCGGAGATGACGTTGACGTCAAACGGCCCCGTATTAGGGGTCATTTGGCGGAAGTATTGGTCCAGCGCCTCTTTATCCTGAGAGAACTGCACGCCTTTAAAGAAGGTGGGCCATACGCCCAGGCGGAATTGGTTAAACCACAGCTGTTCATCCGGTTTTGGTGTGACGGTGGTGGCTACCGTGCTACGACCAGCCGCACCCCGGCGCGGTTGATCAACCAGATAGGTGGCAAATCCGCGACGCAGGAAAATATTTTGAAAACCTTCGCGTCCATCCGGGGTACTTTCCCAGGTACGCGAGAACTGTCCGGCACCATGCAGCATCACGATGGGGTATTTATGCGGATGTTGCGGAATCTGATAAAACACCGCGGCGTGGTCGCCATGATAGGTCTGGCCCGCCGCATCCAGCGGTTTTTTGGCATCAAATTGTCCCGGCGCTGTCACCACCGTGCCGCCCGCAGCGAAGCTGCCTTGTGCCTGAATCACTAACGGTTCGGCGTGGCTGGTAGCGATAAACCCCGCCACCAGCAAACCTACACCCCAGATTTTTACCGTTCTCTTCACACGCTGTCCCTCTTTTATGTTGTGTATTAGCTGCCAACCGTCGCTAACCAATGGGTGACGGTCTCGGTGGTTCTTCTCTCCTGATCGCACTCCAGCACCAGCGGTTTTTCTCGTTGCGCCGCCGCAGCCAGCGTAGCGAGAATCGCTTCACTGTCGCCGATGCCGTAACCACCGTGGGTAATAAACGGAATGATGCGTTTATTACGGCAATCATGGCTGCTGAGAAACGATTGCACCACCGGCGGCACCGTGGTGCCCCAAATCGGAAAGCCCAGGTAAATCGTGTGGTAGCGATCAAAGTCCGCAACGCGGTTTTTTAACGCCGGTTTCACCTGCCGATCGCGCTGATTTTTCGCCAGCTCAACCGTTTGAAAATAGTCCTCGGGATAGGCCACTGCCGGTTCAATGGCAAAAATATCGCTGTTGAGTTGACGATGAATAACACCTGCCAGTACCCGCGTGTTGCCACTGCGGGAGAAATACACCACCAGCGTCGCGCGGTTATTTTGCCCGGGCACGGTGTTAGCCAACGCCGGCTTAAGCACGGCAGCGGAAAACGCCGCGCCCGCCAGCGCGCTGAGTAGCACTCTGCGGTTAGCATCATGCGCATCTGACATGACTTCGCTCCTCTGACATGAAATTTATGGCGTATCTTGTGCCGCGCGCAGTGCGGCTTCCGCGCGCGCAGCGGCCTGCTCTTCCCCGCTGGCACGTAAAATTTGCGCCAGATGCTGCAGCTGCCCACGCGTTAGCCCTACTCGCAAACTGGCACGGGTATGCGATAGCAGCTGCGCTTCAATACCCGGCGTGGCGGCTAAGGCACCTACCGTCGCCAGTTCGCGGCTTTGCCAGTCAAGGTTGTCACGGGCAAAAATATCGCCAAATAGATGACTTTGCAGGAACTGGTTGATCACCGGCGCAAAATCAAACAGCGGTCCTTGCACTGGCGCGCCAGAAATTTTGGTTTGGTTAGCGGTGCCTAGCTGACGCAGCGCATCCCCCACCGGAATGGGCTGCACCGGCTCTTTACCCGGTTCATCTTTAATGCCGCGCTGCTTACGCGCTTCGGTCACTTTCATCAACGCGCTCAGCGCATTGAGACTGCGTGGAAATCCGGTATAGGCATACAGCTGCACCAGAATTTCTTTGGCTTCACTGACCGTCAAGCCAGCATCCAGCCCCTGATTCAGCGCGGCATCGAGTTTTTTCATATTGCTGGTTGCCATAAATACCGCCATCAGAGGAATGGCTTGTTGTCGTGCGGAGAGGGTTTCGGACTGATTCGATGACTCATTCATTGCAGGTGTTACTCCCTGGTGAGTTGCAGCATAGGTTGTCAGGTTACCGGCAAAAAGCATGAGTATGGCGAAGGTGAAGGACTTAATCGGCACGGTATTGTTCATCAGTCACTTTCTCCAGCCAGCTCACACTTTTGCCATCCACTCTGCCGGTTACCGCGAGGTGCGTCATGGCACTCTCGGCGCTGGCACCGTGCCAGTGCTTGACGCCTGGCGGGCACGACACCACATCGCCAACGCGAATAGTGCGCACCGGCTGCCCCTCCTGCTGGGTTAACCCTACGCCCGAGGTGACAATCAGGCGCTGACCAGCGGGATGGGTATGCCAGGCCGATCGCGCACCCGGTTCGAAGGTGACATAAGCAGCCGAAGCATTGATCTGGTCATCCGCCACAAACAGCGGATCAACGCGTACCTGGCCGGTAAAATGTTGCGCCGGACCCGAAAGCGCCGCTTGGCTGCCGGCCGGTGTAATCTTTACTACCGGCTCGGCAGCAAAAGATGAGAAAGCAAGGGGCAGTAATAGCCCCAGAAAGCCCGATTTTGCTGTCATGCAATGCGTCCTTTATTTATTGAACGTGGATGCTGCGAGGCATCGATTCTAACGAGGCGCAGATGTCGTCATGCTGACGGGTTGCTGACAATGCTGTCAGTTTTGATCGCTGCGACATCGCGAGCGGCAGCTGACAGCGGCTTACGCTCAGGCGTTAAGGCAAAGGTCAGCCCAAAGGTATTCATTCCACCTTCACTGCGCGCGAACACATCACCGCGATGCATGATGGCGACCGCGCGCACAATCGATAACCCCAGCCCGTGATGGGTGGTACTTTTGGCGCGCGCAGAGTCAACCCGATAAAAACGTTCAAACAGTCGATGCAGATGTTCGGGCGCGATGGCGGCGCCGGGATTGGTGACCGCAACCACCGCCTGACCGGCGTTTTCACTGAAGTTAACGCTAATGGTGCTGTGCGGTGCCGCATGTCGCGCACTGTTCTCCAGCAGGTTCGCCAGCGAACGGTGGAATAAGCGGCGGTCGATATGCACCCAAACATCGCCTTCGATCTGCAATTTCAACTGTTTTTCGGCGAAGGAGGGTTCAACATATTCGGCGGTTTTCACTGTCTCTGCGCGCAGGGAAACGCGCGTCAGCTGTGAAGCATGTTCCCCGGCATGCGCATGCGACAGGAATAGCATGTCGTTGACGATAGAGGTCATGCGTTCCAGCTCTTCGAGGTTGGAGCCAAGTAGATCCTCTAGCTCTGCCGGCGAGCGTCGGCGCGCTAGCCCAAGCTGCGTCTGACCAATCAAATTGGTGAGCGGCGTGCGCAATTCATGTGCGACATCAGCATTGAAACTCTCCAGCTGTCGCCAGGCAATCGCCTGCCGCTCTAGCACACCATTAAAGGCGGCAGCCAGCGGCTGCAGCTCATCCGGTAACCTGTCGGTATCCAGTCGCTGCGTATGATCGCCCGGTGCCAGCTGATGCGCCTGCTGGCTCAGTGCACCAACCGGACGCAAACCAATACGGGATACGGCATAGCCCAGTAGCGCCACGATAAATACGCCGATGGACGAAACGATCAGCAAGGTACGCGTGAAAGCATCAAGCGTACCCATGTAAGGCGTTGAGTCGATGGCCACCACGTAGCGCAACGCGGGTCGCTCACCGCGAGCCGCAAGGGTTTTGACCAGCAGAAACAGTGAGCAGGCGTCATCCGTTGCGCCGGGCACTTTATTAAACCCTTCCCGCAAGGAAGCCCAATCCACGCCCAACGGCGGCGCGCCGCCGAGGCTAAAACGCGCATCATCGCTCAAAATCCAGTAACGCACGCGTTCGCCTTCGGCGCTGGTTAAATCGGTAAATTTTCGGGCCAACGTCGCCCAGCCATCGTCTGAGGTGCGCGCCGTGATCCACGGACTCATTAAGGATTCACGAAACAGCAGTTCGTTATGCATCTGCTTTTGCAATGAGTCATGCAGTGAAGCGCGCAGCAGCAAGCCGATGGTCAACACGATCAGCACAATACTCAGCACGAACATCAGTGCGAGACGTACGGAAATGGAACGTTTAATCATGGTGAGGCTCCCGCACTTCCAGCACGTAACCCATGCCGCGCACGGTGTGCAGCAGCTTAATAGTAAAAGGTGCATCAATTTTGGCGCGTAACCGCTTAATGGCCACCTCCACCACGTTGGCATCGCTGTCGAAATTCATGTCCCACACCTGCTCGGCGATCATCATTTTCGACAATATTTCCCCCTGATGCCGCGCCAGCAGGCTAAGCAGCGCGAACTCTTTTGCCGTCAGCTCAAGCCGATTGCCGTGGCGAAAAACCCGCCGCGCCAGCAGATCGAGATGCAGGTCATGGATTTGCAGTTGCGTGATGTCGGCGCCATCGCTGCTGCGACGGCGCACCAGCGCCTGAATGCGCGCCACCAGCTCAATCAGCGAAAAGGGTTTGGGCAGATAATCATCCGCCCCCAGCCGCAGCCCTTTTACCCGCTCATCCACCGAGCCGCGCGCCGAGAGCATCAGCACCGGCGTCTGTTTGCTGCTACGAATCCCTTCAAGCACGCGGTAACCGTCGATGCCCGGCAGCATCACATCAAGAATCACCGCGTCATAATCGAACTCCAGCGCAAAGTGCAGGCCTTCTGCGCCGTCGGCTGAGACATCAACGGTAAAACCCGATTCACCCAACGCCCGGCTCAGGTAAGTGGAGGTCTTCTCTTCGTCTTCAACCAACAATATGCGCATCGCGGGGGCTTCCTTATGTAAACCTTTGAACGGTATTTTGCCGGCAGCTTACCAACAGTAACCTGACAATTTGCTGACAACGCTGTCAGCCAACGCACCGGTGAAACTGACAGGGTTGTTATCTTCTGGTCATGATGCTGACAGCCTGGGCGCCTTAAGCTCACCCGACGATATCACTCTCGCGAGCCCACTTTGCAGGCCGCGACTTTTCTCCGGGAGCGAAGATGAAACTCACTGCTATCCATGCCCTGCTGATCGCGGCAATGTCCGTAAGTGCACAGGCCGCTAACGACCCACAGAACCCTTTCACCCTGGTTTATCACGGCGCCATCACGCAAAACATGGCGGGCAAGGTCAACATCCATCCGGTGAAGTATGATCTGCACGGGCTGCAAATCGCTGCCAACGTCTATACACCCGCCAATTACGACCCGGCGAAACACTATCCGGCCATCGTGGTCGCTCATCCTAACGGCGGTGTGAAAGAGCAAGTTGCCGGCCTCTACGCGCAGCGTCTTGCCGAGCACGGCTACATCACCATCACCGCCGATGCCGCCTATCAAGGTGCCAGTGGCGGCATGCCGCGCAGCGTAGATAAACCGGCTAACCGTATCGAAGATATTCACGGCATGGCGGATTACCTGAGTCGCTATCCCGGCGTGGATGCGAAACGCATCGGTTTACTGGGTATCTGCGGTGGCGGCGGCTATGCCCTCAAAGCCGCGCAGACCGATAAACGTTTTAAAGCGTTGGCCACCCTGAGCATGTTTGATTCCGGCCAGGTGCGGCGTAACGGCTATCAGGATTCACAGCTCGCGACGATTCAGGATCGCCTGCGGGCAGCAACCGAGGCACGCAGCAAAGAAGCCACCACCGGTGAAGTCACCTACTCCGGCGATGCCAATCTGACAGATGAGCAGATCGCTAAACTGCCGTTCGATCTCTATCGCCAGGGCTACGAGTACTACTGGAAAACCCATGCACATCCGAATTCAACCTTCCGCTACACCACCAGCAGCCTGCTGGAATTGATGCGCTTTGACGCTCAAAGCAACATGGACCTGATTAATCAGCCGTTGCTGATGATGGCGGGCAGCAAAGCTGATTCGCTGTACATGACACAAAGTGCGTTTAGCAAAGCCACCGGCACCACCAACAAAAAGCTGTATCTGATTGAAGGCGCAACGCACATCGAGACGTATTGGGTACCGCGTTATGTCGATCAGGCGATGGGCCAACTCGATCCGTTCTTCGACCAAAACATTTAACCGAGAGATTTTACCGTGGCGGCGCTGAGCGCCATCACCGCGCTTGCCACGGTAAACAGTGCGATAATCCACGCCATGGTCCAGGGCGTGCCATCGCTGAGTAGCGCCAGCAGCAACGACGAGATAATGCCGCTGCCGTATTGCAGCGAGCCGATGAGCGCTGAGGCGGAACCCGCCATATTGGGCACGGTATCCATGGCGGCGGCCGTGGAAGTTGCCGCGATAATGCCGTTCATCGAGAAGAACACAAACACCGGCAGAATAATCATCAGGATGCCGCCGAAGTCCAGTTTGGCGCTCAGCGCCAAAATTAACGCAGCGAGGGTGGCGGTGGTCACCGCCATTTTGAGCAGGGATTCCAGCGGATAGCGGTGCACCAAACGCCGGTTCACCATGCTTACCGCCATTAACCCCACCACATTCAGCGCGAACAGCCAGCCATAATGCTGCGCATCAATGCCGAAATAGGTGATGTAGACAAACGGCGAACCGGTAATAAAGGCGTAAGCCGCCACGTAGTAGAACGCCACGCACAGCGTAAAGCGCATGAAATGGCGGTTTTTCAGCAGGGCAAGATAGTTGCTAAATGCCCCGGTGAGCGACGCCTTTACCCGCTTGTCCGCCGGTAAGGTTTCGGGCAACCAGCACATCAGTATCAACATGACGCAGCCTATGGCCGCCAGCAGCCAAAAAATCGTGTGCCACGAGGTGACTTTGATCATCTGCCCGCCCAGCAGCGGCCCGGCAATCGGTGCAATCGCCATCACCACCATCAACGTGGAGAGCATCTGCGCAGCGCGGGTGCGGGCAAAGAGATCGCGGATCATCGCGCGTGCCAGCATCGGCCCGGTACAGGCACCCAGCGCCTGAAACACCCGCCAGAACACAATCTGCGTAATGTCGCTGGAGAGCGCACAGCCGACAGAACCCATCACAAACAGCACCAATCCGATAAACAGCGGCACTTTGCGGCCAAAATGATCGCTGAGCGGTCCCCAGATGAGCTGGGCAATACAGAAGCCGATGAGAAATCCGGTAATGGTCAGCTCGGCGTCGCCGTGCAGCTCTTGCGCCATCAGCGGCATGGCGGGCAGATAGATATCCGTGGATAACGAGGTGATCGCCATCAACGCACTGAGAATGAGGATAAAGGGCAAACCGCTTGATTTGACGGTGAAGGATTGCGAACGCGTTGAAGCGTGATCCATGTTGAATTCCAGAGAGATCGAATTCGCCCATAGTAGCGGATGGGATAGTGAAGATAATGGCCTGAAAGAGGATTGGCTCTATGAGTAGGATTCATTAATTAGCGGTCGCCATAAATGGATAGTGCTGCTGTCCCCCTCCTCGGTCCGTGCTGGCTGTCCCCCATCCCGGCCTTCCCCCACAGGTGGGGGAAGGAGACGCAGCCACGTGCAGCTACAGAACTCACATATAGCAGCATCTTACTCCCCCACAACTGGGGGAAGGAGACGCTGCGACATGCAGCTTCAGAACTAACATATAACAGCATCTTCCTCCCCCACTTGTGGGGGAGGACCGAGGAGGGGGACAGCCCGCACGGACGGGAGGGGATAGCCAGCACATTTTGACTAAAGCCGCCACTCAACCCAACGTCAACTTCCTTTGCGGATGCGACGCGGGCAGCCGGCTCTCTTTGCCGAAAATCTTCTCGCGCAGCGTGCCTGGCTTATACGCCGTCTGCGCCAGACCGCGCTTCTGCAGCACCGGCACCACATGCTCGACCCACTCATCCCACCAGCCGAGCGTGGTAACGGGCACCACGTTAAAGCCATCAACACCGGCGTCCGCAAATTGCTGCACGCGATCGGCAATCTGCTCGGGCGTACCGGCAAAACGGCCCGGCAACAACGCGTGCTGGATCAGGTATTCACGCCACGTCAGTACGCGGCCCTGGCCGTAATCTGCATCTACCGCGATACGGAATTTCGAGCGCATATGCTGGCTGAACGCCTCGCGACGGCTGAGCTCAGTCAGCGGCGTGTCGGGATCGATATTGGCCAGATCGATGCCGGAACCGCCGCTGTAGAACCCTTGCAGCGCGTTGATATCGATGTTGTCGAACAGATATTGCTGCTTGCGCTTCGCCTCCTCCTCGGTGGATCCGATTACGGTTGACAGCATCACCAGCTTTTTCAAATCTTCCGGTTGGCGACCGTAATCCACCACATCCTGATTCAGGATGGCGATATCTTTGCGCGCGGTATCCGGCGTTTGTGACGGCAGGAAAGTGACTTCGGCATTGCGTGCGGCAAAGCGTCGTCCAGCGTCGGAGTTGCCGGCCTGGAAGAACACCGGGCTGCGCTGCGGCGACGGCTCAACAATATGCGGCCCCTCCACGCGATAGCGCTTACCGACGTGGTTAATTTTGTGAATCTTATCGGCATCGAAAAAGCGATTAGTGGCGGGATCGTGCAGCACCGCGCCCTCTTCCCACGACAGCTCCCACAGTTTGTACGCCACATCCAGATACTCTTGCGCCCACTCGTAGCGCTCGTCGTGCGGCACAATGTCTTGATAGCCGTAGTTGCGAAAGCCGTTGGAGAGATACGAAGTGACGATATTCCAGCCAATGCGCCCGCGGGTAAACTCATCCAGCGAGGAGATCTGGCGCGCAAACGAGAACGGATGCGCCTGAATCACGTTGCTGGTCACCACCAGTCCCAGGTTCTCCGTGGCCAGACCCAGCGCCGAGAGGATGGTGATTGGATCGGGTTCGGGGAACTGCGTGCCAGCGCTGATGGTGGTTTTGCCATCGCCATACTCGATGTCATACACCCCCACCACATCGGCAATGAACAAGGTATCAAACAGCCCTTTCTCCAGGGTTTTCACCGTCTTCACGTAGGCATCAAGCTGGTTGTACCCGTACTGCACCTGGCCTTCCGGCGTGCGCCAGTAGCCGTGGCTGTGGTGATTGGGCGTGAGGTGCAAAAATCCGTTATAAATCAGTTCGCGTGACATGTTCGCTCCAGTAGCAAAGTTAGGCGATTTCGCGCGCGGCCAGACGTGGCAGCGAGGCAAGTAACTTCTGGGTATAGGGATGACGCGGGCGATAGAACACCTCATCGGCGGCGCCCTGCTCGACGGCCAGGCCGTTTTGCATCACCAGCACGCGATCGCTCATGTGATGAATGACGCCGAGGTCGTGCGAGATAAACAGATAGCTGACGCCAAGCTGCGCCTGCAGATCGCTAAGCAGATCAAGAATCTGCGCCTGAATGGTGACGTCCAGCGCCGAGACCGCCTCATCCAGCACGATGACCTGCGGATGGGTGGCGATGGCGCGGGCAATCGCCACGCGCTGACGCTGGCCGCCCGACATGCGCGCCGGCCATTGGTTAAGATGTTCCGCGCCGAGTCCAACCGATTGCAGCAGGCTGATGGCGCGCTCATGCGGGGTGTGCGTTGCCGGATGCTGATCTAAGGCAATCGCGTCCAGCAGGATGTCGGCTACCCGCCAGCGCGGGTCGAAAGATGACAGCGGATCCTGATACACCACGGCAATCTGGCGGCGAATCGCACGCTGAGCGGCGGCGGACGCGTGGCTCCACGGCTGGCCGGCAAACCGCACCTCGCCGCTGTCCGGCGTTTCCAGCGCCAGTGCTATGCGTGACAAGGTGGTTTTGCCAGAACCCGATTCACCCACAATGCCCAGCGTTTCGCCGCGTCGCAGCGTAAACGAAACATCGGCTACCGCGCTGTGCCCGCGAAAACGCTTCACGATATGGCGCGCTTCCAGCAGCACCTCCGCCGATTTCGCCACCGCTGGCGCCGGTGCGCCGGGGACGCTGCCGGAAAGGCGCTGCCCTTTGGTGTGCTCGCTGGGAATGGCGTTGATCAAACCCTGGGTATACGGATGTTGCGGCTGTTGTAGCACCTGCTGCGCGGCGCCCGCTTCCACAATCGCACCGCCCTGCATCACCAGAATCCGATCGGCAATTTTTGCCACCACCGCCAGATCGTGACTGATCAGAATCACGCTGGTGCCGCGATCCAGCATCTGCCGCAGCACCTCCAGCACCTGCGCTTGCACCGTCACATCCAGTGCGGTGGTCGGTTCATCGGCGATCAGGACCTGCGGATGCAACGCAATCGCCGAAGCGATCAGCGCGCGTTGGCGCAGGCCGCCAGACAACTCGCCCGGTCGCTGGCTGGCGCGATACGCCGCCTGCGGCACGCCGACCTCTTCCAGCAGCGCGTGCACTTTCTGCTGACGGCTGACGGCGTTACCCCAGCCGTGCAGCGCCAGCGCTTCGGCAATCTCTTTACCCACCGGTCGCAGCGGATCGAGTGACACCAGCGCATCCTGCAAAATAAAACCGACTTTGCTGCCGCGCACGCGTCGCCACCAGCCGTCGCTGCGCCCAAGCAGCGTCTCACCATTGAGGTTCATCGTGTCGGCCTGCACCTGCAGCTGATCGCCCGCTAATCCCACCAGGGCGCGCGCCGTGACGCTTTTTCCTGAACCTGATTCACCGACCAGCGCCAGACATTGGCCCCGTTGCAGCGCAAAGCTAACGTTCTTCACAATATGGCGCGGCGCGCTGTTCTCAGCGCGCGCCCAGATATTCAGATCACGGACTTCAATCACGTTATGGCTCATCAGCGCTTCTCTCCTTCAGCTCGCTGCTGGATGTAGCGGCCAATTTGCGTAAACGACAGCGCCACCAGCACAATCGCAATGCCCGGCAACACTTCCAGCCACCACGCCACGGTGACGTTAATTTTTCCGGCTTCGAGCAGCGCGCCCCACTCCGGCGACGGCGGCACCACGCCTAAACCGAGAAACGACAAGCCGGATGCCCACACCACCGATTGTCCGATGCCCAGTGCCACCAGCGAGAACAGCGGTCGGAACACGTTGGGCGCGATG
This sequence comes from Pantoea sp. USHLN256, assembly GCF_037149875.1. NCBI lineage: Bacteria > Pseudomonadati > Pseudomonadota > Gammaproteobacteria > Enterobacterales > Erwiniaceae > Pantoea > Pantoea sp. USHLN256. Next base: position 27,728 of record NZ_JBBCQO010000004.1, on the reverse strand, counting down.
TGCTGAAGAAACAGCCGATGCCACGGATGACCAAGCGCACGCGCCGCTTCGACGTAGCCGGATTGCTTCACCTGCAGCGCCTGCGCCCGCACTAAACGCGCATAGCCCGGCGCGGTGCCAATGCCCACCGAGATCAGCAAACTGCTGGCGGATGGCCCCAGCAAGGCGACAAATAGCAGCGCCAGCAGCAGGGTGGGAAACGCCAGCAAAATCTCCAGCAGGCGATTCACCGGCTCGGCCAGCCAGCGCGGACCGAGCGCGGCGCTGAAGCCCAACAGAATGGCGCCGAACAGCGCGATGGCCATGGCGCCGATACCAATCAGCAACGACTGGCGCGTGCCCCAGATAATGCGGCTATACAGATCGCGGCCAATATCATCGGTGCCGAGCCAATTGGCCCACGAAGGCGCTTGCAGCGCACGATAGAGATCGGTGGCGAACGGATCGTGCGTCGCCAACACGCCGGGCACCGCCGCCGCGAGAATAAAGAACAGCGCCACAACGGCGGAAAGCAGCACCGAAAGCGGCAGTTGCCAGCGGGCGCGTTGTGTCTGCGCGCCAGCATATGCAGTGAGATGAGTCGTCATACACGACCTCGCAGACGGGGATCGACGATCAGGTAAATCAGGTCAACCACCAGGTTAATCACGATGTAGAGGAAACTGATAAGAATCACGATGCCGGAGACCAGCGCGAAGTCCTTATTACTAACCGCATTGACCAGCACGTTGCCGAGTCCCGGGCGGGCAAACACCGCTTCTACCAGCACCGCACCCGACAGCAGGTTGCCAATCGCCCAGCCGCTTAAGGTGATGGCGGGAATCAGCGCGTGGCGCAACACGTGACGCCATCGCACGCCCGCCAGGCTCATGCCGCGCGCCCGCGCCGACAGCACAAACGGTTGCTGCATGCTGCGCTCAAACTCGTCGCGAATCGCGTGACCAAGAAAGCCCGCCAATGGAATCGCCAGCGTGATCGCCGGAAGCACCGTACCCAGCAGGCTGGTGCCGCCCACCACCGGGAACCAGCGTAACCCGATGGCGAAGACAATCAGCAGCAGGATGCCAATCCAGTACTGCGGCAATCCGGCCATGATGGTTTCCAGCGCCGAGCCAAACGCCGCCAGACGACGATGGCGCCCGGCGGTAAGCAGCGTCCACGGAATGGCGATCATCCATGCCAGCAGCAGCGCGGCTATCGCCAGCGTAAAGGTCGGCAGCAGCTGCTCGGCGATGATGTGCACCACCGGGCGCTGCAACTCGAATGAGAAACCAAAATCGGCGTGCAGCAGCTGCCAGAAATAGTGCAGATACTGCTCAGCGATCGGCTTATCGAAACCGTACTGCGCGTTGATGGGCGCCAGCTCCGCCGGGGTGCGTTCAATCACCTGCCCGGAGGTGATATTCAGCAGGATGGTGGCGCGATCGCCCGGTAGCACCGACAGCACCAAAAAGGTCACGGTGATAGTGCCCCACAATACAAACAGCGCCGAGGCGATGCGCACGCTTACGCTGCGCAACAGTGTCACGCTGCGGCTGCGCGCTGCGGCCCGATCCTCAACCCGGCTAGCGCTGCTCTGCGGCGCGGACGTTAATTCACTCATGGCTTCTCCTGCACGAAGTACGCATCGTTAAAGTTCAGCAATCCGTTGCCCTGATCCTGCCAAAGCCCGCGGATGTTATGGGCGATGGCGACGTTGTAGGTGAAGTTGTAGCCGCCGATGGCAATCGCCTGATCGTCAAACCACTTTTGCAGCACGTCGAACTTCTGCTGGCGCAGCTGGGGATTGGGCTCGCGCTGTGCATCAAGGATTTGCGCTTCCACCTCGGGATTGTTGAAAAAGCTGGTGTTGTTGCCGTTGAACGCGCCGTTCAGCGCATGGTTGTAGACGATGTCGAGGATATTGGGCGATGGCCACACCCAGTAGCCAAAGCTGATTTCCTTATCCGCCGGACGCGAACGCGCACCGGCAAAACCTTCGGTTTGCGTCAGCGGAAGCAGATCCAGCTTGATGCCGACGCGCTTGACCTGATCCTGCACCGCCTGCAGCATCAGCGCGCCCTCCTGGTCGATAATCGCCTGGATAAATGGCAAACGGGCATCCAGCGTTTGACCGTCTTTGGTGCGATAACCGGCGGCATCGCGCCCGGTCCAGCCCGCTTGATCCAGCAGCTGATTGGCTTTGGCAATGTTCAGCGAGTAGCGATCGTCAACATTCAGATAGAGCGGCGTGCTTTTACTCAGCGAGCCGTTGCCCTCATACGGCACCGCGCCTTTAAATACGGTTTTGACGATCTGCTTGCGGTCCAGCGCGTAGGCAAATGCCTGGCGCACGCGCCGATCGGTGAACGGACCGCGCTGCACATTAAAGGAGAAGGCCTGCGGCCGCCCGGTGGCGACATACGACAGCGTTTGATATTGGCGCTGCAGTGCCTGCCACTGCGCCGACGGCGGCTGATAGATGACATCCGCACCGCCGCTGACTAGCGCGCCCCAGCGCGTGGTGGCATCCGGCACAAATTTCCACTCCAGATGTTTGATATAGGCCGGGCCGTTGTGGTGCGCATTCGGCGGCGCCCAGCGATAATCATCGTTGCGCACAAAGCTGATACCCTCGCCGCGTACCCAGCGCGCCACTTTCCAGGGGCCGGTGCCCACCGGGCGTAAACACTTCTGTTCGCTGCTGTTATGCGCCAGCGAATCCGGCGATTGAAAACCATAATGACCATTTGCCAGAACATTATATATTTCCGGATTGGGCTCAGATAAATGCAGCGCCACGGTATAATCATCGACTTTGGTAAATCCGGTCATATAAGTGAATCCGTGCCAGCCAATTCCTTTTTGCCACGCTGGATAATTAGCTATCACCGCATCGGCATTAAATATATCGCCATCGGTAAATTTCACGTCATGACGTAAATGAAAAGTAATGGTTTTACGATCGGCGGATTCACTCCAGCTGGAAGCCAGCCACGGCCGAATTTGTCCGTTGTCATAACTGACTAAATAATCAAATACCTGACGCGACAAATACGCTTGTTGCACCCATCCGCCCCACAAGCAAGGCGGCTCCTGCTCGTGCAGATAGACTAATGTACCGTCGCTGCTGGTCGGTGCCGAGGTCGCGGCGCTGGCGTTATGCAGCAGCGCCGCACCGCTGAGTGCCGCCATTATTGGAATGATTAATCGCTGAATGGGCTTTGAGATCATTTTGCTACCGTTTCCCTAATGCAAGCCAATCATCTATTTCCCCCGCGGACCTATTCCGCGTGAAATGATATTATCTGGAAATTTAATGGGTATTTTTTGGAATAGCGTTTGAATAGAGCACAGATAATCAGCGCGGCAAATAACAATATCGGCAGTGAATATGCGAAAGCGGATTTATTGTTCCACATAGTGAAATAGCGTTTTGATAGCTAGCCAGTGAAATAGCTTAGTGAGAAAAAGCATTATTTAGCGCCCGACGGCGATGACATAGTGAAGGCAAATTTCTTTGCTGGAGAGCCGCGTCATGTCGCAAATCGAATCAGGTTGGGGGGCGGGTCCGTCATCCCGTTATGAACAGCTGGCGGAGCGCTTCCGTCCGCTGTTTGAGAAAATCCGTGCAGGCGCGATTGAGCGTGAACTGCAGCGTCAACTGCCGCTGGAGCAGATCGCCTGGCTAAAGCAGAGTGGCTTCACCGCGCTGCGGGTGCCGGAGAGCGCCGGTGGACTTGGCGCCACGCTGCCGGAACTGTTTAATCTGCTGATAGAACTCGGCGAGGCGGATTCCAATCTGGTGCAGTCGATTCGCGGTCATCTCGGCTTTGTCGAAAATGTGCTGAACAGCGCCAGCGGCAGCTATCGGGAGACGTGGCTGACACGACTGGGACGTGGCGAAATTGTCGGCCCGGCGTGGAGCGAAACCGGCGATGCGCGCCAGTCTGAATTCTCTACGCGCATCGAGCGCCACGACGACCGCTGGCAGCTAAACGGCCGGAAATTTTACACCACCGGTTCGCTGTATGCGGACTGGATCGACGTTGGCATCACCGATGAAAATGGCAAAGGCGTGTCGGTAACCGTTGCGCGCAACGCGCCTGGCGTGACGGTGCTGGATGACTGGAATGGCTTTGGCCAGACGCTGACCGCCAGCGGCACGGCGATTTTCGACAAGGTGGCCATCGGCGCCGATGACCTCAACGAAGAGGTGCATTTCCGCTATTCACCGGCGTTCTACCAGCTGATCCATCTGGCAACGCTGGCCGGCATTGGCCGCGCGCAAAGCGGCGAAGTGGCGCTGCAGGTGGCTGCGCGCACGCGCACTTACAGTAACGGTAATGCGCCGCGCGCCGCTCAGGATGCGCAGGTTTTACAGGTGGTTGGACGCCTGCGCGGTGCGGCCTACAGCAGCGGCGCGATAGTGCTGCACGCCGCCAGCGCGGTGCAACGCGCGTTTGATGCGCACTTGAGCGGCGATCAGGAACAGGAAAACCAGGCGGTGGCGATTGCCGAGCTGGAAGTCTCGCAGTCGCTCAATGTGGTGAGCGATCTGCTGCTTAATGCCAGCTCGACGCTGTTCGATGCGTTAGGCGCATCCGCGACGCTGAAACCGCTGGCACTGGATCGCTTCTGGCGCAATGCACGTACCCTTTCGTCACACAATCCACGTATTTACAAAGATCGCATCGTCGGGGATTTTGCGGTGAATGGCACTCTACCGCCGGAGCAGTGGCGGATTGGTGTGGCGGATAATTCCGCTGTCTAATCGATATTGATAACCTCATCATCCCGTAGCGGCGCAATTTATTGCGCAATAAATTGCGCCGCTACAGATTGTGCAAAAGATTGACTTCATGCGACACTTTGGCTTATTCCGTTAAAGTGTCTTTTTTACGCCATGAAAACTTTTCTGATTATTGTGCCCGACGGCGGCATGCTGTTCGAAGCGGCGGGCATCGCCGATATTCTGATGCGCGCCAATCAGCATTTACCGGCGGGCGTCGATCAACCACGCTATCGCGTTAGCCTCGCCACCACCCAATCGCATCAGGTGATCCACGGTCAATCCGGCCTCAACCTGTTAGCCGACCTAAAACTGGCGGACGTTGATCCGCGCACCGCCTGGGACACCATTATGATCACTGGACGCGGCGACAGCGCTGAAGAGGGCAATATGGTGGTCGATTTCATTAAGCTGGCGGCACCGCAGGCGCGCCGCGTGGTTTCGGTGTGCGGCGGCGCGATGCTGCTAGCCGAAGCGGGCCTGCTGGAGGGTCGCCGCGCCACCACGCACTGGCGCCTGCTCGATACCCTGCAAGCGCGTTTTCCGCAGATCCAGGTGGAGGGCGGTCCGCTGTATATTCAGGATGGTCCGATCTGGACCTCCGGCGGCGTCAGCTCCGGCTTTGACCTGACGCTGGCGCTGGTGGAAGCAGATTTCGGCTTCAGCGTAGCGCGCAATATTGCGCAGGACATGGTGATGTATCTGCGCCGTCCCGGCGGGCAGATGCAGTTCAGCCGCTTCCATCTGCAAACGCCGAGCGGCATTGGCCCAATCAGTGAACTGCAACGCTGGATCCGCGCCAACCTCGCCGAAGATCTGGCGGTGGAGAAGCTGGCCGAGCGCGTCGCCATGAGTCCGCGTAATTTCACCCGCGTTTTTACCCGCGAAACCGGCGCACCGCCCGCGCGCTATGTGGCGGAAGCGCGCCTCGCCGCCGCGCGTGAGTGTTTAGAACAAACTCATGACACGCTGGAACGCATCGCGCTGGCGACCGGCTTTGGCAGCAGCATCAATCTACGTCGCTGCTTTGAACGTCAGCTGCATCTCACGCCAGGCGAATATCGCCAGCGCTTTCACTGCAAAAAGTTGGCGTAAAGTGATCGTTATTTGGCGTTTACGCCAACGCGCCATCGGCCTAGAGTGACTCCAGCATCTTCGGAAAAGGAGTCAATCATGACTAAGATCGGCATTAACGGCTTTGGCCGTATCGGACGTAACGTTTTTCGCGCAGCACTCGGCAGCGACGATATTGAAATCGTCGCCATTAACGATCTCACTGACAGCAAAACCCTCGCCCATCTGCTGAAACACGACTCGCTGCTCGGCCGCTTGCCCGCTGAAGTAGAAGCGGGTGAAGGCGAACTGCGTATTGATGGCAAATCTGTGCGCGTCTTCAGCGAGCGCGATCCGGCCAATATTCGCTGGCAGGATGTCGGCGTCGATATCGTGATTGAAGCCACCGGCTTCTTTACCGAGCGCGACAAAGCCGCCGTGCATATCACCAGCGGCGGCGCCAAACGCGTGATTATCTCCGCGCCCGGTAAAAATGACGACCTGACGATTGTGCTGGGCGTTAACGATCAACGCTACGATCCGCAGCAGCACTTTGTGGTGAGTAACGGCAGCTGTACCACTAACGGCCTGGCGCCGGCGGCGGCGGTGCTGCATCAGACATTTGGTATCGAGCACGGGTTAATGAACACCACCCATGCCTACACCAACAGCCAGGTGCTGCACGATCAGCCAGAGAAAGATCTGCGCGGTGCGCGGGCGGCGGCGCTGTCGATTGTGCCTTACTCCAGTGGTGCAGCGAAGGCGCTGGGACGGGTGATTCCTGAGCTGGATGGTCGTTTGACCGGCTATTCGCTGCGCGTGCCGGTGCCGGTGGTATCGATTGTCGATTTAACCGTGACGCTGAAACGCGATGTCACCGCAGAAGAGGTGAATAACGCCTTTAAAGCCGCGGCGGCGGAAGGGCCGTTGCAAGGGATTTTGGGCTACAGCGATGAACCGCTGGTTTCGAGCGATTATCAGGGCGATGCCCGTTCATCGATTATCGACGGACTCTCCACGCTGGTGATTGGCGGCAATCTGGTGAAAATCCTCGCCTGGTACGACAACGAATGGGGCTTCTCTAATCGTCTGGTGGATTTAGCGCGCCTGATGGCGAAACGTGGATTGTGATTTTAGGTTCGTCTTTCGCGCAGTCTATGCCAGCGAAAGCACACATTGTAGCGGCGCAATTTATTGCGCGATGAATCGCGCCGCTACGGAATGTGCGGTTATTGAATCGTTGAGCTGTTACTTAAGTCCCATTGCGTCCTTCAGGGTAAAGAACAGATCGGTCTGATCGGTTAATCCCACCACGTTCGCCGCATGCGGACCGTACGCCGCGATGCGCACCTGCGTTCCGGTGTGCTCCTGCGAATCCTCTTCTGAATTGCCGTAGCTGATGGTCATCACCGCGCCATCTTTGGTATTCACCGCTTGCGTCAGGCCCGGTGCTTTGGTGCCGTTTTCCACGATCTGGCTGCTGTGTGCATGATCGGCGGTCACTACCACCAGCGTATCGCCGTGTTCGCGCGCAAACGCCAGCGCTTCCTGCACCGCTTCATCCAGATCGACGGTTTCACCAATCTGACCGCACGGATTGGCCGCGTGATCCTGCTTATCAATCGATGCACCTTCCACCTGCAGGAAGAAACCTTTGTCATTGGTGCTCAGCAGATTGATGGCTTTTTTGGTCATCTGCGCCAGCGTCGGCACGGAAGCCGGACGATCTTTGTTCACCTCGCAGGTCACCACCGGTTTATCGATGTTGCCGTGATAGCTGGCCTTTGGTCCCTGCCAGCGTACCGGCATGTTGCCATCGGCGAACAGACCCAAAACCGGTTTGCTCTGATCGGCCTGTTGAATGGCATTCATGTCCTGCAGATTATCAATCCACTGATAGCCCAGCGCCTGCGCCTGTTCACGCAGGGTTTTGCCCTGATACTCGCCGGCTTTCGCGGTTTCGCTAAAGGATTTCGCACCGCCGCCCAGCGTGACATCTGGGCGGGTTTTCAGCATCTGTTCAGTAATCGATCCTTTACCGCCCTGCTCCAGCGCGTTGCCGGGGCACAGCTCGCTGGTTTTCTCCGGGCCGTAGCATTTGCGCGAGGTGACATGCGCCATTAACGCAGCTGGCGTGGCATCTTGCAGTTCAGCGGTCGAGACGTTGCCGGTGGCTTTACCGGCGGCTTTCGCCAACTCAAGAATCGTCACCTGATCTTTGCCATTAACATCGACGCCAATCGCACCGTTGTAGGATTTGGTGCCGGTAGCCCACGCGGTGGCCGACGCAGCTGAATCCGTCACGTAATTAGGCTTGTGGGTTTTCTTGTCCAGCGAGTAATGGGTGTATTGGCCGGTGAGCGGCAATGCATCCAGGCCGGGGAAGAAACCGCCAGCGCCGCGCGCCTGGTTGCGTGCCGCAGTGATTTCCGAATCGCCCATGCCGTCACCAATCAGCAAAATCACGTTTTTCGCGGTGCTATTGATTAATGAGGCTTTCAGCGCCTCGGTTTGATCGCCGGTAAGACGACGCGCCCCGCCGTGTTCGGTCACATCACCGGTGGCGGCGCGTGAATAATTGGACTCTTCTGCCATTGCTGACGTCGCGACCAGAGAAGCCAGCAGCGTAACCGTAAAGAGAGGTATGTGTTTCATTTATAAGCATCCTTATCCATAGATATAACCAAATGTTTCCGCAGACAAGTCTGCGACAATGCGGTGACATTTTTGTGACGGAAAAGGAATAGTTTGATGACAGAATCGACATTCTGAGCAGGGTAAAGGCAATCCGCTCAGAGCTTAAGCGGATAGAACAAAAGGAGAAAATAGCGCTTGACCCTTTTCAGCGATCTCCCTATAGTAGCGCCCCGTTGACCCAGCGCGGTTGGCAAAAAAATGTGGTGAGGTGTCCGAGTGGCTGAAGGAGCACGCCTGGAAAGTGTGTATACGGCAACGTATCGGGGGTTCGAATCCCCCTCTCACCGCCACATTCTAAAGAAGAGTCTGAACTCACGTTCAGACTTTTTTTTTGCATATTCTGCAGAGAGAGGGGGTGAGAAGCCCCGACGGGGTTCGACAACTGGCGCAGCCAGTTGGACAGCGGAGCCTGCGACGCTGCCCGCAGGGTGAGCGTAGCGAATCAATCCCCCTCTCACCGCCACATTCTAAAGAAGAGTCTGAACTTACGTTCAGACTTTTTTTTTGCCTATTCTCTTCAAAAACGTTGAAGCTGGGCGTACTTAAGCCATCCTTTTCAGCGAATTCTCTCCCTTATCAATCGTTAAAATTGAATCAGTTACACTCTTTCACAACGCCATGTCGTTTCAATCAGGCTGATTTGAACTCCATCACATTTTTGCAAAAACTGAGGACGATTTAAAAGTAATCGATTACTTTCTATTGTAGCTTTGTAATCGATTACTTTTAACTTTATGGAGAGATTATGTTAGCCCGATTACTTATCAGTAGTTGCCTGGTGGCGTCCGCTGCGCTCTGCTCGTTTTCTGCAGCGGCCGCTGGGGTGGATAACGAAATTGCCCTGCAGATGTATACCCTGCGCAACGTTGGTCCGGCCGAGAAGCAGTTTGCGATGGCGCATGAAGCTGGCTTTAAACATGTCGAAATCGTCGGCACCCATGCCCTGAGCGCTAAACAACTCAGCGCCTTGCTGGAGAAAAATCACCTCACCGTCACGTCATCGCACGTTCAGCTCGCTGCCCTGGAAAACGATTATGCGCAGACCGTTGCCTTTAATAAATCGGTCGGCAACCGCACCATCATCGTGCCGTGGATTGAACCGGAAGATCGCCCAGACAGCACACAAGGCTGGATAGATTATGCCCAGCGCCTGGACGCAATGGGCGCCAGATTGCGCCACGACGGCATACAGTTGGGCTATCATAATCACAACTTTGAGATGAAAAAGTATGCTGGCATAACCGCGCTGGAAATCATCCTGAATCACACTTCGCGTGACAACCTGAAGCTGGAGATGGATGCCGCCTGGGTATCGCGCGGTGGTCAGGATCCGGTGCGTTTTCTGCGGGCATATCCGGGCCGGATTTACGCCATCCACGCCAAGGACAATGCTTCGATCGGTATCCGTGATGATGAAATGAACTTCGCGCCACTGGGTGAGGGTCTGCTGGACTGGTCAGCAATTCTGCCTGCGGCAAAGGCTAGCGGGGTGAAATGGTTCATCATCGAACATGACAAACCCAAAGATGCGTGGAGCATAATCACCACATCGTTGCGCAACCTGCGCACAGCGCTGCAAACGCTGCCGCACTAAGCTATTTTAGGCACTGGCACGCTCAATCAGGTGCCCCTGCATAATCACCCGTTCCGGTGCGGAATCTGGTTGGTCAATTTTGTGCAGCACCAGCCTGCAGGCCTGGCGGCCAATGTCGCGTGAAGGCTGCGCCAGCGTGGTCAGCGGCGGCGTGACCATCTCGGCCAGTTCGGTACCGTCGAAGCCAGCCACGGCAATATCCTCAGGCACACTGAGTCCTGCCGCCTGAATCGCCGCCATCGCCCCAGCCGCCAGCGTGTCTGACACCGCAAACACCGCATCCGGGCGTTCCTCACCGGCTAACAGTGCCATCATGGCGTGTTTACCGGCGTTGAAGCTCAGCTCGCTGGCATAACCGATTGCCTGCCACGCCAGCTGATGCTGTTCCAGCTGCTGCAGATATCCCTGCTGGCGCAGGCGGGCATATTTATAGCTGAGATCGTGATTGATCAGCGCAATACGTTTTCGCCCTTTATCCGCCAGATAGCGCACCACCTCCTGAGACGCATCGCTATCGTTAATGCCCACGCAGGAGATCTCTCCGGCATCGGCATATTCGGCGCACTGCACCCACGGCGTGCTGGCTATTAGATGACTCAATTCCGGTAATTTACTGAAGGCGTCCATGGTGATGATGCCATCGACCATTTTGCCGGAGAGCAGTTGCAGGCTGGAACGCGAGCGCTCGATATCCGAGCCGGAGTTGCACAGCAGAATGCGGTAGCCGTTCTTCTCCGCCTCTTCTTCGATACCTTTCACCACCTCGGCACAAAACGGGTTCGAGATGTCGGAGACCATCACCAGAATCATCGAGCTGCGAGCAGTACGCAGTTGGCGCGCCAGCAGATTGGGTTGGTAGTTGCTCTCTTTAATCGCCTGCAGCACTTTCTCGCGATTTTTGTCTTTAACCGTGTCGCTGTTATTCAACACGCGTGACACCGTGGCGACGGAAACGCCCGCCAGACGAGCGATTTTTTGAATGGACATGGCAGCAACTCATACGAAATCAGATGACACGCAGGCTACCATAAATCTGCGTGAACAATAAGTTAGCCCGACCAGCGCGCTGCCGTTCGGGCTAAGCGTCAGGCGCTGACGCGCACCCAGCGCTGCTGCTGATGGCTCTGCACAATGGCATCAACAATCGCCATCACCTGCGCCCCATCGTGGAAGGTGGCAAACCCAGCCGCCTGGGTTGCGGGCGATTTGCCCTGCTCCACCGCCTGATAAAACTGCTGCATCATCGCGCGGAACGCATCCGGCCAGCCTTCAATGTGTCCGCCGGGAAAACGCGCCCGGCCCGCCACATCCGGATTCATCAGCGCGGGATCGTCCGACAACAGCTGGTTAGCTTTATGGCGATGTCCCAGCCACAGCTGCTGCGGCGTTTCCTGATCCCAGGCCAGCGCGCCCAGGCTGCCGTTAACTTCCAGGCTAAGGCGATTTTTACGCCCGGCGGACACCTGCGACACGCTGAAACTGCCTTTGCTACCGTCGTCAAACCGGAACAGCACAAAGCCCATGTCCTCGGTGGTCACCGGGCGCGATTCATATTGCGTTTCGTCACCCTGCGCGCCGAAGGTGGCAGCACCGGCAAGGCTGGCCTTGCGCGTCGGCCAGACAATCGATAAGTCGGCCATCACCTCAACAATTTTGCGTCCGGTGACGAACTGGATGGTATCGCACCAGTGCGAACCAATATCCGCCACCGCGCGGGATGCACCACCCTTCTCCGCATCCACCCGCCAGTTGTAGTCGGTCTCTTCCAGCATCCAGTCCTGCAGATAGCTGCCCTGCGCTGAGAACAGTTGCCCCAGCTGTTGGTAACGCACCATGCTCGCCGCCTGCTGCACCATGGCAAACTGGCGGTAGACAAAGCTGACGCCGTGTACCACGCCCGCCTTTTCGGCCAGTTCTACCAGTTCGTGCGCTTCATCCATGGTCATGCACAGCGGCTTTTCCGAGAACACATGCTTACCGGCGCCAATGATCTGCCGGTTGATAGCGGCGTGCAGATGGTTCGGTGTGCAGTTATGTACTGCGTGCAGCCCTTCATGCTGTAAAAACGTCGCCACGTCACTGTAGGCGTGCGGCACATTGAGTTCTGCCGCACGCGCGGCAGCGCCACGCTGGCTGGCATCGCATATCGCCACCACGTTGATATTGCCGAGGCGGCGCAGCGCTTCAATATGCGCGGGGCCAATAAAGCCGGTGCCGATTATGCCTACGTTGATCATTTAACACTCCCCTGTTCCAGACCCAGCTGTGCCCGCACGCTCGCCTGCTGGTCGCCCTGCGCGGCAAAATCATCAAAGGCGCGATCGGCCACCGGTATAATGTGGCGCTGAATAAATTCGGCGCCTTCACGCGCGCCGGTTTCGCTCTCTTTTAAGCAGCACTCCCACTCCAGCACCGCCCAGCCGTCGTAGTCGTACTGCGCCAGCTTGCTGAAGATCCCTTTGAAATCGACCTGGCCATCGCCCAGGGAACGGAAACGCCCGGCGCGATCGATCCAGCGCTGATAGCCGCCGTACACGCCGCTGCGCCCGTTAGTCAGGTACTCGGCGTCTTTTACGTGGAATGCTTTGATGCGCTGATGGTAGATATCAATAAACTGCAGATAATCAATGTGCTGCAGCAGCAGATGGCTGGGATCGAACAGAATGTTGCAGCGTGGATGATGATTCACGCCAGCAAGAAAACGTTCAAAGGTCACGCCATCGTGCAGGTCTTCGCCCGGATGGAGTTCATAACAGACGTCAACGCCGTGACGATCAAACTCGTCCAGCACCGGCAGCCAGCGGCGCGCCAGCTCGGCGAACGCCTCTTCCAGCAGCGCCGGATTGTGTGGCGGCCACGGATAGAGATAAGGCCAGGCAAGCGACCCCGAAAAGGTCGCGTGCGCGCGCAGCCCCAGCTTCGCCGATGCCGCCGCCGCCTTTTTCACCGTCTCAATCGCCCACGCCGTGCGCCTGCCGTTATTGCCGCGCACCTGCGCCGGCGCGAAGCCGTCGAAGGCCACGTCATGCGCCGGATGCACGGCAATCAGCTGCCCTTCAAGATGGGTTGATAACTCACTCACCTGAAGATCGTAGGTTGCCAGCAATCCGCTGACCTCATCGCAATAGGTCTGGCTGGTTGCCGCCCGATCCAGGTCAAAAATCGCCGGATGATTGCAGGGGATCTGCAAAGCCTTGTAACCCAGTGCCGACGCCCATTGCGCCAGACCTTCCAGCGAATTAAACGGTGCCTGTTGTCCGATAAACTGCGACAGAAAAATACCCGGTCCTTTTAACGTTTTCACGTACACCTCCAGTTAATCAAGCCGCTTCATCCCGATATTTAAAGGTGAAGAGGAAAAGAATGGCGATCGCCGCCGCCGCAACGGCGGGGATCCACCAGAAAGTTGCCCAGTTTTCTGCGCTGGCCTGGCCGGCGATCAGGCGGTTATACAGTGCGCCGGAAATCTGCGAGCCCAGCAGCATGCCGATGCCGTAGGTGAACATCACCACCATGCTCTGCGCCTGCCCTTTCACCTTTTCGCCCGCGACGCGGTCGGTGTAGATGAAGCCCACCACGAAGAAGAAGTCGTAGCAGACGCCGTGCAGCAGAATGCCGAGATAGATCAGCGCACGGCCCTCGTCGCCCATGCCCATGGCGAACAGCGCGTAACGCACAAACCAAGCCAGCATGCCGACCAGCAGCATGTATTTCACGCCCAGACGGCGGAACAGCAGCGGGATCACCAGCATGAAGAAGATTTCAGACATCTGACCGAAGGACATGGCGGTGCTGACGTTGCTTACACCGGCATCGGCCAGCCATGACGCGGTATAGGCGTAATAAGTGCCGAGCGGAATGGAGATCAGCGTGGCGCAGAGTGCGAAGACAAAAAAGTGGCGGATTTTTAGCAGTGCGAAGGCATCTGCGCAGAACAGATCGCGCACTTTCAGTGGCATACCTTTCGCCGGTGCCGGCGTATGTGGCAGCGTCAGGCTGTAAATCGCCAGCGCCACAGAGCAGATGGCCGCAACGATAAAGACTGAGGTGCTGGCAGAAATGCCGGTGAAACCAATAAAGATGCCGGCCACAATCCAGCCGATGGTGCCGAATACCCTGACCACCGGAAAACTTTTATCGCTGTTGCTCAGGCTGTGGAAGGCGATGTTATTGGCCAGCGCTAAGGTCGGCATAAAACACAGCGTGTAGCCAAACAGCAGCGCGATAAGCAGCGTACCGTTTTCAGCCGCCAGCGCAGAGGGCACAAACCACAGGATCACCGCCCCCGCCAGGTTCATCACCGCCATCACTTTTTGCGACGGGAAGAACCTGTCTACCAGCATTCCCAGTACAAACGGTGAGAGGATGGAGGCGATCGGCCCGGCCGAAAACGCATCGCCGATCAGCAGCGACATGTTGTGTTGCGTCATCACCAGTCCGAGCGTGACTGACCAACTGCCCCAGATGAAGAACTGCATAAACATCATGAGAGAGAGCCGGGGAACCAAAAGCCGGTGCTGCACGATAACAACTTCGGTACTTTGTGATGTCGACATGGTGAACCTTCCCAGAGAAAAGTAATCGATTACATTTAGGTAAGGCAAGAATGTAATCGATTACTTTATAGGTTACATTTAGGTAGATCACACTTTTGCATATCCTTACGCAGCCGGTCACCTCTGAGGAATGAGGGCTCATCCGCATTTAATTCATCTACTTATCAGCCAGTTAATCTCAGTGCAGATTGATGGAATTTATTTGAGAAGCGAGAACATCCCGTGGTTAATTCGCAGAAAATTATTGAAGGGCTAACGGATTGGATCAATCTCCGTCTCAGTAAACCTCTCACCATTGACAAGATCGCCCTTCGATCGGGCTATACAAAATGGCATCTGCAGAGAATGTTTCGGCGTGTTAAAGGGACAACGCTGATTGCGTATATCCGCAATCAGCGTCTGGAAAAAGCGTATGCAGAACTCCTGCAAACCGCAGACAGTCTCAGCACCGTGGCGCAGCGCAATGGTTTTAATTCACCCGAATCTTTCAGCAGGGCGTTTACGCAACGATTCATTCTCACGCCAACTGAATTTCGCCGCATACATAATAGTGCTGATTAATTACGGTAAATCCTGAGCTTTTAGGATTAAGCGCCGTGCGATTCCCCCGCGAACGTCTACAGTCACGGGTGAGGTTATTATTCATTCGTACTAATGGAGGAATTTCTGTGTTATTTCAAAACCACGAGAAAGGTCACGCCATTATTGGCGAAGCGGCACTGAGCCTGGCCCTGTGCGAGAAAGAGATCAGCATTGCATCACTTTTCGCGCAGCTTGGTCGCATGGCGAAATCGGAGAACAGCACCTTAAGGTTGCAGCAGATCTATAAGGCCAGAGACTGGCTGATGAGTTTTGATTCACCCGAGGTCGCCGAAAAGCAGGTGCCGTATCTGCAGACCCTTGCGGGCCTGAACTGAGCGCTGAACTAACCGTTAACGAACTGATGCCATAGGAAGTAGTCCGGCTCCGGCCGGAAAACGACGAAGCGAATGACCTCATCGGTTACGTGCGAACGTATACCGGCCGGAGAACCTGTCAGGGACGACACTCTCCTTACTGCTTTTAAGCAAAAGTAAGCGTTGCGCCACACCCTTCCCTGTCCATTATCAGCAGTACGATAAACATTAACGCTTTCTGATTTCAGTAATGTAAGTAACGGCGACGTGGTCGGCGAAGTTGGGCACGTCCTCATAGGCTTCGATACCTGTCGGGGAGCTGAACGCAGCGATTGCGTCTTCAAGCGAGTCAAACCATAACTCTGAAAATCCATCGACGGGTGAGTCAGGATATTTTTCGCGATCCACAGGATTCAGAACATAGCCGCGTAGCCCCGGCAGCCGCAGGGCAATTTCGGTATGAACCTCATCCCAGTACTTTATGAACTCTTCAAAGCTTTGTCCTTTTTTACGGGTGATAAAGCCGACGTGCTTAAAACCTTTAGTGGGTGTCATAACGTTCTCCTGAGAGATTAATGTTTGATAGCGACTGAATTAAATTACTGACTTACCGCTCAGCTAACGCTGCTGTGAGGCTGACGCAGGCACAGCTCCCCCTCCTCAGCTATTCCAACAGCCCGCGATCAGTTGATGCGAACGGATACGCGCATCGGCGTCGTGGATCCAGGAGTTCACCATGATTTCATCTGCGCCGGTGCGGCGCACCAGATCCTGAAGTCCGGCACGCACCACATCAGGCGTGCCCCATATCGATTCGCGTAACTGAGTCAGCACCCGCTGCGCCTCGGTCGGGTGCCATAGCGTATTCATGTCATCAACGGGTTTGGGCAGCTTCATATCTACGCCGCGTCCCAGGTTGACGAACTTCTGCAACTCGGTGGTGGCCAGCCGGTCAGCCTCTTTCTGCGTTTCCGCCGCCACAACGTTTACGCACACCATGACGTAAGGCGCATTGAGGGTTTCTGACGGCTTAAAACCGGCCCGATAGGTATCAATGGCTGCCAGCATGGCATCGGGCGCAAAGTGAGAGGCGAAAACCAGCGGCAGACCTTTCTGTGCCGCCAGCTGAGCGCTGAAAGTACTGGAACCCAGCAGCCAGAGCGGAATACGCAGTCCGGCACCCGGTACCGCCGTCACGCGCTGGCCGGGACGCGGCTCGGCGAGAAAATGCTGCAGCTCTTCCAGCATGTCGGGGAAGTCCAGACCTCTTGCCCGACTCTCACGCCGCAGCGCCTGCAGCGTTTCCTGATCGGTACCGGGCGCGCGTCCCAGCCCCAGATCCACGCGGCCCGGATAAAGGGTTTCAAGCGTACCAAACTGTTCAGCGACGACGAGCGGCGCGTGATTCGGCAGCATAATGCCGCCCGAGCCGATGCGGATTTTATCGGTGCGGGCACCAATGTGGCTCAGGATCACCGTTGTGGCGGCGCTGGCGATATCCACCATATTGTGATGTTCGGCCATCCAGAAGCGATGATAACCGGCGTCTTCAGCCGCTCTGGCCAGACGCACGCTGTTGTGGATAGCGTCAGCCAGGCTGTGGCCTTCGGTAATCGGAGCCAGATCCAGCAGTGACAGAGGGATGTTCGCGTCTTTCATGAAGATTTCCTTAGCCTCGTTTCAGTGGTTACGTGGCGAAACAGTAAGTTCGGAAATCACTATGATTGTTTTCCCCATGATGATAAATCCGCTTTCACTCGGATCTGTGTAGACATAGATTCTATAATTAACCGACGACATTCGGTGTATGGTAGCGTCGGTAAACCAGGCAAACCTGTCAGAGACACGAAGATAAACCATGAGAAAAACCGATCATCTGGGCGGGATCACCGCATTTGTCACCACGGCGCAGCTGGGCAGCTTTACCGCTGCCGCTGAGCGTCTGGGGCTGACCAAATCCGCGGTAGGCAAAAGCGTCAGCCGGCTTGAGGATCGCCTCGGCCTTAAGCTTTTTCAGCGTTCCACGCGCCGCCTCAGCCTGACGCCGGACGGCGAGCGATTTCTGAACAGCTGCCAGAACGCCATTGATATTCTGGAGCAGGCGGAGGCCGAGCTGACGTCTCATATCTGCCAGCCCGCCGGCAGACTCCGGGTGGATTTACCCGCCGCCTTCGGGCGGCAGCGTATATTGCCCGTCCTGCTGCAGATTACGCGCAACTATCCTGAGCTCGCCCTGACGGTGACCTTCAGCGAGCGGTTTGTCGATCTTATCGAGGAAGGCATTGATCTGGTTATTCGCATTGGTGAGCTGGCCGACAGCAGCGGTCTGGTCGCCCGCAGGCTGACGACCCAGAAACTGGTGATCTGCGCCTCACCAGACTACCTGCTTTATCATGGCACGCCGGTCACGGCGGACGCGTTAAGCGAACATCAGTGCGTGGTCGGGTTTCGCCGCAATCAGCCCATTTCCTGGCTGCTGAAGGACGCGGAGGGAGAGATAACGCGGTTCATACCGCCTGCCACCCATGAATTTGCCGACGGCGATGCGATGCTGACCGCCACCCTGGCGGGATGTGGTCTGTCGCAGCTGCCGATATGGCTGGTCGGTGACTATCTGGCAAGTGGCGAACTGCAGGAAGTTCTGCCGGGCCACTCCGGTGGAGAGATGCCCATCAGCGCGCTCTGGCCAAAAAGCCGTCAGCTGCTGCCTAAAATCCGCTATGTCGTGGACACGCTGGTTCAGGCGGCAGAAGACGGCGCGCTCGACTGATCAGGCGAGTTGCTGGTACGCAGGGTAGTCGGTATAGCCCTCTTCCGAACCACCGTACATCGTAGCCGGGTTGACTTCACTCAGTGGCCAGCCGTTCGCCATCCTTTCCACCAGATCCGGGTTGGCAATATAAGGCCGCCCGAATGCAATCAGATCGGCCTTGCCCTGCTGCAGGTAGCTTTCGGCAAGCGCCTTATCAAAGCCGCCGGCGATGATCAGCGTGCCGTCATAGGCGGCGCGGAATTTCTCAATGAAACCGGCGGGGATGGCCTGCTCACCCAGCGTCTGCTGATCGCTGAGGTGCACATAGGCCAGAGAACGGCTGCTGAGTTTTTAGCCAGCAGCAGCCAGGTCTCCTCTTCACCCGGAAAGGCGTGCATATCAAACAGGCGACCAAAAGGCGCCAGCCGGATGCCGGTTTTATCTGCGCCAATGGCCTGCGGTACCGCGTCGGTTACCTCAAGCACGAAGCGCAGACGGTTTTCATGCTGCGGGCCGCCGTACTCATCGGTTCGGGTGTTCAGTCCGCCGTTAATGAACTGCTCCAGCAGATAGCCGTTGGCGGCATGAATTTCAACGCCGTCAAAGCCCGCGCGGATGGCATTTTTTGCCGCGTTGACGTAGTCCTGAACCACAGCGCTGATTTCTGCCGGGGTCAGCGCACGCGGCGAAGACACCGGCACTGGACCGGCATTTCCCTGCTCATCGCGCGCATAGCAGGTTGAATTTTCTGCCCTGACGGCAACAGCGCTGACGGGGAGCTGACCATCCTGCTGCAGGCTGGTATGAGAGATGCGCCCAACGTGCCAGAGCTGCAGGTAAATCCTGCCGCCCGCCGCGTGCACGGCACGGGTGGTTTTTTCCCAGCCCTTCACCTGTTCGTCATTAAAAATGCCCGGCGTGAAGAGATAGCCTTGACCCTGCACGGAGATCTGCGCCCCCTCGGTGATAATGAGGCCCGCCGAGGCCCGCTGCTGATAGTACTTCGCCGTCAACTCGTCAGCGGTATCCCCCGCCCTTGCCCGTGAACGTGTCATCGGGGCCATCACCACCCGATTGTTCAGCGTGATGTCACCGAGCGGGTATGAGGTAAACAATTTGTCCATATTTTGCTCCTTTCAGTAGACACCTCCATGATGGGTGCCGTGAGCAGGTTAGGGAACACCTGTCTGTTCCGAACAGATGTTCCATAAGTTCTACATTAATGCGGCTATGCTTACGCCAGCTCTTGCGCAACAGGTGCCGTTTTCACATCAGCGCGGTGCTTGATGACGATGCTGGCGAACGCCAGCAGAGCAAAGATCACGCTGCTGAGCACCACGGAGTGGGTACCGAGGCGGGCAATAAACCATCCGCCCGTCAGCGAGCCAAGCGTGATCCCCAGGTTAGAAAATGACATGTACAGGCTGTTAGCAAACTCTGGGGCCTCGCTGGCTTCACGCATCAGCCAGGTCTGGCTGACCACCAGCCCGGATGAGTGAAATGCACCCCAGAATACGGTCAGCAGACACATCGCCAGCGGCGAAAAGCCCAGCAACCACACCAGCAGGAAAACCAGCGTGTAAAGCAGCGGATAGACATGGGTGGTTTTCACCACGTTTTTCTGCAGCAAGCTGCTGAAGACAAAGTTACCGGTGAAACCACACAGGCCAAACAGGATGAGCATTGCGCTGATGGCGTTATTGCTGAGATGCGTCACTCGCGCCAGATAATCAGCAACGTAGCTGAAGCCGGAGAACATCGCGGCAAACACCAGCGTAACGGTGGAGATGGTCAGCCACAGCTTGCCATTGCGCAGCACGGAAACCTGGCTGGCATAAGACACTTTATGTTTCGCCGGCATTGAAGGCATGAAGAGCAGGACGCCAACGAAAGCCACTACACAGGCAGCGGCGCCGAAGTAGAACGCGGCCGCCAGCGAAAGATGATCCGCAATGAGTGAACTCAGCGGAACGCCCAGCACCAGACCGATCGCCACCCCGGCAAATACCTTGGCAGCTGCGCCAGCGGCTTTTTCTTTCGGCACCGAGCTGGCGGCCACCACCAGCGCAACGGCGAAGAAAACCGCATGCGCCAGCGCCGGCAGAATGCGAAATAGCAGCATCAGATTAAACACGTCGGTGGTGGCATAGATCAGGTTGGAAATAATGAACACCACCAGAATGCTCAGCAGCACCGTTTTCTTATTAAAACCTGACAGCATCAGGGTAATAAACGGTCCGGTGATGGCCACGATGATGGCATAAATACTGACGAGGAAGCCGACCTGCGTGGGCGTCACGTGCAGCTGTGAGACCAGTTTTGGTAACAGGCCAATGATGGCGATTTCGGTGGTGATCACGCCGAAAACGGCGACAGACAGCGCGAGTAAAAGCAGTGAGCTTTTATTTTGCATAACATACCCTTGTGGAAGAACTGCAAATGAAAAAAGGCAAGCCAAATAGCTGGACGTAACCTCAATGCGTTATGGCCGGAACGTAACGGAGGCGCATCATCGCGGACTTTCACAAACGGGGAAATAGGCGTACTGGCGTTACAGAGGGGACATAAATTCTTCAATAACGTTACTTATCGGGTGATGACGCTTTAATTCATAGCCATCATAAATATCAGCGCGCTCAATTAAATTATTGAATGGTATATTCAGCGCAGATTAACAAAACAGGGTTATCAATGCGCCGGAAGAATATCAGCGATTACCAGGCTTTTATCGCCGTTGCGCGCGAGCAAAGCTTCACCAGAGCCGCGGCTCAGCTGGGCGTATCGCAATCCGCTCTGAGCTACACCATCAGAACGCTTGAAGCGCATTTAGGGTTGCGCCTCCTGACACGTACCACCAGAAGTGTGTCTGTGACGGAAGCCGGCGAGCGCCTGCTCAACCGTATCGGTCCACATTTCGATGATATTGAATATGAAATTGCATCGCTAAGCGGAATGCGGGAAAAGCCAGCCGGTACAGTACGCATTACCGCCGTAGAGCATGCAGCCGAAACGCTTCTCTGGCCAAGGCTTGCCCCGGTGCTGCAGGAATATCCGGATATCAATATCGAAATCATCAGTGAGTACGGCCTCAAAGATATTGTCGCCGAACGTTATGATGCTGGCGTAAGGCTCGGTGAGCAGGTCGATAAAGATATGATCTCTGTCCCTCTCGCAGCAGACTCCCGCTTTGCCGTCGTGGGTTCGCCCGCTTATTTTGCTGATAAACCCTTGCCGCTGACTCCGCGCGATCTCAATGCCCACAGCTGTATCCGCTTACGGTTACCGACGCATGGCGGTTTTTATGCATGGGAATTTTATCAGCACGGCAGCGAGATCAAGGTGCGTGTTAATGGTCGGGGGACGTTTAGCACCATCAATATGATGCTGCAGGCCGCGCTGGATGGGATCGGACTCGCTTATCTTCCTGAGGATAGCGTTGAGGCGTTGCTTGAGAAGGGTCAGCTGATCCGGGTACTTGCTGACTGGTGCCCGCCCCGACCGGCCTATCATCTTTATTATCCCAGCCGTCGGCAGCACTCCCCCGCTTTCCAGCTGGTGCTGGACGCCCTGCGCTACCGCAGGCGCTAATTCTCACCGTCCAGGTCAGGATTAAGAAAATAGCCTTCTAAGCTCATGCAAAATTAAGCGTCTAATCACTTAATCCTGCAGGCAGTACGATGACTGACAGAAACGACACATTAACGTCCCCCCGTCGTGAAGCCGTCATCGTATCCCTGAAGGAGTCTGACAATGAGCAAAACCCCTGGCGGGCTAAGCCGCCGTAATTTAATTTTTGCAGGTTCAGTCGCCTCCGCCGGGCTTCTGATGGCAGCGAAAACACGCGCTGCGCTGGTTCCCACGCCGCGGCTCTCCGGAACGACGACACGCGTGGACGGCGTGACCATTCAGAGCGTCATGTTCAGAAATAATGAAATCATGATGTCCGGGAATCTCTACCTGCCTAAAGCGTTCAGCCCAGCCCGACGTTACGCCGGCATTGTGGTGGTCCATCCTGGCGGCGGCGTTAAGGAGCAGACCGCCGGCCTTTATGCGCTGAAACTTGCCGCAGAAGGATTCATCACTCTTGCCTTTGATGCTTCTCACCAGGGAGCCAGCGGCGGCCTGCCACGCTTTGTTGATGACCCGATGAAAAGGGTCGTCGATTTTTATAGCGCGGTGGATTATCTCGCCACGCTGCCTTATGTCGACAGTACCCGCATGGGTGCTTTGGGCGTGTGCGCAGGCAGCGGTATTACCGTCAAAGCCTCCATGACCGATCGCAGGATTAAAGCGCTGGCGACGGTCAGTGCGGTAGACGTGGGTGCCGCTACTCGTAAAGGTTGGGAGGGGAAGACCGCGGAATCTGAGCTGATTCCCACCCTTGAAGCCGTGGCTAAACAGCGCGAGTCTGAGGCGGCGGGTGGTGCCGCTGTCTACGTTAATTATGTGCCTAAGCTCGGGGATACGTCTGCTCCGCGCGATCTGCAGGAAGCCGCAGACTACTATTTAACACCTCGCGGTCATTATCCGACATCAACCAATCAGATGTTAATGACCAGCATCAGCACACTCGCCTCTTTCACCGGCTTTGCAGGCGCAGATGTTTATATCACGCAGCCGCTGCTCATGGTGGCCGGTAGTGAAGCGGGATCGCTGTGGCATAGCCAGCAGCTAAACCAGAGCGCTGCATCGGCAAACAAACAGCTGTTTATTATTCCCGGAGCCACGCATATGGATCTTTATGATGGTGAAGGTGCTAACAAAGCCGCCCGTCAGCTTGCCCCCTTCTTTCGCCAAAATCTTGCCAGCAGCTAAACGCTTAGTGAGCACGTAAAACACCTAAAAGAACGCAACGGCAATTACCGTTTTTTGAACTCTATATGGAGAGACATTAATGACAGATAAACAAGTTTGGCTGATTACGGGGGCCGGTCGCGGCCTGGGTCTGGATATTGCCAGAGTAGCCTTGGCCGCTGGTCACACTGTGGTCGCGACGGGGCGCGATCCGGCAAAAATCGCCAGTGCACTCGGTGAACATGATTCACTCATCACTCTGAAACTGGATATCACCCGTTTTGCCGACGCTGAACAGGCCGTGTCAACTGTTACTGAAAAGTACGGCCGGATTGATGTGCTGGTCAATAACGCCGGTAATTTTTACGCCGGATTTTTTGAAGAGCTGAGCCAGAACCAGGTGCGCAACCAGATGGAAACCCTGCTCTTTGGCCCTATGAACGTCACACGAGCGGTCTTACCGGCGATGAGAAGCCAGCGGTCAGGTCTTATTATCACGTTATCGTCGACCGCGGGCATTACGGGTATCGCATTTTGCAGCGCGTACAGTGCGGCAAAATTTGGTGTGGAGGGCTGGATGGAGTCTCTGGCGCTGGAGGTGAAGAAGTTTGGCATTAACAGCATGCTGGTTGAGCCCGGATTCTTCCGCACCGAACTGCTTTCTGATGACTCAACCCAATATGCGGAATTGTCCATTCCTGACTACGCCGCAGAAACCCAGGCAACAAAATCAGCCTGGCGTGGCATGAACGGTAAACAAGGTGGCGACCCGGAAAAATTAGCCGAGGCCCTTATTAAGCTTGCCAGGCTTGAGAACCCACCAGCGCGTTTCGCGGCCGGCGCGGATGCAGTTGAAACCTTCGAAGCTAAAGCCAAATCACTGGGTGAACAGGCTAACGCGCTGCGTGATTTGTCATCGTCACTGTCGCTGGATGCTGATTAACGTTGATCTTTAAAAGGGTGGGCACCGCACTGATTGCCCGCCCCGCATATTGACTTCCGCGCGTCGGCATAACTCTTAATGAGTTTTCTGATTATTTACCAGGTTTGTTAAGAATGCCCCATAGCCAAGTGACAACGAATATCCGCAAGTGACATCTTACGCAAGACGTAATGGCTCCCATCCGAAATACCTGTCAATACATAACATTTACTGATTTAAGCCATCATTTTATTACGCCGGCCATTTACATTTATTTAAATTAGTAAAGACAAGCAGACAAGACTGCTAAACCGCACATCAAAAACGCATTCTTTAGATTATAAAAAAGAAACACAAACATCTTTTTTATATCGTTTTAAGCCACTAAACGATCAAACCAGGATATGGCTGATTAACACCAGGAATACCCGCCAAAACAACCAATCATTAATTATATTTGTTAACTACAGCCATATTTACGTAGTTATACTTACCACGTCAATATAACTATATATATCAATATCCTGAATCACCACAACATCAAACAAAGACCCATCTTGTTGGAATTGAAATTGGCTATTCGATAATGCCGGGGATTTAAGTCTGCACGCAAGGAACCGGCCACGGCACAGCGTGTAATAGTTAATCCCCGTAAAAAGGATGAATGGATTGAACAATAATAAAGATCGCGATTTAACCCATCAGTTAAATAGTGCACTGCCGCTAAACAACATGACACCTCTGAATGAAGGTGAGCGTTTTATCCGCATCGATAGTGTCACTGTAATGAACGGTGACAATAACGATGTAGTTACAGAAAACGGCACCTCCGATGGTGTTTTATTCACCGTACGTGGTACTGCCCTTCCTAATGAGATTTTCTTCATTTATGTCAATGAAACGCGCTTCCAGGTTCGCGCTGACAGAGAGGGGAATTGGGTTTCGCACCACTTGCCGCGTGTGGGCGATATTGAAATCAAAGTCGCTATTCCATTAACCGACCTTAGCGACAGCTTTAACTTTACCCGCACTGAAGCCCCCATCGAAACACGTCCGATTATTCACGAAATTTATGACGACGAAGTGAGCTATGCGTGGGAATTCATTGATCAAGCTGCCACCACCAGCGATGCCGATCCTATCGTACGTGGCTACGCGCTGGCCGGTTCAGAAGTGAAAGTGCTGATTAACGGCCAGGAAGTCACTTCCACCGTTGCCAATGACTTCAATAACTGGTCGCTGAACCTGCCTCTGCAGGAAGGCCGCAACGTTATTACCGTGATCACTAACGGCGAAGAGAGCGAGCCGTGGGAAGTGTTCTATCAGCCGGCTGCTGAGCCGGTTGAACCCGTCGCACCGGATCTGGCTATTACGTTTATGCGTGATGTGATGAGCGGTGAACAGATTGACCCGAACGGCGCCGCGACCAGTAACAGTGTGCAGCTAAGCGGTACCGGCCCAGCCGATCAGCGCCTTATGGCCTACGCCGGCAACCAGTTCATCGGTTATGTCTTTACGGACATGAACGGCAACTGGAGCCAGATGCTGACCATTCCGCAGGGCAATCATGAGCTGACCGTGCGCAACGGCACCGAGCGCAGCGAAGCAGTAATGATCACTGTCCCTGCTCCCGTGCCGGTAACGCCTGAGATCCACAGCATCTGGGCTGACGAGAATACACCGGGCCTGATTAACAACGGTGGCAGCACCGACGACAACACCCCGCAGATGTCCGGCATCGCCGGCCGCAATGCGACAGTTGAAGTCTGGGTGAATGGCCAGCATGTGGATACCTTGCAGGCCGATGATTTGGGCAACTGGAACTATTCGCCAACCCTGTCTGAAGGTATGAATCGTATTCATCTGGTTACTCAGGGCGTCGCCAGTGAAACGGTAGAAGTGCATTACGCGCCACCAGCCCCGCCTGTGGACGAGCCACTGTCGATTTTGCGCATCAGCGATTTTATGACCGGTGACGTTATCGATCCAAATGGCTCCACGAGCAGCACCGAGATTCGCCTCAGCGGTGTTGGTCCAGCCTCGCGCTTGATTGAGATCTGGTCGGGTGACACCTTTATTAAAAGCGTGCCAGCAGGTCGCACCGGAACCTGGCAAACCGTTCTGACGCTGCCTCACGGTGAGAACGCGATTACCTTGCGCATTCCGGGCCAGCAGAGTGAGCCGGTGACCATCACTGTCACTGCACCTGCCCTACCCGTACCGGAAATCGCCGCAGTCTGGGCCGATGAAAACACCTACGGCAATATTGAGAATGGTGGCAACACCGATGATGCCACTCCGCAAATTCAAGGCGTGAATGTCGGCCGTTACGCAATGGTTGAAATCTGGCTGAACGGTCAGCACATCGAAACCATCATGGCGAACCGTGCAGGTGACTGGACCTACTCGCCAACGCTGAGCGAAGGCCTGAACCAGTTCCAGGTGAAATCTCAGGGCGTTGCCAGTGAAATCTTTGAGGTCAACTACACGCCTGCCCCAGAAGTTGAGTTGGCAATCAGACTGATCCTTGATGGCAACACCTTTGAGGTGATTGATGAGAACGGATCCCTCTCCGGTCAGCAGGTGCGCATTAGCGGCACCGGTCCTGCTGGCGCCATGCTGTCGCTCTGGTCAGGTGATAAGTTCATTACTGACGTTATCCCTAACGCCCAGGGCAACTGGACCTATTTTGTTGACCTGCTGCCGGGCGAAAACAGCCTGACGCTGCGCTCTGAAAACGCCAGCAGCGCACCATGGGTGGTGAACGCCCCCGCCGCCAGCCTGACACCACCCGAAATTCACACCGTCTGGGCAGATGAAAACAATTACGGCCAAATTGTTAACGGTGGCACCACCGATGATGCTACTCCGGTCATCAGCGGCGGCGCCGGCAAGTATGCCTCGGTAGAAATCTGGCTGAATGGTCAACTGGTCGATACCACCGCTGCCAGCGTCAACGGCAGTTGGTCATACACGCCGACGCTGCGTGAAGGGCTGAACCAAATCGTGGTTAAAACGCAGGGCATCGCCAGTGAGATCTTCGAGATTCACTTTGATCCCGCAGCCACGCCAGCGCCAGCCATCGTCAACGTCTGGGCTGACGAACACAGTCATGGTCAGATCGTTAACGGTGGCAACACCGATGACGCAACTCCGCAACTTCGAGGCATTAATGCCGGTCCATTCGCTGAGGTTGAAATCTGGATCAATGGCCGCTTTGTTACCACAACCCAGGCAAACAATGTAGGCTTTTGGTCATATTCGCCGACGTTGAGCGAAGGCTTAAATCAGATCGTGGTAAAAGCCGGCGGAATCGCCAGCGAGCCTTTCGATATTCACTATGCACCACCTGCCCCGCTGGTACCGGTCATTACTTCTGTCTGGGCTGACGACAATACCTATGGTGAGATTGCTCATGGTGACACCACTGATGACGACACACTGTTCATGCGTGGTCATAACGTCGGCAGTTTTGCTGAGGTGGAAATCTGGCAGCATGGTCGACGCATCGATACCGTTCAGGCCGATAATTTCGGCAACTGGTCTTATAACCTCACACTGGGTGAAGGTCGCAACCAGATCGTGGTGAAATCGCAGGGTGTTTCCAGCGAACCTTACGATATTTACTATGCCCCGCCAGCCCCGCCAGTGCCGGTCATTACCTCTGTCTGGGCTGATGAAAACAGCCATGGT